>CAZNDN010000221.1:2384-4914 GCA_964571815.1 uncultured Fibrobacterota bacterium | reverse complement strand
TGACACCAAACCATATTCAATGCGATCTTTCTTCCGCGAAGAGTTCGCACAACGGCTTGGGACATCTGCGGAAGGCCCGAGCACTTCGAATCGGAGTATCTTGACCAACTCATATCACCGGACTCCCATCAAGCGTTCGAGTTCTGTTTGAAATCGACGTCCATTGTTCAACGCATTTTGTCCATTCGGTTAAATCAGGCTCTTGCAGCGTAGAAGCGAACATTGCCGGTGAAGGCACCTTTGCGCAGCCTTGCCTTGCACTACACATACGAACGTATCGGCATTCTGGAAGCCCCTTCCAGTAGAGGAATGTCTTCTTCAGTTGTATACACTCCAAGGACCCACCGGGACCATTCGAATCCTATATGCCTAACGAAACTCCCATGCCAACACCCTGAAAGAAAAACCCCGGGTAAGGACACCACTGCCGGAAGACACTTCCCGCCACGTGAAATCTGAAACGCCTCTTCCCCAACGCAATTTGACCTTGTCCATGCAGGCCTTCATTGCAGGAGAAATACACCATATTGGAACCAAGCGAGTAGCCCACGGCAGGAACAAACGACAGCGCTCCGAAGAGCGGAATGGCCCTTTGGATTCCGACACAGCCTACAAAATAGCTTTCAAAAAATGAAAGGTCCAACTCTGCGCCAACATAGGGTGATACAAACGGCATCTTCTCAAATATAAGCCGTGCCCCTGCACCAACATTCACTTCTCCGACGCCGGCGTGCAACTGAGTTTCAGCTCGGACCCAATATGATTGTATTTCTTCTGCCCCAACAGGCAAACAGAAGAGACTAACCAGTAGAAACCGGCCGATGCGCCGCAAACTCCGGCTTGCTTTCATTGTGTCACCACCTTTCCACCCCTCCACCTTAGATTTCACGGGAATCCGCAGTGCCACCATACACCAGGCTGAGAATGCGTCCGCTACTTGAAGGTTTCATCAAGCACTACATCGCGAGCAACAGACCAAGTTTCCAGATCATAGAACCGGACAACACATTTTTTCTCGGATATAAGCTGCACCACAAAGAACCTGCCCGCATAGAACTGCATGAACTCGTAGGTGTAGTAGTCTTGTGTCTCCACCACGCTATGCAAGCCTGTCAATTCCATGCTCACCGGGTGAAATTCGGCAAGATAAACTATGAAACCGCTATGCTCGGATTCCTTGGAAAACCTGAAAAACAATTTGTTATCGTAGTAATAGGGATGGTCGATACGTTGAAACGACTTTTCGGCTATTCTAGCGTAATTTACTGGATCAATGATGGTATCCAGACGGCCGTTTTCGGGCGTGAAAAACCCGATCTTGCCAACCCCCGAATCAACAATACTTGCAAGAACCAGACCAGAATCGTTTCCGGCGATGCGGAAACCGGTGTTGTAGAAGAATTCGTTTTCTTCAGGAACTACCTTCCTGGTCTTGAGTGTGTTGGTGTTGATTCGGTACAAGTACCCGTACCCATCGGGCACCCAATTGGAAATCCATATAAACTTGCCGAGGTTTGTGACATGCGTTCTGAAGACCATGTCGTCCAAATTGAATGTCTTCACTATCCTGTAGCTGTCCAAACTCACAATCTGGCACAAGAACTTTGCGGTTCCGGTTTGGTAGGCCGCACTCCCAACCAATACATAATCCCCGAAGACTACGGGAGCAAGAGGATTCACGTCAATGTTTATCTTCCTCTCTACGTCACACTTGTTGTCCATCACGTAGAGCAAATCTCCCCACGTGTGCGTGCTTATCCTACCACCTCCCGTAAACACTACCCGACCGTCGCGCGTGTTATCGGCCCCCGAGAAGGACATGTCTTCGTCGACCTTTATGTGTCCTTTTACGGTAAAATCCGTCGTGTCTATACCGACAATGCTTTTCCCGAACTCCTTGACCTCCAGAGTCACCAATTCAGAGAAATCCGCGCACTTCTTCGTTGAAATTTCGAATTCATCCGGTCCTACAAGAAGGCAACAACCGCTCCCGGCAAGTACCGCTAAGATTGCCGGGCCGAAAAGGCAAAGTTTCTTCATCGTTTTTCCTTTGTAACCGGGCACTCCAGCAGCATCAATGGGAGGGTGCCGCTGGGGCTATGACACCCGGCCTATGCCTCTTGCATAGTCACCACCGCGCGATCTGTTTTGTATTCCCATCTTTTTTGAGATCTGTAGGAGTCACGTACGGATCCTTGATCCAGGTTTTGACCATTACCGGATACCAAATCTTGACCCCCCACACTTTCTTCGATTTCCATCGTGTCGAGTAGGTTGCGCCCCAATTGTCATGCGGCTCCAATTCATATCCACGTGATTTCCAGGCGCGATACACTACCTTCGAGCAATACCAGTTCGTGTTGCCCTTTCGGTCATAGGGGAAAAGGCCGAACGGCTTTCCTATCCATTTCCGTCCATGTTTGATCGCTTTCTTTCTGTCCGTGCCGCTCGCATTCTTAACTCGGCACACCGAAACATCCTTTGAACGGGTCCAGTAATCCACGAGTTCATCGTGACCCACTCTTCCCGG
>CAZNDN010000221.1:0-2284 GCA_964571815.1 uncultured Fibrobacterota bacterium | reverse complement strand
CTCCAGTCCTCATGGGAAGGCGGTTTGCCGTTTCCTCATCTTTCGATGTATCCTTATCACATGTCAAAATACCATGCTCGATGGTATACAAGGCTTTTCAGCGACCCACAGGTGGTCGAAGACCTGCTTCGTTCCTTCGTTCACGAGGATTTTGTCCAACTACCTGATTTCAAAATCGCAATCACCGAAATTCCGAAGCGTGACCTTGTGAAAATTCGTAACGCTGTCGCCACGGTTTTCTATGTTGAGAACAGCACTCCGGAAGACATCGCTAAAAATCGCAAAGAGCTTGTTTCGCTGCTCTCGGCCGTTTTCAGGGAGGAGGGAGCGCACCTTGCCCAGACCATCGTCGAGCGAATAAACAGGACCCGGAAGATTCCGAGGAGTTCTTCCACCATTAGGACCATCAACGACCTGACGGACGTTTCAAGCATGTACGAAACAGCAGTGAAAGAACATGACAGCAAGGTTAAGGTTGAAGCAGAGCGGCAAATCCTGGTCAACCAGCTTGAAATCAGGTTTGGATTGCCCGCTCAAGCCAGGAAGAGAGTCGCCAGAACATCGGATTCACGAAAGATCCAGCGGGCGCTCAATACGGTCATAACGGCTTCCTCACGTCAGGAAGTGCTGAAATGCCTTGATTGAGATTGTCAAAGAGCTGCGTTGTGGGCCTGTCCGCGTTGTGCGGTCAGGCCCGTTTTGTTTTTAGACACGCATCCATTGCCGCACTGTCCAACTGTCTCACCACTATGCCGGTGATGAGAGTATTGCCCATATCCGACGATCAATCCAACAGCAGCAGATTGATGATCGGGCTGATATCGCCGGGCACCGGATCGGCAATCGCTTTCATCAGTACGTTTATCAGGTTATCGTTGAAAATGATATGGGCGTATCGCTTGCCGTAGTTTGCGATATACAGCTTATTGAATGCCGAATATCGCCTCGCCACTTCATCAAGTTCTTCCTGGCTGGTCACGGAAGGATACGCATAGAAATCCATACCCCGCAGGTCAAAAACGGAATAGAGCGGCATAAAGGTCGGTTTGAAGCGGCTGTCAGTGCTGGGCGGACTGGG
Source organism: uncultured Fibrobacterota bacterium (assembly GCA_964571815.1). GTDB lineage: Bacteria > Fibrobacterota > Chitinivibrionia > Chitinivibrionales > WJKA01 > CAZNDN01. Next base: position 1,206 of record CAZNDN010000221.1, on the reverse strand, counting down.
CTCCCTGGCCTCAAACCCGAGGATTCCCGAAATGGGCTCGGTTGGGTCGGTTCCCCATCGGATACTGAAATTGGGGCCATTGAACATATCGATGTAGGAACCCGGTGCGAGTTCCCTTTCATAGAGCCGAACGCGTCTTCCGTTGATTTCTACTGCAACTACACCCGGATCGTCATTCGGGTAGGGCATCTCCCAGCTCGCATCGGCAATTGAGTACAGTTCTACGTCTTCAGGATAGTCACCCATGGTGTTGGTCAGAAAGTCATAGAATCGGTCATGTTCATGGGTCGTAGGCCAGGAGTAGTAATGCTCATACAACATCTGCCGTGCGGCGGGTCTATTGATATCGTTGAGTGATCTGACCATTTGCGTTTGTCCAACAAACCTGTCCGCAAAATCGGGAGGATGCTCGACATAAAGATTGACGAGTTTCTGCATCTCGATAGGAATCGCCGCCCCTTGCTGCGGTGAATCTATTGAAATCAACTTGTAGACATTATCAATTGTCTCAGGGTAGTGCATCTGACCATAGAGCATTGCCAATCGCGCGATTACCCCTCCCATGCTGAAGCCCCCGACAATAACCCTTCTTCCTTCGGCCTTGGAGCAGAGATACTGCAGTATCCTCAAGTATGCTTTCGAGTTGATTTGGATATCTCCAGCGCCTTCGTGGTAATCCACAAATACTATGTCATATCCCTCCCCCAGAGGTGTCCCATTGCCGGTTTCAAACATCTTGTTGAACTGCTCGTAGCCGATCAGTTCAAGCACGGTTCTATTGTTCCCGGGGTCAAACCCATCGGAGACCACCACCAGATTGTTATAGAACTCGTTGTCCCCTTGACCCCTTATCAGGTACGCTGAAGCAACAATATTCTCATTAGTGTTTGCCGCACCATCCCTGCATACGTTCATTATTCGTTTTATGTCATCTCTTTGATGGCGGCTCTCGAAGGAAAGCCAGTAATTGCTCGGTGCGGAAAGAACATCCGGACTGAACCAGTGAGTCCCATTCCTTCGGTCGAACGTGTTGTACGCCAGGCTTTGGGAGTACAGGGTCCAACGTCCCATATCATAGTTCGCATCGTAGTTCAAGGGTCCGGGATCGTAGAGTTCAAGATCGGTATGGATTGGGGTTTCCGGCGTTGGGTTGTCCGCTGACGGACACGGTACGCGGCGTCCGTCCGATGTATAGCAAAAATCTTC
>CAZNDN010000220.1:0-4922 GCA_964571815.1 uncultured Fibrobacterota bacterium | reverse complement strand
CGGGACTGACCTCTGGTCTCTCCCGCTCCGCGGGACTCCGGCGAAGCCGGTTTAGTAGATAGAGGGGGAACAGAACATACCGGCCAGGGCCGCTGATGCGACCCACACGGCCGGGTCTACACTATGCCCGACGGCGCCCGTGGCCTATCATTTCAAGCGACCATTGAGCACGCTATAACTATAATCGTTAACAAAAAAAATTGTTTGATGTACCAAATAGTGTAACACACTATTGCGTAAGCGGATTATAATATTAATCAAACAGTGTCGGGTGCCGTGCCCGGCAGCTCTTTCCATCGCCGGGGGAAAGGACACTACTTCCGAGTCAACAACCACATACAGAGGGGGGGGATTACATGACCAGCCGAATTCGAGTGCCGGGCGGCATGACCGCCGCGGCGGCCGGTGTTCTTCTGTTGACATTCGCACCGTGCCGTGCCATTATTCCACCGAAAGCTACCTACGACAATTTCGAAAATTTTGTCTACGATCGTATCCAGGAAGTCTGCGACGTGGGCGGCACGCTGAACCAGCCGTTTCACAGCGAAGGCGGTGGATGGCCGCTGTTGCCCGAGGGAGACTACACCTGGGATGTGTACCTTATCGATGGGTACTGCTACGACGATCATGCCCTTGTCCATGAGAGTGACGCCGATGCTCTGGCCGTGACGCTGCGCAGAACCGAAGCGCTGCTGAACCATCTCAAGCTCATGCCCGGTGCGCCTGATATGAGCGCACTGGAGCAGGAGTTTACAGCACTCAAAACACAGAGTGCGGGAGTCGATCCAGCAAGCACGGCCGCACGCAAGGATCTCTACAACAAGGTATGTGGTGTAAGACGCAAGATAGCTTTTGCCAACCCGCTTTTGGACGAAATCGACACCCTGCTGTTTGTCGAATTCAACCCGCTTTTCAGCGGTCATATTCACATGTGCGACCAGTATTACGGATGCGATGCCATCGGCGGTGGAGGCTTGTATGTTCTTGACGAACCCTTCGGACCGAATCCAAAACGGCGGGATGTTCTAACGGGCCCGGTGGAATCGGGGGCGTATGCCGGACGCGATCTGCACGGGGGCGCATTCATGTCACCCGAACTCTCCTGGGATGGCAAAACCATCTATTTTGCCTGGTGTGAAGGGAAAAACACCTTTGCTTGTAAGGAATGGGACCGCGCCCACACCTGGCACATCTTCAAGGTGAATGTCGACGGATCCGGACTGGTGCAGCTCACCGACGGTGAAGGGGATGTGTTCTGGAATGAGTTCGATCCGTGCGTGCTGCCCAACGACAGAATAGCATTTATCTCTGAGCGCCGGACCGGCGACATGCTGACATTCGGCAGGTGTCACGGTGGCAGACCGGTGCCGGCCTACACCCTCTTTTCCATGAAACCCGACGGCAGCGATATGTATCCGCTGGCCTATCACGAGACCAACCAGTGGCATCCGAGCGTGGACAACAACGGCATGATCGTCTTCACCCAATGGGACTATGTCGATCGCGGCTCAAACGAGGCGCATCATATCTGGACCTGTTATCCCGACGGCCGCGACCCGCGAGCGCCGCACGGCAACTACGACCACCCCTGGGGAGACCGCAATACACCATATTTCAAATTCCCCATTGTGAAGGGCAAGGAGAACGGAGGGTTTCACCCTCCCAAGGGCGGCTCCAATCTTCATCCCTGGGGCGAATGGAATATTCGCGCCATTCCCGGTTCGCACCGGTACCTGGCCACCGCCGCTCCGCACCATGGGGTCGCGTTCGGCTCACTGATTCAGATCGATACACGAATCGAAGACGACGGAATGATGTCGCAGGTCCAACGGGTAACGCCCGACTGTCTGTTCCCCGAAGGAGAGATGGACCCGTCGCTGGCAAAAGGTCTCATATCGGAAGATTTGTGGCTGAGCTGGGCGGGGCGAATAAAAAACTACTACCTGACCGGAAAGTACGGCACTGCCTGGCCGTTGAACGAAGATTTCTATATCTGCAACTACTGGAAATATATCATTCTCCTTGACCGCTTCGGCAACAAGGAAGTCCTGTACACGGTCAGGGACGACGCCGAGGATTACCGGCTGGGGTTCAGACCCATTGATCCCATGCCGCTTCGACCTCGCAAGCGCCCGCCCGTGCTTGCACAAAAAACCTACGACGGGGAAGACAGGCCCGATCAGCACCCGCGCGCCACGATCACGGTGCAGAATATCTACGAGAACTACCCGGTTCCCTGGCCCGAGGGTGTGGTCGAGCAGAAGAAGATCAAGTGGATGCGGATTGTGCAGTTCATCCCCAAAACCACGCCCGGTGAGAACAACCCCAGGGTGGGCAACTACGACATGGCCACCTGCCGCATGTCGCTGGGGATCGTGCCCGTCGAAGACGACGGGAGCGTGTACTGTGATGCACCTATCAACAAGCCTATCTATTTCCAGGCCCTCGATGAAAATCAGATGGCAATTCAATCCATGCGGGCGCTGACCTACGTGCACGCGGGTGAGCAGTTAAGCTGCGTGGGGTGCCACGAGAGCAAATGGAAAGCAATCCCGCCGCTTCAGTCGACCCCGATCGCGTTCAAACGCGGCCCGTCGGCCATACAGGAAGAATTCCCGGGGCATCATGACGATTCGACAAAAGGGGCCATACCGTTCAACTATCATCTGCTGGCCAAGCCGGCGCTGGAGCGGGCGGGGTACGGCGGCGAGTATCAGTGCTATTGGGCGCCGGGCGCCGGCTCGCGCTCGATCCCGGGTCGTGTCGGTGCGCATGAGTCACGAATCGGGGACGACCTGCTTCAGAAATACAAGAGCGGCTCGATCAGTGAAGAAGATTTTCACCGGATAGTCATGTGGATCGATTTGAACTCAAACGAGTTGGGATGGGACCACGATGTCGAGGCGCAGAAAGCCGGGCAGGTGGTCTGGCCGGAGATCGATGTCGACCGGGACAACGTTCTGAGCACCGAGCACTGGCTGCCGGCGCCCGAGTCGCTCCACACTTCGGCACGCTTCCCCGGCCACGGCGGATATTCGGTACAGCACACCATGAAAAAGCACGGTCCGATCGATATCGCCCGCAAGGGCTCAATGCTTCAGATTTCGCGCACGGCCGCGGTCGCGGTCCCGGTCGAGATCTGCGATGCGCGGGGCAGGATGATATTTCACCGAACATATACCGCGGCGGCGAGCCCGGTTCGGATATCGCTGTCGGCCTTCCCGCAGGGCATCTATATCGTTCGAGTGGGCGCATCTGCCGGACAGGTTGCGAAGACCCTGTCGACGTTGCGGTAGAGCTGAGGGCCGTTGCGCCTGGCGCTTGGGCGTCTGGGGACGGTCGCCTGGGGACGGAGGCAATTTATTAAGTTATAGAGCCGCCACACAAAAAACCTCCGATCGGCCGACTTCCCTTGCCGGGTTCGTTCGATCGAGGACCGTGAATACTCGAGCTTTTCCTTCCTGGACTGCGCATCCGGCAATTGTCCGAAAGCCGGTCCAGGCGGGTGGGTCCCGAAAGCCGGATGCGGGGATACTCGGGGACGCTCTTGCTTACGGACCTGGAGTCTGATTCACGCTCATTCACGCACCTTGTTGACGTCAGCGAGGCAGGAGGAGACGCGCCACAGCCGACCCGCCTGCCGGCGATCCCCGATTCCCGTTTGTTTGCGCGGATAGAACAGGACTGCGAAGGCACAAGTTAATGAATTCCCTCCGTCCCCGAGGGTACTGGCGCGGTCCTGTGAGACCGACGACCGGGAATTCCGCAAGTGCGTCGCAAAGGGTATGCTCCAGATGTTGCGGTATCATAACATTGAAAATGTAACGTGTTGACGTTCTATTTTCAATGATTGATTTGTGTGAGTTCTTGTGAGTGAGATGCAGGCCCCCCTCCGCCTTCGAGAACACTTCGACAAGCTCAGTGTGGCAAATGAGGCATCGGAGGTACGTTGCAGGTGTTGCTTGCGTACTGCTTATTTGTCGAAAGCAACATACATATCCATGCCAAATCAGCCCGTGAAAGACCGTATAAACGAAACGATCCTTTCAATTCTTGACGTATCCCCATGTTCAATATGGCCGGCCAGAGATTGCATGAAATCCTGATTGTGAAGGAATTGTGCCGGTTGCCTTTTCACGAAAACCGTCGCTCTGTTTTCTTCACGCGGGATCGTCTTTACATCAGTAGTCCCATCCAGGACGGTAATGATGTCTTCCATATCCTTACTGCCATAGAAATCATTGTCGCCTCTATGATTGAATGCTTCAATTTTACTGGCAATGAAGTATTCCGGTGCAAATATGTAAATCTGACGGTGTGACGGCAATTGTATTGAGATTCTTTTTTTTCGTCCCTCTTCATACCAGGAATTGGAAAAACCAATAACCCTTTCATCATCGGGCATGATATCCATTAGCAATCCCTTACAGGCCCAGCGGCGTAATGGGGCGTCTTCATCAATAACATGCGCAAATCCTGCCGCCCGTAGTCTTTTTTCCAGGGTGCTGTACTGTGTATATGTTGCCAATTCCAGGGTGCAATCCACATCCTTCGTGGTTCGAACCTGATGTAGCGCAGGGTCGTCAATGTACAGACATGTTGTTGCACCCCCAACATTCACAACATCGATGCCCGGCACTTGTTCGAAAGCCATGGCAGCGGTTTCAATCATCGCAATGCTGGGATGATGAGCAATCACGCTATTTCCCGGGAGATTCTATGAGCTTTCTTAATAATTTCAGCGCGACTTGCCTTTCCCTGGCACGGTTCATACGCAAAATATCGATTGTCGCCATCCAGCGATACAGGGATTCATCATTCAGGCAAATGTGCGGGACCGTTATGTAGAGTGGTTTGATCGTATTGCCGCGGTCGCTTCCGGAACTGTTTGGCCGGACCACCTTTTCAGATCCTGCAGAAAA
>CAZNDN010000219.1:0-4928 GCA_964571815.1 uncultured Fibrobacterota bacterium | reverse complement strand
ATCCTGGTACCTGTGCACAACAGAAAATCCAGCACTGTCGCGTTCCTCGCGTCTTTGCACAACCAGTCCTATGCCGATTATCGCGCTGTTATCGTTGACGACGGATCGACCGACGGCACACGGGACCAGGTTGCTGAAAAGTTTCCCGAGACCGAGATAGTCTCACGGTCAGGTTCCCTGTTCTGGGGTGGTGGTATCAACGCCGGTTTGGAACATCTACAGACCACGGGGCGGCTGCAGAAGGATGATTTTGTTGCGTTTGCCAACAATGACATCCAGTTCACGAACGATGCCATAGGGATCATGATCGATAACGCACGGTCGAATCCGTCGGCATTGTACCATCCGCTTGCGTTGGATGCCCGCGGGATGTGCGTTTCAAGCGGTGGCAAGGTGATCAACTGGCCGCTTTTCATTACCGGTTATCCTTTTCGGGGTAAAGCGCACAGCTCAATACCATCAAACACGATGCCGGTGATTGATCTGGCAACCGCGCGGTTTCTGGTATTCAGCGCCCGTCTCCTTGACATCGTATCGCGCATAGACACGAAGAGGTTCCGTCACTATGGCGGCGACAACGATTTCTCCATGCAGTTCGCGGAAAGAGGGATCAAGACCTATATCCTGCCAAAGGCAATCATAACCCTCAATACGACGACCACGGGAGAAACACCGCACAAGGCTCGTTCGCCGCGGCAGTTCGCAAGGACGCTGTTTTCGCTGCGCTCTACAAACAACCTCAAGGTGCGATATGCCTTCGGAAAGAAGCACTGTCCTGGGCACTGGCTGCCGTTGTATCTCGTGAGTGTGACTGTCCAGGTCGGCATGCTCTATCTCAGATCCATCTTCCTTGCCTTCAAACGGGAGACACAGCAGGTACATCCGCTGTGAAGATTGTCTATCTTGCCCAGTACTTCAATACGCCGTCGATGATCGGCGCGACCCGTCATTTTGAAATCGCCCGGCATCTGGCGGCAGCGGGGAATGAAGTGCATGTTGTAACCACCGAAAGAGAAACCCGAAAGGGATTTGTGCGTGGATGGAAGCATTCCGTGGTGAATGGAATACACATACACCGCTGTCCCGTTCCCTACTCGAATGCGATGTCCTACTTCAGAAGGATCATCTCTTTTATTCGATACGCCTGGAGCAGCAGCCTCAAGGCCACGGCAATACACCCCACCATCGTCTTCGCCACCAGCACGCCCTTGACCGTCGCCGTGCCGGGAATCCTGAGTTCCTGGAAGAACAAGGTACCGATGGTTTTTGAAGTCAGGGACCTCTGGCCGGAGTTGCCGATTGCCGTTGGCGCTCTGAAGAATCCTTTGCTTATCCGGATTGCCCGTTGGCTTGAACGTCAGGCCTATTTCCATGCCACCCGCGTCATCGCTCTTTCTCCGGATATGAGGCAAGGCGTGATACGAACCGGCTATCCGGAAGACAAGACCTCAATCATACCGAACATGGCCTCCCCGGATGTCTTCGATGTCTCCACGCGGGATGCCGCAGAATTCCGGGATCGCTACGGCATTGACCGCGATGCGCCCGTGCTTCTCTATGCAGGTACGTTGGGTAGAATAAACGGCGTCGGCTACATGGCAAGGCTTGCCCGCGAAGCTATGAAAATCGACCCCGGCATTGTGTTTCTCGTCCTCGGTGACGGCAAGGAAGAAGAAGAAATCAGAGAAACGGCGGCAAGGGAAGGAGTCCTCGGGAAGAATTTCTTCATGTATCCCCGCATTCCGAAGGAAAAGGTACCCGTCGCTTTCCGCGCCGCAACCATGACCGCTTCCTGGTTTGTCGATGTGAGGGAAATGTGGGCGAATTCGGCCAACAAGTTCTTTGATTCCCTTGCAGCCGGAAAGCCCCTCGTGCTCAACTATGGAGGTTGGCAGAAAAGACTTGTTGAAGAGCATGAGGCCGGGATTGTCGTTCCCCCCGGCGATATGGAGGAAGCAGCCCGCAAAGTCGCATCACATATCACGGACCGCGGATGGCTCGATCGTGCGTCCAGGGCGGCACGCTCACTTGCCGAGAAGGAATTCAATCGCGAAATGCTGGTCGGGGAGGCCGAGGGTGTTCTCAAGGATGCCGAAAGGGAAGGAACTCTGACCCGGAAGCTTTTCGTATGATGAGCGTTGCGCAGTATGCCGGCAAAGCCGTGCAGACCCTTCCTCTGCAAATAGTACGGCCCTTGGAGAAGGTCCTTGTATCACGGGCTCATCCCGATGAACCGGTTAATCTGATCTCAGTTGTGGGTCCCCCGCGCATCGGGTCGACTCTTGCCTATATCCTTCTGGCCAGAGCTTTCAATGTGTCCTACATTTCGAACCTCGAACACGTCTTTTTCAAGGTTCCCGCAGTGGGGGCCGCGGTGAAGAGAGTATTGGTCGGGCGCTACAGGGGTGGATATGAGTCCGACCTTGGATACGTCCCCGGCCTCAATGCTCCGGCGGAGGCTAATCGGTTCTGGGAATACTGGTTTGACTACTCAATCCATGAAAGGCCACCTTCGCCGCGCCCGGAGAGAATGGAGTATATCAGAAGAATACTCCAGACGGTGTGTTCCTCAAAATCCCACACACTCCTGAGCGCCTGGACCGCTCACGGTTTCTACATACCGCACAACGTAGCGTTCTTCTCAAACTGCTTGTTTATTCATCTCCGCCGTGATCCGATCGATACCGCCATTTCCATCTACAACTCGCGGATCAAGCGATATTCGACGGATACGATCTGGCTTTCGTTGCGGCCCGTCGAGTGCAAGGCATACCTCGGCAGGGACCCGGTGCATCAGATTGCCGCCCAGGTTCATTTGATCAACAAACGGATCGAGGATGCAAAGAGGAGGTATCCCGGTGCAGTCATTGACCACGAATACCGCCTGTTGTGCGAATCACCCGGCAGTTTTGTCAAGCACATCCATGATCGCGCGCACCGTCTGGGAATCTCGCTGCAGTCTAACGAAAACTCTGCGTCGCCGGACAGGTTCTCTTTTTCCACGTACAGAGACAGACCGGCATACCTCAAACTACGTGACAGATTCCGGCACGCATTCAACGAGGCTGGAGACTATGAGTCCGCAGGTACCTAAGCAACTCGACGCACCAATTCTTCCTCTGAAGCATTCGAATCAGGATGAGTTCTGCAATGCCCTTCGACGGACAGAGTATAATGGCTTCTGGTGGTACCTGGAAACGCATGCTGGGGGAAAAAGGTTCTCACTCCCTTTTCGAATCGACGACGGCTCGTGGTGGTATCAGGTCAAACCGGGCTTGTGCTGGCCGGTCGACGTGCTTCAGCCCCGCTCGCAGATGCCGTCGCTTCCCTACGCAAAGTCATTTCTTGGGTTCCAGTTTGCGGCACAGGAAAACCTGGCCAACTCACAGCAGATAATCAACACTATCGAAAACCCAAAGGAATACGGGACGACATCGATTACCTCAAAACGCAGAGGCAAAGTCAGAAAAGGTTTGAGATCATGTTGTATGGAGGCCATCTCGTCGCTGGATGAATCGTTGGGTATGGAATGCGCTGACCTTTGGAACGGGTTTGTGAAGAGGACGGGATGGAAGAAACCATTGAATGCCGCATTCTTTGAACGCAGTTGGAGAGAACTCCTGGTGTTGCCGGGAACAAATATACTGATAGCGCGAAGCAGGGAAACGGGGGATATCGCCGGATTTCTCATCAGCAAGATCATCGGCTCAACCGCATTCGTGGACACAATAGCCGGCAACACCAGGCTTCTGGCGCTCAACGTCAACGATGCTCTGATGTACACTTTTGTCCAATCTGCAAAACAAATAGCGCCGGTAAGCAAGATTCATTACGCCATCAAGTCGTATGATAAAGCCCTTGAGGTATTCAAGAAGGGTATCGGGTATTCGGACACAGTGTACCCCTCGCATGTCCATTTCCGGCCCGGTGTTGGCTTGGCGCTGAGAGTGCTCAGTCCGAAGAATTACGGCAGGATGATTGGAACATACTGAGTCCGAGACAGTGATGCGACAGGCATGCGAATCCGGTTGGTAGTTTGCTGGGAATCAATGTGCGAGCGGATGAGCGTTGAAAACATGCACCGGCCTCCAATCCTGTGACGAGGCGGGAAAACGTTCGAAAGAGCAGGTGCCGGTCAAGTGCAGTGGCGGAGTGTGCGTTGCGAATGCAGCACGGAATTGACGATTGGCGACTCCCCAAGATGTGGTCTGAACCTCAAAGTGAATCTTCCACAGCGGGCCGACTCTTTCCACGGCGGAAGGGGTTCTCTCTGGAATCAGGTGCAGTGACCTCATTTACCTTGACGATTTCACAACTCGACGCTTTGCCCGTTGCCTGACAGTGAAACGCCTCTTCGACATCATCTTCTCTTTCCTCGGTATCCTCCTCTTCTTTGTGCCGGCCGTGATTATTACGCTTGCCGTCAAGCTTACCTCCCGCGGCTCCGTTTTCTATACGCAGAAGCGGGTGGGAAGAGACGGTAAGCTCTTCACGACGATCAAATTCCGGACCATGTATACCGGAGCGGAGTCCGAGGGGCCTATTACCGCAGCTTCCGATTCCCGTATCACCCCAATCGGACGGTTTCTCCGGCGGTACAAACTCGACGAGCTGCCTCAGCTCTGGAACGTGCTTGCCGGCGCCATGTCTTTCGTGGGCCCCCGGCCCGACGTTCCCGGGTATGCCGACAGGCTCACCGGTGAAGCCCGCAATATCCTCCGGCTGCGCCCCGGTATCACGGGTCCGGCCACACTGTATTTCCGCAACGAAGAAGAGTTGCTTGCAAAGGCCGACGATCCGAGGCGGTACAATGATGAGGTCATCTGGCCGAAGAAGGTCGAAATGAACCTCGCGTACTATAGAAATCATTCGCTTCTCAAAGACGTACAGTACATACTACAAACAGTGTTTTCCCGGAAGTCCCCCTC
>CAZNDN010000218.1:0-4952 GCA_964571815.1 uncultured Fibrobacterota bacterium | reverse complement strand
GATGGTCATTCGAATGGTGGATCTGGACCGGTGAAACCACTCCGGCTTTCGTGGATTTTGTTGACGCAACCATAGTGGCATCACTCCCAAAGTCACCGATCGCAACAACCCAGTCGGAAGTGCCCGGAAGGTCGATCGTGTGATTGCCGGGACTCAGGGGGCCGACATCGTTCTCGGCATAGGCGGCATTGCAGTCAACCGCAACGGCACTGAGGGACCCCGATGCGGAGGACAGATCGACCTGAATCGACGATGTTCCTTCCTTGTAGACAATGTAGCGGCTGTTGTTGCCGCTTCTGAGACAAGTGCCGTCGGTGAGGTCGTTGGCTCGCTCGAAGTCCAGTTTGAACCTGTCGTTACCGTGCCAGAATTCGTAGTGCGTTCGGAGGGACCGGCTGAGCGACGAGGGATAGGAACCGCTATTCAATCCGTACCACCCGCCCATACCGTTGGCCATGATGGTTCGCCATACCAGACGCCGCGTCTTGGTCTCGTCGAGCCCCCACCGCTGCCAGTAGTGCCGCTCTTCGTACAGATGCGGATTGTCGGTGTCGGAATTCAAATGATCGATGATCGTACCGATGTCCGGATAGCCGGGGCCGGAGAAATCACCGAGTTCAGTATCGCTAATGGCATAACCGTTGATGCAATTCGATGCCTGCAGGTCGGCCGATCTGGCCGAGAGTAAATGCTGCCATCCCATGTGCTCATGAAGGTAGTTCGCCCATGAGCGCAATTCACTTTTCGAAACGTATTCCATTAAATCAAATCCGTACCCCATGCACCAGCCGGGAAGCGGACCGAGGCGGGCCGCTATGTAGCGCTGCAGCCTCCGGTCGGGGTCGCCGTTGATGCCTCCCACCCCTTTTGCCGTCCATCGTCTGCCCTCGTCGCCCCATGCCCACAGCCAGATCCGGCAGCCTTGCCCATAGGCGTCAGTGATGATCTCGTCAAGCTTCGCGAATGTCTGCAGGTCGGGATCTTCGCTGTTGTGATCGGAGTGGGAAAACGTTCCATGATGAAACCAATTGTTTGCCACCATTAGGTAACACATCTCAAACCCGTCGTTTTTTGCGTTTTGACAGTACTCATCGATACTGCTTATTTCATGAAACGACCGGGTCTTTGCCTGCTGGTACACATTGAAGACATACCCCTTCAGTTCACCGTCGTCCCCGTGCTGCACCGCGTATTTATTCCCCACGTGCCGCAGAAACCCCTCTGCTTCGGGATGTGACTGCACGCTGACCGTGCCCGTGTGTCCGTTGAGGGAATTGTTGCCGCTTGATGTGGAAAACGTCCAGGTCCCGGTTTTCGTGCCCGTAAATCGGAACTTCCACGTTTCTTCACCGTCATAAAACATCTCGGTTTCATGACGGGCGTTGCTCCCCTCGTGTTCGAACGTGACGTTGGCGACAACATCGAACGGATTACCCGAATACGATACGTTGTCGATACTCCATTCGACAAACGGCGACCACATCTTCGCGGTCGTGGTGCCGAAATCCTCGGCCCGCGCGCTCCGCGCCGACACAAACAGCATGACCGGGCACAGCAGCGCAGCACAGACACAGGCATAGCCTCTTCGCGTCGTCGTTCTCATCAGTACCTCCCGTGGTGAGTGACAGGTAACCTGTACTTCCGCGGAAACATCATCCGTTCCCGCGTTCCTTCTGCATGTCAATCTACCGGCAGGATGCCTTCTCCGCCACGTTATGTGATCCAGCTAATAGCTCAATTGTGTTCCTGTGTTCATTGAGCGGTGAGACGGTTATCAGGAAATTGTCGCGGGAGGTGGATTGAACTTACCGGGTAGAGATCACGCGCGGTGCCGGGAGTGGGACTGCCGGGAACGGGGGAAGCACCGCGCAAGGGGACTCAGTTTGCCCAAGACCATTGGGAAGAACGCAGGCTACGAAATGAAAGAGTGTCTTGACGTACTACAAGGAATAAAGACTAAGTCAGGGACGACCATTACGGGCGAATTACCGCTTCGTTTTCGCCAAGAGAGGATTATCCGTTTTCTTGCTCCAGAACGGTACGAAGCCGTTGGATAAGTAAAGGAATATCATCTCGCACAGTTTCCCAGACCATGCGGTGGTTGATGTCAAAGTATGCATGTATCAGCCGGTTACGCATGCCCACAACCACCCTCCATTCTATTTCCGGGTGCCGCGAGCGAAATTGGCGGGTCGTCTGTGATGCGGCCTCACCCACAATCTCCAATGTTCGCATGATTGCGTGGGCAAGCTGTCTGTTTTCCCGGAATTCATCAAACGTCGCTTCCCCGAGAAAGGTCTGCGCCTCGCCGGCAGCGTCGAGCATGTGTCGCACGCGGATGAGATCGTCAGGCTTCTTCATATTCCACGTGGGCTTCCCGCATAACATCTTCGCGAAAATAGCGACTCAATTCTTCGGGCGTTCTCAAGTCCACCTTCCTGCCGACAATCTCCGTCAACTCATGTTCCATTCGGCACATTTTGAAATAGCCCGGCACAAAGCGCTCGTCAAATTCCACAAGGACGTCAAGATCACTGTCGGAGCGAAGTTCATCGCGAATTGCTGAGCCGAAAACAGCGATCCTGGTTATGTGATGCTTCCTGCAAAACTCGATCATCGTGTCTTTGCCTACATGTTCTTGAAGAGAATATGCCATATCTTCTCCCTGTCCCTTGAATAGAAATGTCGACGGCCCCGTACTCAACAACATATCCGCACAACAGGCCTGTTAGGAAAATATGCCATGCGTAAACCCCAAAGAGCAAGCGGCGCTGCCACTGAGGCAATTCCGAGCCCCAATCTCGACAACTTGACCGCCATGATTTATAATGGAGATAATGACCCGATTGTGTTCCTGTGTTCATCGGAGTGACACCGTGACCGTATCCGAAAAGCTGCGACAGTGGATTGACGCGTTCATTGCCGGCAACCCGCCCGGGGCCCAACTACCCCACGACCGGCAATTGGCCGAACGCCTGCGTTGTTCGGTCATGTCGGTGCGGCGTGTGATGGCGGAGTATACGGCACGGGGTCTGCTGGAGAGACGGCACGGGAGCGGGACCAGGACAGCCACGCGACAGGGTGCGGGAAAAACGGCGGAAGATGAGTCGGGCAACAGCATCGACGGGGCGCCGGGCTCGGCCGCGGCGCTGCACGATGATCTTCTCAAGGCGATTGCTTCGGGGAAGTTCAAACAGGGAACCGCCCTTCCGCTGAACAAGCAGCTCTCGATTCAGTTGCACGTAAGTACCGGCACGGTCACCGCGGCCTACCGCATGCTCGAGAAAGAGGGGTATGTCACCAAACTCGGCAAGCAGTACTGGGTCGGCGGCGTGTACGGCTCCCTGCACTGGGCCGCACGCCGGGAATGCATCGTACTCTACCCCGAAACCATCGCTCTCACCACCATGTTCACATCGCACAACCTCTCCATGGCCCTGCGCAAAATGGAGAGCCGACTGGAGGAACAGGGATGGCTTTTCAGGTACACGAACTACTCGGAGCTGCAATCCTGTATCGATCTGTGGAAAAAGCGGGGAAGGCTGCCCGACGGAGTGCTGGTATTCGGGCGTGATGCCGGGTATGTCACCGGCGAGGACTTCTCGTACGTGCATGCGATGTTTTCAAAAGCCGCCGAACGTATGCGCCGGTCCCCTCCGCCCCTGCTGGCGATTTCCAAGGCGTTTGTCGCCGGCCGGAGCGGATGCCACTTTTTCAGCGGCAGCCACACCCACACGGTTCGAGCGCGCGCCACGGCGAAGTTCGCCCTCATGCACGATCCGGCGAGCTTGAAAATCGTTCTCGACGAACGCGTCTCCCACGCCGACCTGTTCAACTATCTTCGCATCTATCCCGAGATCCGCGCGGTGAACCAATCCATGCGTGTCGAGGTGCTGCTGCGCTCCGACCGCCCTGCCGGGGCCCCGGCCCGCGTGCTCAAAAGACTCTCTTCACACTTTCCATTCGAGCATATCAGGTCGCGTCTTGCCGTTGACGGGGTGCTGGTGCGGGAAGAGTTCGAGCGCATGTTCCGGAGCATCAGGAGTTTCGCCGACGCGGCACAACAGACACCAGGCCGCACGATGCTGGTTTTCGGTGAAGACCGGCATGCGGTGCAGGTTCTCCACTGGTGCGAACGCAACCGGATTGCCGTGGGCGAGCGCATTCTCCTGCTGAGCTACGAGAACAACCCGGCCTTTTTCGGCTACGGGATCACCGCCTGCATCTCCGACTGGGAAACCGACGGCTACCTCATGGCCCACGCGCTTATCGGCGACATCCCCATCGCCCGCACCAGCCGCGGTTTCATTCGCTCGCGCGCGCGAATCTTGAGACGGTTGACGTCGTAGGCCCGGCACCGGGGGAGAGTATCTGGTTGAAGCCGCGGAGAGAAAACCGGATGTGGTGAGGGAGACATTTCACCCGCGATTACTCTTCAGAACAATACTGCAGGATATTTGCCCGCGTGGCAAGGTACACGGGAACATTTACAATGGTTACACCCTGGATCGCGAGTTCCTGAAACGGCGCACACGATACGATAACGCCTTTCTTCTGGCGAGTAAGCGTCAGGTATTCAATCGCACCGCTACAGTGTTTGCGTGATAATTTGTTTGCGGCTTTGCATTCAATCGGAATTGTTGCCCGTTCATCCGAGCTTTCCACCACAAAGTCGATCTCGACCGAGGATCGGGCGTTTTTTTTCCAGGTGTGGATTTTCTTGTGCGCCCCCTGGCCTTCGAGCAGATTAAGCACTACCGCGTTTTCGAACAGCCCCCCCAAAGAACTCCTCAATTGACCATCGACAGTGTGCAAAAGCGATACCCCGGGGACAACCGTCGAGCGATTGAGGTTGAGCAGCCCGATATCGCAGAGGTAGCGTTTCGGTAGATACTTGCCGCTTATCGGGTTAAGGGGGTGCTGCTCAACCTCAATGACGACATGCCAGGATC
>CAZNDN010000217.1:0-4960 GCA_964571815.1 uncultured Fibrobacterota bacterium | reverse complement strand
GGTGCTTTTTTCAATGTGCAACCCGGTTGCGGGCAGTTTTGTGCCCGCGGGGGACACGGATGAGATATCGCCCTGAACGGTGACTACTTTCCGTACATGATAACAGGGGACTTTGTTGTTGCCGCCCCATACCCAGTCGGCAGGGGAGCCGTTCGCAAGTGAGTTGTTTCGCGCGCGCAGGCCCGTCCCGTAGTCTTCGAGCTTCCGCGGAGATTCCCAGTTGCTGTCGTCGAAATCGAGGTTGAACCACGCCTGACCCCGGACGTTTTCCGATCCTTTCCACTCCGACGTTGTGCCGATACGCCTGCCGTCGCTCAAGGTCGCTTCACCGACCAGGCCCCCACCTTCGTCGCCGATCGCCCCCTGCACGGCGATCACGTTCTCCCCGGGCCACAAGGGTATCTTTCGGCCTTCGGACATCTCCTTCCAGTTGCCGATACCGCATACCGGAATGCCGTTGACATAGCCAACTCCCATGTTGTCGCCGGAGACTCTGAGCGTTGCGTAACCCGCCGGTTGACCGGTTATCAGGACCTGCATGCCGCACTCGCTTGTCGCACCGCCGCGCAGAGCGGTGTGGTTGACCACGAAAGCTCCCGCTGCATGCAGGGTCGTGCAATGGCTGAACGACAACCGGGTGCGGATGCCGTCGGAGGCGGCCCTGCTCTGTCTTGATGAAGATGTGTCCCTGGCGCGTCGCGGCATAGCCTCTTGTGTCTCCGACCGCCACACGATCGGCTATCTCATGGCTCATGCCCTTATCGGCGACATACCCATCAAGAAGTCACGGCAGGGATTTTTGCGGACACCGGCGATCCTGTGCGAGCGGCGTACGATGCCCTGAGAGAAGGCGGGACGGCATCACGGCGGGGTGGCAAGACGCCCCTTCGAGGTCATCTTACGCGGTCGGGGATCTTGCCGCGGAGAATTCGCAGGACACGGTCATGCTTCGACTCTGCCGGGCATGAGCGCACCAGTAGAATCAATAACCTGAGTGTTTACGTGGTCGCAGATACAGGAATGCTCGTATGACTAGGCGGTACTCGCCCGCCCCGACTTCACTTCTTCACCGAGCGTTCGGTACAGGTGCCCGACAACGTCCCGATCCAGCTTGCCTCTTTCGACCAGCCGGTCGATCTCCTTTCGTGTGTTCTCTTCGCTGAAGGCTTTGCGATACGGCCGGTCGCCGATCAGCGCATCGTAGATATCGGCAACCACCATGATACGGGTAATCAGTGGTATTTGATCGCCTTGCAGACCGTCGGGATAGCCGGAGCCGTCGAGATACTCATGGTGATGCCGGATCGGATCCAGCAGATGGTTGAATGTCTTGAGTGGCGCAACGATCGTCTCACCAATTGCCGGATGGCGTTTCATTATCTGCATTTCATCCCTGGTGAGATTGCCGGGTTTTTTCAGAATCTCATCGGTGATCCCGATCTTGCCGATATCGTGCAGCCGCGAGGCATCGCGCAGGGCGAGCAGGTCCTTCTCACTCAGCCCCATGGATCTTCCAATTTTCTCGGCATATTCGCCCACTCTTTCCGAGTGACCGCGGGAGTACTGGTCCCGGGCTTCGACCGCCAGGGCCAGCGCCGATATTGTCTCGAAGTAGGCACGCTCCCGGTCCTGATTCAGTTGGAAGTTCTCAAACGATATCGCCATCTGGGTGCTCAGGTTGTGAAGGATGTTGATTTCGTCTTCGGAGAAGTTCTTTCCCAACGTACTGCCGGAGAGACAGAGCGCACCTTGAAGTCTTCCGCGAATGGAAAGGGGCAGACAGACCAGCGGTGAAACCGGCGCCGTGCCCTCTCGCGCCTTCTCCTCCAGCATCGGCTGCACGAAAGGTGTTTTTTGTTTGACTACCCATTCCAGGTAGGGTGCTGTTACCGAGATGACTTCATTGCGGTCCATGTTTTCCCACCCGACCCAGGTTTTCAGCTCGTATTCGTCGCCTTCGTCACCGGCGAAGATGGCCCCGTTACACGCTCCCAGGGCGTCCAGTGCAGTTTCGAGGATCAGCTTCAGCAGTGAATCGAAATTCTCCATCGATGAGAGAGCCCGCCCGACCTTTGCGAGCACATCGTGGAGCGCACGCTTCGTCTGCTCCAGTTCCCGGACATTGCCCTCAAGTCGCACGATAATGTCATTGAACGACCGGGCCAGATCGGCAACCTCTCCCTCTTCCCTGGACAATTTATAGACAATGTCCCGGTCGATGTTTTCCAGCACCGACTTGCGGACATTCTCGGCAAGCAGCACATACTTGCGCAGGGTCGAGCGCATGGCCAGAAAGCCGCTCAGGGAGCCGACACCAACCAAAACAATGATTGCTGTAAACCATGCCGGCGATACGGCAATCCGGTCGGTACCGGGTTCATATCGCGTGTAGAGATAGAAAAGGAGGAGAAAGGGAATAAGGGCAAACATCGAATAGAGGATTGCAAATCGGCGAAGGAGGTGACCGTACTTCTGCACGAGAGCGGGGCCTTGAAGACGTTTTTCAGTATGCCGGCTGGTGAATATTATAGTGTATCATTTAAGTCGTTCACCTGCAAGGTTTCCACGTGAGGCGCAGGGCGAAGGCCCTGGTGAGAACAGAAACGAACACTCCCGGCGCAATCGTCCCCGGGATCCCTGGTCTTGATCGGCGCAACGACGGTATCCAGGCGTTCGGCATGCCGAACGCAAGACGAGTAGACAAGGAGGACGACGTTTCGTGGAGGCGATTCCCCTTTCGCGGGTTGCCGGGCGACCCGGCCGGGAATCCGGTCCGGGCGGAGCATTATTTTTGCCTTTATGGCTGCAAACATCGCGCGCAGGCCCTGCCTCACGGAAAATGGCGGACCTAAAGGGCGATTCCCGCGGCGGAGGTGGTGACGGACCGACGAGACCGGGAGGAGCAGTTCGTAACCGCGGCATCATGGACGACACAGCATTCATCACCGACGCCGAGATTTACCACAAGGTCCTGAAGGACAGAGTCCCGTCGGCACGCTCATTCGTGTGGATCGCCACTGCCGATCTCAAGGATCTCTATGTTGATAAGGGCCGACGCATGGTCCCCTTCCTTGAAGTGCTTTCAGACCTCGTTGCCGCCGGCGTTTCGCTGCGGCTCATACATGCCAAAGAGCCCGGGCCCGCGTTTCGAAGAGATTTCGACCGATACCCCGGTCTCATCGAAGGGCTGGAGCGAATGCTCTGCCCGCGAACTCATTTCAAGTGCGTTGTGGTTGACGAGGCTTTTGCATACACCGGAAGCGCCAACCTCACGGGGGCCGGCATGGGCGCCAAGAGCGACCGCAAAAGGAACTTCGAGTCGGGGCTGATTACGACCAACACGGAATTGATTTCACGGATCATGGAGCAGTTCGATCGTGTCTGGATGGGTGAGCATTGCTCCGAATGCCGGCGCAAAGAGTACTGTTCGGATTACCGGGATATTCTGGAGGAGAGCTGATCCGGTCTGCTGCATGCCCCGATTCGCCCTGGCCACTGAGCGCAAAGCAGGAAATGACGGAGTACGAAGAGGCCGCGGCGCGGGACCCGATCAAAATCCGTAATTTTCTCCGGCGTCAGTGACAGCTTCCTTAACCTTGTAATGAAAGACTATGCAGGCCGATCGCAGTTCACCTCAAACCACCCATTGCCTCGCCCTCCTGGTGACCACCTTCGGTGGTGTGTTCATATTCGAAACAGCACTCATGCAGGCAATGCATTCGTCGCTTGACATTCTGGAAGCTCCGCTGAGTATGTATGCAATCGGTCCGTGGGGTTTCGTGCTCTCTTCGGGACTGGTCACTATCGGGATCAGCTACGGCATTCTCTCGTACTTGTTCTTCACTGGAACGCCGGTCAATAACCGACGGATACGCACGGGGGCGCTGCTGCTTTCCGTGATCGGCGTGTGCGTGGTGCTTGTCGCGGTGTTTCCTACCGATACTGAGGGGGCTGCTATGCTTACGGGGCGGTTGCATGTGATCGCCGCCCACGGTCATTTCCTGCTGCTGCCTCCCGCAACGCTTTTTCTCGTGGCGGGCCTTGAGGATACCCGGTGGAGAACCTTTCGTTCTGTTACGGCCTGGTTCTCGCTCGTATTGATCGGGACGGGTGTAGTCCTTGTTTTCGACGACTCACCGGGTCTGGATCCTTACGCGGGCGCGGTGCAGAAATCACTGATCGTGGTTGTGGTGATGTAGATTGTGTTCAGCGCGCGATATCATGCATTAGTGAGAACAACGGAACAGGCAACGCGATCGTTGACAAGTCGTTGAATCCGCATACCTTTGCCGGTAATAATGAAAGCCGGCCTACGCGGTCTTCATCTCCGGCTCGACCACAACTTCCACGCACGTTGCCACGGAATTGGCGATGACGCACATGTCGTGGGCCTGATCGTGCAGCTTCCGGAAACCCCCTGAGTCCGGCTGCCTCTCTGCGCTGAAGACGACGACCGGTCTGAGCAGCACCTTCGTGATCGCGGGTTTTCTCTCGGAGTTTTTCCCCAATTCAGCCATGGCCTCGTCGTCGTAGCTGTCGACAGTGAAGCGCTTCTTGGAGGCAAGAGCGAGAAACGTGAGCATGTGACAGCTTGCCATGGATACTACAAACGCCTGCTCCGGGTCCAGGCACTCGGCATTGCCGTGGTATTCCGGGGCAGCCGATGCGCACAACTCGGAACCGCCTCCGTATTTCACCATGTGGTCGCGAGTGTAGGATTGGTAGTCGAAATCGGGCGTGTCCCGCTTCCACTGGAGAGTGATTCTGTGTTCGGACATGTGAGTTCCTTCCGGTAAGATGGGTGCTGCGGGTGATTTACGATTCATAAAATATTGCCTGCGCGGCTCGCACTTGGGGACGGAGTCGCATTTATTACATTTATGTGTCCCGCTGAAGTGCGCTATTCTCTGCAAGGGTGGAATGACCTTTGGGAAACGTTGACCCGGGGGGACAAGTAGTA
>CAZNDN010000216.1:0-5012 GCA_964571815.1 uncultured Fibrobacterota bacterium | reverse complement strand
TCTCACCGTTGCGGTAGATGTTGTACTCTTTGATACCGCTTTCGTCGTCCGATGCCTCATCCCAGCTCAGGTTGATCTTCGTCTTGCCGTCGGCGGTTGCCGAGAGGTTGGACGGCGCCGAGGGAGGCGTGTCGTCCTCCGGCGGCGGAGGAGGCGGCGGCTCGGGGTTGCCGCGGTTGCCCACCCACGGACCTCCGCAATACACCCCGCCAATATTGATGCCGGCCGACTGCTTGTCGCTGATTCTGACCAATTTGAAGTTCTTGTCGTGTTCTCCAAAAACACCGAAGTTCTCGTGGTTGACCGACCACAGGCCGAAAATCTCGCTGCCGCCGTAAGACCAGACGATCCTCGTGGAATTGCTGCCGGGGTCCCATTCCCCGATCACCATTGCGTTGTGTCCCGGGTCCCGGTTGAACATCATCTGAACCTTGTTGCCCGGGTGAGCCGAGCCGCTGCAGTTCTGACTGTTGTTGAAATGAGGTGATTGCTTACCGGTGCTTATCTCGATCATGAAGGATCTCCGGTATGTTTCCGCAAGATATCGGCCGTTGCCGGTAATACCCGCTTCACACTGCGTGCCCGACAGTTTGGTCGACCCGCCGGGCTCGTTGTTGGATGCGTTGATCCGCACTTTGTACGTGCCGCCCCCTCCAACGTAGACCACCTGGTCGGTACCCAGGAAATGGGGCGAATTCCCGGACGCGACTCTCTTAAGATTTCCCCCATCCCAGTCAACAACATAGATACCACCGCCGGCTTCAAACGTAATCTTCGTTGCATCGCGGTTCGGCCCGCCGGCCCAGCTAACATTTCCTCCGACGGAGACAACCTCTCGATTTTGACCGGACTTGCAGTCGAGAAGCATGAGCGTACTGCCTCGCCCCCAGCACTGGTACGCATCCATCCCGCCGACCAGGTCGCTTACCGATGCCGCCCATACACGAGTGAAAAGTGAAAGCAGAATACCTGCCCGCAAAAAGAGTTTCATCCGATCCTCCCGGTTGTACCGTTGTTCAGCCTGCTTGTATATCCCCTTCGACAGGAGAGGCGGAATACCCTTATCGAAGGAACCTGCGTTTTTTTTTCGTTCTTTTTCGAGTTCCCTTTTCAAACTGTACATAATGATCTGAGAGAAAGAATTATTTACCTCCTTGGGACAACGAGGTAGTACGCTTCCGGATTACAAAACCCCGAACCGCGGTTCGATATCAATCGTCCGCTCAAACCAAAGACGCTCAGCGTTTTGTCGCGGACCGTCTTCGACCCGTGCACGAGCGTAAGGCTGTTTGGCCTGTTCGGGAGTACATGTCCGCGGTGCCTGAATACATTGTCGCAATTGACCATTCCCTGTTCCACCCACGGTCCGCCCACCATGCCGCTGATTTCCATGGGGGCAATCCGCGAAGAACCGTCGTTGTCGCCGTCGCCGCTGGTGTCAACCGATATGCCGACAAGGAAAAGAGCGCCATTGTATTCCGCACGGTGTCTGTTTTTCAGGATGACACCGAAATTCTCGTTGTTCGGCGACCAGTTGCCGAAGATGCTGTCCTTTTCAAGACGCCATATCCTCCGGGCGGAATTATCCGATTCATTCCACGCAAAGATGCCTACCATGTCGTGCGCGGGGCTTTCTTCAAACATGATCCAGGGCTTGTCGCCGGGGTGCATGGTGCCCACACAGTTTCGGGTGTCGTTGAAATCCGGGGATTGCTCTCCCGTCTCGACATTCATGATGATTGACGTGCCGTACGACTCACCCAGGTACACACCCGATCCGTTGAAGCCGCAACTGAATTGAATATCGGCGATCTTCGTGCGAGTGGATTCCACCGGTTCGTTCGTAGTCTTGTCGATACGCACCTTCCATGTTGTCCCCGCCCTGTTCTTGCTTTCATTTTCACCGGTGTACACAACCCAGTCTTCGCTGCTTTCGTCTCGCCGGAAATGGCAGTTTGTTCCCACAGGAGCTATGGCCTCCTTGTTGCTGCCGTCGAGGTTGATAACAATGGGTACGGAACCGTCGTTGCAGGTCAGTTTGGTACCGTCGCGATTAATGGTGCCGCACCATTTCTCCCACGTCTCCTCCGCCCGTGTGAACACTTCCCGGGTTTCCCCCGACAACAAATCTTTGCAGTAAACCACATTCGTACCATTATGAAAGCACTGCAAAGCGCGCCGGCCGTTCAAAAGGTCGGCCACAGTGAGCGCTTCGTCCGCGTAGCACAAAGGCGCAAGCACCCATGCCGCAATACACATCCTCAAGAGCACTCTCATTTCGCGGTACCAGGGAAAAGAATTCGTATGAACCGTCATCAGGTCACCTCTCTGGTTGTAAGCCATGATCGAATAACAAACCGTTGCAGAGTAACCCCTGGATCTCAGAAGAGCACTTGTGTTGCACGGGACCGGTCGCCTGAAACCGGAATCTTCACCAGATACATTCCTGCAGATCAAAACCATAGCCCATGGTCCAGTTCGGCAGGGGACCGAGCCGTGCCGCAATGTAGCGCTGCACCCGCCGGTCCGCATAACCGTTGGTACCGCCCGCAACACCCTTGGGGGTCCATTTCCGTGCTTCATCTCCCCATGCCCATATATGAAACGACATGCCGTTCTTGTGAAGCTCAGTGATGATTTTTTCGAGGGCTTCAAATGTCGCACGGTCGGGTTCATCGCTGTTGTGGTTGTCCCAGCCTTTCGCCCCCAGCTTGAACCATGCGTTGCCCAATTCATCCATGAACAGGCGGGTGAATCCGTTCTCTTTTGCACCTGCAATTACATTGTCAATCTCCGCCAGGTAGAGATCAGGGCGTGCATGGTGGTCACGATCATCCATCCACGGATTGAACACGTGGCCTGGAATTCCCACAAGTTCCCCGTTATCTCCCTTCTGCAGCGCGAACTTGTTATCCGATGCAACCAGAAATCCGGGAATGGACTTGTCCGGGTTCGGCGATACATTCACCTCACCTGAATGCCCGTTGAGATCCCCGTTGTCACTTGACGTGGAAAAGGTCCACGTTCCGGTTTTCGTACCGGTAAATCGGAATTTCCAAGTGTCGTTACCGTCAAAGAACATCTCGGTTTCGTGCCGGGCGTCACTGCCCTGGTGCTCGAAGGTAACCGTTGCGATAACATCATACGCATTGCCCGAATAGGAAACATTGCCGATTTCCCATTCAAGGTACGGACTCCATTGCGTTACCGATTTTGAGCCGAAATCGGTACTATACCCAACCGCAGACAGCGTGAACAGCACAAGTAACGACTTCAATGACAGAGACATAACCGACCTCCCTTGATCTCTGAGTGCGAAAATGCTCGCTTCCATAACGGTTCTGTACCCAAATACTTCCGCTTTCGCCACCTTCATAGAAAACCATCCTTGTTGCACCGCGGTTGGGACCGTCGCACTAGCCACTAGTGCTTTCGACGAAGACAGCCTCTCGACCTTGTCCCCACTTGCAGTCCGGCAACATCAGCATACTGCCGAGCTGCCGGCACCGATACGCATCCATGCCGCAGCCCGGGTCGCCGGCCAACGCATCCCGTACACGCGAAAAGAGTGTGAGCAGAAAACGTGTCCGCAAAAGGGTCTCATCCGTTCCTCCCGGTTGTATCGTTGTTCAACATGCTTGCGTTTTGCTTTCGACGGAAGAGGCAGTGTACCCTTGTCAAAGAAAGCCGTAATCTTACATCACTGCTCGATTCGCTCCCGGATCACTCTGCCTATTGCCGGCTTGCCGGGAGAGATCCTTTTGCGCAGGATGGTGATTGACCTGTCTGGAAGATAAAGGCGTGTGACACGGAAAACACAACATTTTGACCAACCAAATACTTGGGTGTCCTACTTATATTATTTTTGTAATGGGGTGCTAATGACAAGAGGGCATTCACGAGACTTGCTACAATGGGTTGATACAACCCTTGCCGATCCCGCATCCGGCAATCGCCTTCCAACGATTCGTGCATTGTCGCGGAATTTCGGGCTTTCTAAATCTACTGTACAGAAAAGCCTCAAATCGTATATCCAGGATGGCCGGCTTACGGCCATTCGTGGCAAGGGTTTGTTTGTTACCTCCCGGATGCCCCAGCCACGTAATCTGGAATCGAACCATAGTACCTCTTCGGTTCTTTCCATTGCCGATGCGTTGACGGAGGACATTGCCGCGGGGAAGCTGAAGCATGGGGAAGCGCTTCCCGCGGTCAAGTTATTGTCCCGGCAGTTCAAAGCAGGTCAGGCAAGTGTCACGAACGCTTACCGGATACTTCAGCAGCGCGGATTGGTCAGACGAGTGGGGAAGAAGTTCTGGGTGGGTGGTCTCCAGTCAATACGCGATTTCGGCGCAAAGAGCACTGTTGTATGCTTGAATTTTTCCGAAGGTGATTCTACCGACCTTACGTCGAATTCCGAGATTCTTCATGCTTTCGAATTTCTGGAAGATGAGCTTCACAACCACCGCTTGAGCATACGATTTGAGGATTCAGGCAGGATGGCTCTCTTCCTTCGGCCGCGGGCTTTGCAGAAAAGTGATATCGCACGTTTCATTATAACCGGCGTAACGTCCGATAGACTACTGACTCTCTTTCCACAAATCCAGTCACTTGAAACATTTTTGTCAAGAAGTGGGAAGAGGATTCTGGTCTGCGGAAGGCATTCGGAAAGCGGCACGGAACGTCGCATACCCAGACATACAGAGTATTTCTGCCACGGAACTATCATCACGAATGTAGTCCGGACGGCGGCGGAATACTGTTTCAGGAAAGGATTTCAAAATATTGTTCTTGTTCACCGCGAAACGGAGAACAACGCGAAGGACGTCCGCTTCTATCTCAGATTCATCTCGGAGTTGCTGGTACGCAACCCCAATGCCGATATCACCTTTCTTATTCAGCCTTTGCACGGCGACACCTCACCGGAGCGGGTGTTTTGGCGAACGCCTGCCTACAAGGAGCACAATCACTTTGAGTATCTGGAAGGTCTGCTCAGTAAATATGCGCCCTACACC
>CAZNDN010000215.1:0-5023 GCA_964571815.1 uncultured Fibrobacterota bacterium | reverse complement strand
GGGGGCATGTATCCTCGCGGTCCGGGCGCCGGAGGTACGCCGGGTTCAGGAAGGACGAGGCCCGGAGGGCCGGGAATCGAGACCCCGCGTTCCGCGCGTTCCGGGTCGCGCGCGTTCCGGGTCGGACCACGAGAATCCCCGATTCCGCTTCAATTTCGGCGATTTCGCCCTTTCTTAAGCGCTCAAACGCCTCCTTAGAAGCGATTCTGGGGGCCCCAAAATGCGTTCTAAGGGGGGGGTATTTGCCCCAAAACGACCATCTCCACAACTCCAGCTCCCCGATTCCCCGCTTATTTCATGTGACCGTGTTGCACCTCCGGCGCGCCGCGCGCGTATTCCGAAGTCGATGAGATCCGCGGGATGTAATGCGCATCCTGTCACGCATTGTAACACCCGCCTCTTTGGTGAGACTGTTGCCTTCGGCCCCACCTTCCGCTTGAACTCACCGCGCTGCAATTCCTAGTTTGCCTGCTGTGCCGAATGGTATTCTATGTCGCCATGGATTCAGATTCCATTCCGGATCCTGTACCGGCTGTTCCCCGGCCTGGTTCCACGGCTGTGGACGATTATCATCCGGAGCAAACGAAAGCGGCAGAATTGAGGAAGATACCGTTCTGCAGGCACGCCGCATCTTCCGTGCACTGTGGTTGACGCATGGTGCCGGCTGTTGGATGCCGGCAAGGTGGTACTACTGTAAAAAGAAAGTATGTGGACCGAGGTGGGCAAATCCCGACGAGGACGTCGGTGTCACCCACGGTGGATCTCGGCCCGGATCCACTTGCAGACTGCTTCTGCTTTTCTTGTTCTTTGATCTTGGAAGTTTGTACTTCGCTTGGGGAGGACGGTGGTGCTACATGAAGTGGTTTCCCAAGTATTGCCGCGTTCAGGCTTTTCTGCAGTTCTTGTTGTTTGTCTTTTGAGGTTTGTCCTTCGCTCCCAGGTGACGCACACGGAGGGAGGAAAACGTTCGTAGTGTGCTGTTCTTTCATTTTGTGTGGCACTGTCATCCTTGACAGTGTTTGAACCACAACTGGCGGACTATTCCCCGGGCTCGCTGCCCCTCCTTAGCTCGGCGAAGTTCCGCGTTGCGGAACGAAGACGGCTGCACATCTCTCTTGCTGCCCTCTACCCTCGGCCCTCTGCCTTCTGATTCCTGTGCCTCTCCCCGTCCTACTCCCTGAATGTCAGGCCGTAATTCACCCAGTCGAAGGCGAACAGGAAGCCTCCCTGGACGGTTATGCCGATACCCGATCCTTTGAGCACGGGGTTGTCGTCTCCGGCGATACTCATGGCGATGCCGCCGCCGATATAGCCGATATCCAGAAGCCCGTTGACAAGAAGCACACGCCTGAATCGCTTCCGCCTTGCGGCCGGGGTCACGGTGTCCAACTGGTTTCGATTGCTTCTCCTGGCCCATACAGCCACGCCCGCGTCGATAACCCCCCAGAGAATGTTCTGCGCGCCGACCCATCGAAGCGTTTCATCGTCGTGAAACAGCATGCCGACACCCGCGGCGACCGAAAGTGCGCTCCAGCCCAGAAGCGCATTCATGGAGCGGTCCGTGTGACGAAACGGGTCGTATGCGGAAGACTGGTCGCCGGATACCGATGCGGCAAGCGCCACGAGCGCGGGTACGATACCGATACGTTTCATTGCGAAGCCTCCGGGAGTTATTCCGGGTGAACTGCGTCGGTTGAGTAGAGCCGTTCGCCCTCGGGCGCTCTCAGGTCCCGGCCTGTGTGTTGCGGATTGCTTCAAGGATTTCGCTGTTTGCCGGCATGCCGCGTTTGGCGAAGACAATGGTACCGTCCTTATCGATTGCATAGACCGTACGGGTGACAAACGGTCCTTTGCTGCACCCGTATGCCTTCGCTGTTTCCCCCTTTGCGTCCACCAGCAGCGGAAAGGGGAAGGAGTATCGCTTCACGAACTTCTCGTGCGAATCGACGCCGGCCGGGTTCACACCGAATACCTTGACATTTTGCGAGGTGAACGCGGCATAATCGTCACGCACCGCGCAGAGCTGCTTCGTACAGCCCGGTGTCTGGTCGCCGGGGTAGAAGATCAGTACGACAGCGGCAGTGCCCGAAAAATCACTGAGACGCACGGTGGTTCCATCGGATGCCGCCAGGGCGAAGTCCGGGGCCTTTTCTCCTGCTTTCAGCATGGTGTGTCCTCTTCTCTGTGGAGGGATTGATTCGACAGGGGTACCGGCATGGACCGTGATTGCCGCACAGTACTCCTGCTACGCGGATACAATATAATCGTTTCGCGACCGGTGTTGTACCGCAGGACAACCCGCTTCCGTGTGTCCCTGGAAATCTGCACGTCACGCGGCTGCTGTGCGCCCTTGGCCTGTGTTCGTCGAAACGTGTCCCCGGCACTTCACCTTGCCCGGTGGGCCGCCGGATGCTTGATCCTGGATCGTGGATGCATGACGCCGCACCTTTCAATTTCGGATTATTCGCAAAGAGCGCTCACCCAGTCTTCGTCTCGATCCATCAGGACACATCGCGTTCGGATTTGCAGCAGGGCGGGGGTTGTGAGTGTTTGGACAAACCGGGACCTCCCGGAAGACCATGGCGGTCCTACGGACCTCGGGATTGTTTGGGGCCATTCCAGTTCTACAGACATGCCGCACCTACGGCGCTCTCTCGGTGACGATACTGCGTGTTCGATCCTGGAAGCTTGATGCCCAATACTGGACAACTCGCACTACTGCTTCCTGCCCCTCGTTGGCACGGCGAAGTTCCGCGTTGTGGAACGAAGACGGCCGCCCTCTGCACCTCTAATTCTGCCCCTCTGCACCTCCGGCCTTACTCCACCTCAACCTTCCCCCGCAACCGCTTCACCTGTCCCCGCCGAACCTTGTCGTCGATCCTTTTGCGTTTGGCCTTTGCGGGGATTCTTGTCGGCTTCCTCGTTTTCTTCGGGGCGCAGGCCCTCCGGATCAGCTCCCGCAGCCGTCTGAGTGCGTCTTCGCGGTTCTTCTCCTGACTGCGGCTACGCTGGGCCTTGATCACCACAACACCCTCCTTGCTGATACGTCGGTCCCGACGGGACAGGAGGCGGTCTTTGCAGGGGTGGGGCAGCGAGGAACTCGGTATGTCGAAGCGCAACTGGACGGCCGTGGCGACCTTGTTGACATTCTGCCCGCCCGGTCCCTGCGCACGGATTGCCGTGAACGTGATCTCATCCTCGGGTATTCGCGTGTTTCGGGAAATGTCGACCATGAGCCCGCCTCGTCGGTAGGGACGCAACCGTATTGCGATGTCACCAGCAAAAATACCACGCCCGGTTGTCCGGGATCAAGGCCGTGATCAGACCGGGCCGTAGTTCATTGGCGACAGACACGTACGCGGCTGGAACAATGTTGAGCGTAGCTACCGATAGCCGCGTACCTCACGTTTCAAGCGCCTTCTTCACTGGGTGCGACATTGTTTTGTCCAGAGAAGCGTTTGCGTGTCGTGGGGGACCTCATGTATACTACAGGGGGTGTCGGCCCGCCAGGGGAGAGGCAATGCAAGCCGGCCGGGTCGGCGGGAACACAAAAATGTCGCGTGATTCGACCGGTGGGTTGCGCGAGACAGCGCACGACTCGAGCCCGGCGGAAACAGGATTTCAGACAGCGGGGAGGGGAAGTATGAATCGGATCCTGGTGCGAATGGTTGCCTGTGTCTTTGCCGGGTGCTCAGGTACGGCGGTGGCACAGGAGCTGCCGGATACCTTGTGGATACCGGTGATTTTCTACGACTACCACGCCGATGGCACTAATCCTGATTTTCAGGCCTGCTGCTGCGGCGTCTGCACGCGCATGGTACAGGAAACGCTGTCGGTTGACCGCAAGCCCCTTTTTGCGGCCAACAGGATGTGCAACACCCACGTTGAAGAGTGGTATCGCCCGAGTGGCGCCGATGGTCCTGCCGACAATTCAGAGTTTGTGTTCGACCAGGAGGCCGATACATGGAGATGGACGAATCTCGTGCCGCGTGAAGGAGGAACGCCGGGAGAATATATCAGCACCGAGTATGACCCTTCCTACGACATGGCAACGATCGTGATCTACGATTCCCTGCCGTTTGTTCGTGTTCCTTTGGAAGGTGAAGGTATATACCAATTCGACAGATCCGGGACCTACGGGGAGGATCAGTTCTTCTGGATCGACGGTCGTGGATTCGGCGATGAGCCGTCGTTGGAAGAACACAATTACGGTTTCGCAATGGAGCTTCACTCCGATTTTGTCTGTCAGCCCGGCCTTACCTTTGATTTCGTTGGTGACGACGATGTCTGGGTGTTCATCGACGGTTCCCTGGTGCTGGATATCGGAGGAGTTCACGAGCCGGTACGCGGATCGTTCAATGTCGACGACATTTCCGGGCTGGAAACGGGGAAAAAGTACAGTTTGGATTTCTTCTATGCTGAGAGGTTCACTAGCAATTCCACGATTCTGATTACCACCAATCTCCTGGCCGGGGATACCGATCCCGTTGCGATGGAGAGCCCAAAGAACGGACAGGTGCGTGCAGAGAGGGTCCCCTGCGGACTTCAACTTGTGGACCTCAAGGGTCGTCCCGTGACACGTCTGTCTGCATCGTCTCACAACGCTCACGCTGGTGGACACCATGCGGTGTCAAAAGGCGTACCGGCCGGAGTCTATTTCCTGAAAGGCCGGGCGGATGGGGTTGCGCACGAGTCAAGAATCGTGGCGGGGGATTGACTCGGGGAGTTGCATGAAACCGCCGCGTTTGGATTGCTTCCGGATAAGGGAGCTTCATCGTAGCCCCGCGGAAGAACGAGAAAGGTGAGTCGTAGTTGAAAACTGGAATTCGCTTCATCGGCGTGCGGAGCCCCATTCGGGCGGCATGTCTGTAGGACCAACGACCACCAACGACGATCATGGAGCAAAGCGTATCGGCGAGTGCGGGTCGATGCGAAGTATATCGATCCCAACGTGCCTACCTTCGTGCTTGACGGCAGTGCTTACGTTTATATCACCCCCGGCCCACCATCCCACGTCTGGATC
>CAZNDN010000214.1:0-5084 GCA_964571815.1 uncultured Fibrobacterota bacterium | reverse complement strand
CGCTTCGAACCGGCACTGCAACCGGAGGAGAGTTCCTCCGGTTTTTTTTTGTGGAATCTGCGCCCCGCAACCCTCTTTCGCCGCCCATCCACGGCCGGCCGATGATCGTGGGCATGTGCCGGGGCCGAACGCTTGTTCCCCGTCCCGTACAATCCGCGTGTTCCGCTCGTGGCTCTTCCCGCTCCCCAACCCTCAGCCCGTTGAGCGGCTACAGCAGGAAAACGACCACAATGAGATTCATGATCAGGATCAGCACCGATGCGGCAACCACGGCGCGATTGGTTGAGCGTCCCACGCCGACCGCGCCTCCCACGGTGAGATACCCGTAGTAGGTGCCGGCAAGCGCGATGACGCCTCCAAAGATAAAAGACTTGACCAGCATCACGATTACATCGCGAAACCGGAACATCAACTTGATGGAATTGTAAAACGTGTACGGATTGACTCCCAGGGCAAGTGATGCCAGTATCTGCCCCGCAACGATCGCCATGAACGAAGAGAAGATCCCCAGCACGGGCATCATGATGAATCCCGCCAGAACCCGGGGAGCAAGCAGGTAGACATAAGGATCGAGCGACAGTACGGTCATGGCGTCACACTGCTCCGTGACTTTCATGGTCCCCAGTTCGGCGGCAATCATGGCCCCAACCCGTCCGGTGATCACCAACGCGGTAAGCACGGGGCCCAGGTCGATCAGAATCGCCTTTCCCACGGCAACACCGAGATACGTGTAAGGAATTACGTCCTGAAACATGTATTTGGCCTGCCATACGGTGATCGCACCGATTGCGATCGAAATGAGAGCAATCAGGGAAAGGGAATTTACGCCGATGCGCATGAGCTGCTCGACCAGCAAATGGAATTTCAACAGCAGCCGCGGTACCACGCGCACCACGTTCCAGAAAAACACGCTGATCGAGCCAAGCTGTTCGATTGCCTCACGGGTCGACGTGCCGAATGAATCGGCCAATTGATCAAGCGCTCTTACCACTATGCCGCCTTCGTTCGGGTAGCTGTTTCCTTACCCATTCTCTTCACGTGCCGATAGACATGGTACGTGCGGAAGAAGGGGAAGGTAACCACGGCCACAGCCAGGGGCCTCACAAGTCCCGCCGCGGAGGTCCTTACGGTAGTACTTCCTCGAATCTCCAGACATTCACGATCAAAAACAGGGGTAAAACGAAGGCTCGTTCGAGAAGGTCGCGGTGCGTTGAGCGCGCACCGGACACCTTCACTTATACCAAACAGTTTGCCGGCAACCGAGGGGTCCTCGAAGCCGCCGGTTACACGCACGTCGCATCGATCAACCACGACCGCACGTCTCGCCGATCCGATAACCCGCCCCGCCCACCTCAGAACCCTTCGCCGCCACTGCCTGCTCCGCAGAACATAGACAACTCTGCTGTTTCTCACACGATTGAACGCCTCCCGTAGCCGCCGCCATATACCCGTGCGTCGCTGTTGCCGCTCCGTGGTGTGCTCCCCTTCCCGCCGGTCCTCCTGCCGCCCCGCGGAGCGCGTCGCTTCCCCGCGATCATCACCGCCGGTCCTCTCCCCCCCCGGCGGAGGGTGCGAAAGGTGATCCTCCGCCGGCTCCGGAGCACCAGAATCGTGAGGGCTTTCGGGGGCGTCCCGGTCCATGGACTCCTCCGGCGAGCGTTCCTCCTCCCCCCTCCCCTTCGGAGCCTCGCCACTCCGGCCTTCCCCTTCGCCCTCGCGGTGCTTCCCCGCGACACTCCGTCCCAATACCCTCAGAATCATACCCTGGTGCATGGTATCGTAATCCAGCGATAGTACCCACGGGTGGACAACGCGGAGGCGGGCCTTGATCCGCCTGGTGGTTTCGCTCCACTCGCCCCGAACGAACACTACAATCGGCACGTAGAGAACGATGGTCACCACGAGAAGGCAAACAGCCCCGACAACGGCTATCCACAGTATCATTGTTCCGCCGACTGCTTCCTGATCAACCCATCTTCGGTCACGACCTCGTCCATCGGAACGTCATGGTACTCAAAAGGAAGTTGCTCGTCCATTATCTGACCGGCGAATGCCAACCCGACAATCGGCACTCTTCCGCGCAGTTCTCCCAGAAATGAATCGTAGTAGTGCTTGCCCCTTCCGAGGCGTCCGCCCTGACGGTCGAAGGCGACACCGGGGCAGATAATCAACTGAAGATCACTCTTGAAGAAATTGTCGCGCAGGGAACGTTCGGGTTCCGGAACACCGAATGCTCCCGGCACGAGTTGAGTCTCCGGATCGACGATTTCGGCGAGTCCAATCTCCTGCGTGGGAATCTTGCAGTACGGCACGACCACGCGTTTTCCTTCCTCACGCAGGCCGCGAAAAAACCGCTTCGTGTGCACCTCCGACCCGATGTCAACGTACACCATGACCGTGCCGGCCGTGCGGAATTCTTCAAGCTCCCGCAGATTGTTCCAGATTTGTTCCGACTTCTCCCTTCGATCACCTTCGGACAGCCCCTTCCTCGTCTCCAGATAGCGAGCCCGCAGTTTTCGCTTTTTCATAGCGGGGCTCTCAGTCGGTGTCGGCGGCTCGGGCCTGGAAAGATCGTCGATTTCCCGGCGGAGCTTGTCACTGTACCGACGAGCTTTTGTCAGGAATCCGGCAATCTCTCTGATAAATCGCGGAAGCTCCTTTGAACCGAAGAACATGAGAACCACGGCAACGATTATCAGAATCTCGGAAAAGCCCAATCCCGTAATCATTCAGCCTTTCTCCGGGCAAGGTGCGATACCAGAATGCTGATTCCGTACAGCACGATCAGCGGCATGACCAGGAATACCTGCGAGACAACGTCGGGAGGCGTCAGGACCGCCGCCAGGACAAACATTGCCAGAAGAGCGTAGCGAAACTTGTCGACAAGAAACTTCGGAGCCAACAAGCCCATTTTCGTCAACACGAACGAAAGCACGGGAAGTTCAAACACGAGGCCGAACGCGAGAACGATGCGAACGATGAATCCGATATAATCGTTGGCCCGGTACATCGGCTTGAGGGCGCCGGAGCCGTAACCGGCAAGGAATTTCATTGCGTGAGGAAGCACAACGTAGCTGAAAGCAACGCCTGCCAGAAATGAAAACGTTGAGGCGACGACCGTGGGCAGGACTACCGTTTTCTCGTTTTTGTAAAGGCCCGGCGCAATGAAACGCCACAACTGATAGAAGACAATCGGCGAAGCCAGGATGAACCCGCCCGCGACCGCAATCTTGATGCTGAGAATAATCGCTTCGGGAGGAGTGTACGCAACGATCTCGGGCCGCGGCTCAGAGAACCGCAACGGGTAGATCATGACCAGTTCAAAAATCCTTCTCCAGAGAAGGCCGCAGGGAATCGCACAGACAACGACCGCAACCACGGCCTTGATGATTCGCCACCGAAGCTCTTCCAGGTGGTCAAGGAAAGACATCTCTCCGTTGTTGGATGTCATTGCTTAGCGGAATCGTCGGAGTCTTTGCTCTCCGATGAATCTTCGATCTTCCTCCCCTCCTCCGTCGAAGCTTTCTTGAATTCCTTTATTCCCTTGCCCAGTCCGCTGGCCAGCTCCGGAATCTTTTTTGCCCCGAACAGCAGAATCACGATGGCCAGAATAATGATCAGCTCCTGCCCGCCAAGAAAACCCATTGTGTCCTCCTCCACTTGCAAGACCTCTCCGGAACCCCTTCGGGGACTCCCGGCACGGACTGCCGTAGATGTGGTACCGCTTTACAATAAAATATATTCTTGCCTTCGATTTGCCGGTCTACTTCCCGCCCCCGGAACCCAGACTCCCGGAAGGTATTGGCAGTGTCGAGTGAAACGAAAGACCGCGTTGTCTACGGACTCCATGCCGTCAAAAACGCCCTCAACGAACGGCCCGAAACCATTGCTCATGTCTATGTCGACCGCCGAAGTCGTTCCCCACGGCTTTTCGAGATAACAAAACAGTGCCGTCGTCTTCGTCTTCCCTGCAGCCGCGTCCCCGACTCCCGCATCCGCGCCGTCGCCGGAACATCACGGCATCAGGGAGTCACGGCCCGCTGCATACTCAAGCCTTTTGCTTCTCTCGAAGAAGTCCACCTCAAAATCGCATCCTCAAGCCTTCCCCTGCTCCTTGTTCCCGCTTCCGTCGAAGACCCGGGCAATCTGGGTTCCCTTATCCGGTCGGCGGCGGCATTCGGCGCCGACGCCGTCCTGGTCGAAAGAGCCCATACAGCTCCCCTGAATGCAGCAGTAGCCAAATCATCCGCCGGAGCCCTGGAGAAAATTCCCGTATGCCGCCCCCGCAATCTGGCCGAAACAATCCGGGCCTTTTCCCGGCAGGGATACGTGGTAACAGGGGCTGAACCGGGAAGTACCACACCTCCCTGGTCGGCGGATATGCGAAAGCCGACAATCCTGATCACCGGCGGAGAACATCGCGGCATCCCCCCCTACCTTCGTCGATGCTGCACCCGCCTGGTCGGGATACCAATGTCCGAAAAGGGCCGTTCGCTGAATGTAGGCGTTGCGGTGGGAATTCTTCTCTACGAATCCATCAGACAGCGAAGCAGCTCCGGCGAAGACGGGTTCGCCGGCGAGTGTACATCCTCGTAAAGCCATCCTCCACGCCGCGTCTCCATCTCCGCGAACCCGACAAGAACCCCACCCCCGGGCGGCCCGAAATTGCGC
The DNA here is from genome assembly GCA_964571815.1 of uncultured Fibrobacterota bacterium. GTDB lineage: Bacteria > Fibrobacterota > Chitinivibrionia > Chitinivibrionales > WJKA01 > CAZNDN01. Next base: position 413 of record CAZNDN010000214.1, on the reverse strand, counting down.
GGTATTTCGCCCTGTCCCAACGGCCGGCTCCCGAAGGCCACCCGCTTTTCGCCTCCCCGCGGCAATGAACCCCGCTCCGGTCAGGAATCGAAGCCGAAGAAATCATCCAGCTTCTCCACGACATCATCACCCGAGATCAGATCTTCCCCCTTCCCCTCATCCCGCTTCTCTTTGTCCGCCCGGGACTCTTGATTCTTCTCTTCCTTGACACCAGGATCCTGTGCGGGAGCACCTCCGAACAGTTGTTCTCTTGGTACAGCAATAGTCTCGGCCGCCGCGAGGCCGAAAAGATCATCCACGGCATCCGGCCTTTCCCCCGACGCGGGTTCAACTTTCCCCCGGCTTCGGGCCTTGTTCGACTCTTCCTCTCGGCGCTGCTGCTCCTCGCGTTCCTTGCGGGCCTGCTCCTCACG
>CAZNDN010000213.1:0-5128 GCA_964571815.1 uncultured Fibrobacterota bacterium | reverse complement strand
CGAGGTAGTAGTCTTCGCTGAGCGCCCAGGGATAGCCGTACAACTGCGAGCCGACACACTCACCCTCCGACTCAGGGAACGGAATGTCGGGCGTGATACGCGTCACCTGCGACATCATGCCGTCGTCGACCACCGACAGATCAAGCATGATAATGGAGCCGAATTCGTTGCCGTGGTGCCCGCCGGCAACGCCGATGATCTTGTTGGACCCCGGAATCGGACGGAAGCAGTATTCCGCATAGGGCCTGAACCTGGCGCCGCTCAATCCCTCGTACGGAATTCCCTCGGGGATGGAATACCCGGTATAGTCGATTACTTCGGGGTACTTGTCCACCAGTCGTTTGCCGACCCATGGATGAGAGTAGTTGCCGTGAGGCGCCCGGGGATCCCGTCCGTCGGGATAGCAGGTCCAGAAATGCTGGGCGCAGTCGGCCGAACGGTCAACGTAGTCCCACCGCGTGTACATGAGCATGCCGTTGTTGTCCAGACGGGGGAACCACTCGGCGGTTTCGTGAAAACTCAACTGAATGATATCACTGCCGTCCGGTTTCATGGACCACAGCGCATGGGACGGTTCGGCAACGCAGCGGTCGTTGCCGCCGCTTTCGAAAGAGACAAACACCACTCTTCCGTTGGGCAGGCAGCAGGGGTGCTGATGACTCCACTCGCCGAAGGTCAACTGGCGCAGGTTGGTACCGTCGACATTCACGCTGAACAGGTGATTCTGGCACGGCTCCGGACCGTCACCATATCCGTTTGCCGGATCTTCCGAATTGAAAGAGAAGTAGAATTTTCCTGCGTGACCGCAGGAACTGTCGGCGTACGAGAAGAAGACCTTCGTGGCGTCCAGCGAGAGATCGATGCTGTTGTAGCCCCTCCTGTTGAGGGTGCCTCCCTGGTTGGGACCGTTTTCGGCGATAGAATTCTCCATGAAATAGTTGGCCGTGGGAGCATCGCTAAAAGGGTTTTCCAGGATGAAGGGCTGATTGCCGAGGGAGCTGTGAATCCATGCCATGTGCCTGATTCCGTGGCCCTTGTAGTCAAAACACAGAATCCGGTCGAAATCAAGCAGCGGATTCGCAAAGGCGATCTCACGACGCAATGCCGCCGCCTGCATGAAAACCTGCTGATCCGCGGAAGACTTGTGGGTGGAAGAGCGCCTGGCCAGGCCGCCCGACGCTCCGGCTACCCGGTCCAATCGCTCACGAAAGGAACGCCAGGTGCTCCCGGGAATCTTCCCCTTGAGGTTGTCGAGCAGGGCTTCGGTTCGACGAATAACCACATCCGATGGTGTCCGGTCGGATTCCCGGATAAGCGCCTGGCGATCAGCGCACTGAGCCTCCAGTACCTGTCGGCGGGCTCTGCTCTTCGCAAGGCCGCCGCGAGCGATCTGCCGGTTAAGCCGGTCGTACTGCTCCCGCCTGAACGCATCGATATCGGGCCCACCCAAAACCGGGCAGGCAAGGGCGACAAGAACGGCAAGCGTGGGTAAGGGGCGTCGGGTATCGAGCATATTCACGGACATCCTGTGCGTCGTACCGGGGCCGACCGCCTCGAGTGCGTCGGCTCCTTCATGTTCTCTCTATCGCGTGCTGAAACACTTCCTCGGGCCATATATGGTATCATACGAAATATAAGCCTGAAAGTCAAGGATGCCGGCTCAAAGTAATTGATACTATTGATATACTGTTACAATCCGATCTGCCCCAATCCAGCACCATTTCCTAAATCGTTCAACCCTTCGAGCAGGTGACGGGCATTCCTCATGTTGCCGGGGAAGGAACAGTCTTCCGGGAAGCGAGATTTGTCCGGTGGTGTCTACAACCTGATCCAGTCACGGCATACGCCCGGCTGAACCCCGCGGAGGTGCGAAGGTCAAGCGGGCGCAAAGCGCGCGATCATCGATGGAAACACTACCGCGTTCGCAGGAACGTCGCCGAATGGTGCACCCGATTCGACCGAAGCTGGATGCGGTACATGCCGGCCGGGAGGTTCGAGATATCGGCACGCAGTGTCCGTGCATCCGCGCGCCCTCTCATGTCTTCCACCGTTCGGCCGCGGAGGTCGTGGATGTAGTATTCAAGTGGTCCACCGAAGGGGCTTTCCACATGCACGTGGTTTCCGGAGACCCGTATGCTGATTCGACGGGCGGGTGTCTCCCCCACCGAAGGCTCGGCAAGACGCCCTCTCCGGCGGAGGTCTTCCAGCGCAGCGTCGCGCACAGCGACGGTGCCGTCTTCAATGCCCAGCGGGTTTCCCGGTACCATGTCGACTTCGGGCCACACAACCTCCCCCGCCTTGGCTTGACTCGTGTCGTTGTACCACCCCAACCGCATCGTGGCAATGTCCAGCCACATCACGAGCCGATGAAACTGCTCGTCGCTTACCTCACCGTTCTTGTACTTTTCGAGCAATTCCCCGCCCAGATCGGATTCGTGTGCCCCAACCCGTCCCGGCATTGAAAACGAACTGGCTTTCGGATGCCACCCCCGCTTCTTTATTGTCGCGTAGTCGGTAGGATAGCCGAGTTCGGCAAGCACCGGCTGTGCCAGAAGGAAATAGTTGAACGGCACCGCGCCCTTGTTGGGGTCGGTCAAGTGCCCGGGGAATTCGGCTGTCAGCTCCGACGGCTCTCGTTGCAAGGCGATCGGCGTGGAAGTCATCGGTGGAATCGCTTTCCACTTATCTTCATGGCACCCCACACACGAAAGATGTTCCCCCTTGTGCACGTAGGTAACCGATTTCATGCTCTGGACGGCCATCTGGTTCTCGTCGAGCGCCTGGAAATAGATCGGCTTGTGGATGGGGGCTTCGCAGTATACGCTTCCGTCTTCCTCAACCGGCACGATACCCAGCGACATGCGGGCCGTGGCCATGCTGAAACCGCCCGCGTTAATGCCGTAGCTGTAAATCCAGGGGAAAACCTGGACGATGCGCATCCATTTGATCTTCTTCTGCTCTTTCACTCCCTCAGGCCAGGGGAAGGGTGACATTTCGTAAATATTCTGGACACTGATAACAGCCTTGGCCTTGATTGTATCCCTGTCCTCCCCTTCAGTGGTCCTGTCCGCAACCACTTTCGGTATGGGCCGCGCCTGAAACGGCATGGGGTCAATCGGACGGAAATTGCCGGTTTCGTTCCATTCCTTCTCGTCCCAGTTCAGCGTATGGAGCGGAATCCTGTTGCCGAAACGGTCGAGCAGGATGATGCTTTTCCAGTGGTTACAGATATAGAAGTCTTCGCTGAAAGGCCATGCCGTGGCGTAGGCGGCGGTTCGGTAATATTGCGGGTGCGTATAGGGCAAATCCTGCGGGTACGGCCTTCCCCAGAGGTCGACATCTTTTTCGGCCCCGTAGGAATCTTCGGTCTCGGGGAAGAGGCAGTTGGGCGTTACGCGCTTCACCTGCGACATCATCCCGTCGTCCTTCACCCGCGTATCGATCATGATCAGCGAGCCGCAGGCAACGCCGTGATGGCCCACGGCGGTAGCGATGTACTTGTGAGACCCGGGAATGGCCCGGATATTGAGTTCGGCATTAGGGCGAAGAGGCGACGCGCCCTTGGCGCCCCGCAGTCCGCCCAGTTTGTGCCCGTCGATAACCGGCGGGGTGTAGTGATCGCCGGCAACCCAATTGTCCACGTAAGGGTGGGGATAGTTTCCGTGCGGCGCCCGCGGGTCGGTGCCGTCGGGGTTGCAATACCAGATATGGTGGGCAATATCCGATGCCCGGTCGACATAGTCCCAGCGACTATACACAATCCTGCCCTCGTTATCGACACTGGGGTTCCACTCGTGGGTTTCGTGATAGCTGAGCGGGTATATGTCGCTACCGTCGGGTTTCATCGAGTAGAGGGTGTACGAGGGGCGGTCTCCGCCGCAGCGAAGGTACATGAAATAGGGCAGCCCCCGACGCGTCGAGAGAAAGGCGAGCCTGCCATTGGGAAGAACGCAGGGGTCGAAATCGTCGGTGGGGCCGAACGTGAGCTGACGAAGCCCCGTGCCGTCGCTGTTGACCCGGAACACGTGAAAGGAATTCCCCTCGGTCCATCCGCCTTCGGACTTGGCGCTCCAGGCAAAGTACACGGTAGAGCCGTCCCAGGAGAGTTCCGGAGAAAGGAACATACCACCCTCGAGCTTCTTCCCCTGCTGCGGGCCATTCTCGACTACCGCATTCTCGAGCAGGTCACGCCGCCGGGGCTCCGGCCCGAGAGCCTCTTCGAGCACACAGAGACGCCCGCCGGTATACTGGTTCTGCGACGCATGAAACTGGGAACAGATATGCAGATGAGTGCCCTTGAGGTAGCAGAACTCAACGAAAAGCAGATCCTTGAAATCTAGAAGCGGATTAGCCAGCGCAATACTCCGCCTGACATCGCAGGCCTGGTGGTAGAGTTCCTTTCGCCGCGCAACGTCGGAGACCGCCACTGACGAGTTTTCATTCTTCAGGTTGGCCAGGGACGCTTCGTGCTCGCTCAGATCGGGTGCCCCGGGGAGGACTTTGAGATGGTTCAGCAGCGCCTCGGTCCTGCGCAGCACCACATCCAGCGCATCGCGGTCGGTCTCCAGAACCAGCGCCTGAGGTTCCATCACCTGCTCGGGTTTTACCACCTTGTCGAGGGTGACGGTCTGCCCCGGGTACCCATCGCGCATGAAGCTCTTATCGTCGACCACATGGGTCTGGTTGTACGTACCGCCCTGCGACACGATATACTGGAGCTTCTCATATTCACGCTCCCGATACCGGAGCACATCCTGCTCGCCGGCCTCCGCGGTTACCGTCCCGAAGAAAACCGCAACCATAACAGCCAGTGCGCATCCGCCCACCGCGGTTGTTCGCCTGAAGATCATTGCAACCCCCCTGTTGTGGAACTACCGCATCAGATACAGTGTTACCTTAATTATACCATTTTTTGAGCTTCGCCTCCATTATTATAATATAGCATTTATTCACCGAATTTTCAGAGAAACCTGGTTGGCCGCAAAAAAGTGAAGCCGGCAATGCGGTTGGCTTCCGCATTGCCGGCTTCGGATCACGCCGCCTGAAAGGTGCTTCACCTTGCGGGTTTGATTATGTACACTCCGGGCGTAACGGCTCCTGCTTCAGCAGAGCCGTCGGTCCCCGTTTC
>CAZNDN010000212.1:0-5191 GCA_964571815.1 uncultured Fibrobacterota bacterium | reverse complement strand
GACTGAGAACGGCCACATGAGCGGAGTACTGTATCCTGTGCCACCATAAAAGGCAGGAGTACGATTAGTGTACTAAGCCGGCTTCGCCGGCACGGCTACGTCCCGCGCTGCGGGACTCCGCCACTGCGAGAGAGACCAGTCCCGCTAGAACGGGTTTCGAGCAGTTGTAGCCTGTGTTGTACCAAAGGCCGGCGCGTGAGGAACATAAGAAAATGGCCATCGTGAGTTGGCACTGATAGAAAAAAATACGCAAAAAACGCATGCACTGAGCCCGTCGAAGTGTGGATGTCACGGACAGAGAGTCTAACTCCGTGGGCGTTAATTATATTAACGCTGTGAACGTTAGCCAAATCAATGAAGCATTGCTCTCAGGTGAGCTTCAGCAAAAGGGCGTGTTCCCCCATCTCGACTCGCTTGCTCTTTCACCGGTGGTATTCACGTGTGACTTCGGCCTGGGCAGGCTTCCCACAGATGCCGGCCTGATTCTGATACGCGGTGCACGACAATACGGGAAGAGTACCTGGCTTGAGCAACAGTTGCGCGACAGTGTGCAAGAGCATGGTGCCGGTTGTGCTTTCTATCTCAATGGCGATGAAATCCGGGACAGCGACTCTCTGGCTGAAGCTGTTCGGGGCGTTGTAGCGCTCTTTCATCCGGATGCGACAGTCCGAAGGGTTTTCATTGATGAGATCACGGCTGTGGAGGACTGGCAAAAGGCGATCAAACGACTTGTCGACGCTGGAGAACTGAGGGATGTCCTTGTCGTTACGACTGGATCGAAAGCGACCGATCTGCGCCGTGGTTCCGAGCGGCTGCCCGGCCGTCGGGGGAAGCTTTCGAGATCGACCTACTATTTCACTCCTGTTTCATTCAGCGAGTTCAGGCGTGTCTGTGCAGCGCGGCTCGGTGACTCGCTCTTGCCCGCTTACCTGCTCAGTGGCGGGTGTCCCGTAGCGGCAAGCGAAATTGCGGTGCATGGGCTCATCCCGGGATATGTGATCGAGATGATCCGGGACTGGATCTTTGGTGAGTGCAGCGCCGCAGGAAGAAACCGCCCGGCCCTCGTTGGCGCAATTCAGGCGATTATCCGCTCGGGTGGGCAGCCATGCGGACAGGCCGGGCTGGCTCGTGACGCTGGTCTGGCGAACAACACGGTGGCGGCGGGCTATGTCGAATTGCTTATGGATCTCATGTGCTTGAGCACGACGCTGCCTTGGGAGAAGGACAAGAAGGTACATCTACGAAGAAAGCCCGCAAAATACCACTTCACCAACCTCCTCTGTGCTCTTGCCTGGCACCCCGATCATCCGCTGAGCGTCGAAAGCTTTCTTTCTCTTCCTCATGCGACACAGGGCCTGTGGTATGAATGGGCGGTTGCACAGGAGTTGTGGCGAAGAGCCGCAGTTGCCGGTGAGGACTTTCCGGAGATTCAGTCGTTCTGGAAAAGTGACAAGCACGAACTCGATTTTGTGACAGGCAATAATCGATATATCGAAGTGAAACGGGGAAGAAGCTCGCCACAGGAATTCCTGTGGTTCGCTCGCTCGTTCGGCAAGGATTCGCGCCTCACCATAATCAACGAAGCCCGGTTTGAGACCGACTTCTGCACCGGCGTTACGCTCGAGGACTTCCTGCTGAATACAAAGGAATGAGCCTCCGGGAGTTGCGCGTGCTGGGAAGGCAACGTGTCCGGTCTGTCGGAACGGTCCGCCGGGACCCGAAGAACCTCGAACAGATGGGGGATCCGCGGTATCTCACCGATGATAACCAGCCCCTGGAGCATCTCGAGGGCCGGCATCGGTGCCTGAAGACGGGCCTGCGCTTCCGCCACCGGCCGAAGCCCTGGGAGATCAACCGGTCGGCCGCATTATATGCTTGATATTTAACATCGCATATTATATATTCAGCGCATGTATTTTCCCCGTACCTTAGAAAGAATCATTCAGGATGCAGTCACCACGTTCCCGGCATTAGTGGTGACCGGGCCGCGACAAAGCGGAAAAACCACGCTGCTTCGCAGGCTTTTCGCACACACCCATACCTTTATCCCCCTTGAGGATCTCGATGTCCGGCGGCGGGCGGCTGAAGATCCCCGTGGTTTTCTCGATTTTTATTCGCCCCCTCTGATCCTCGATGAAATCCAGTATGTACCTGATTTGCTGCCCTATATAAAAACCCGTATTGATGAGGACAGAACTTCGGGCCAGTGGCTTTTTACCGGGTCGCAGATTTTTCCGCTCATGGAAGGTGTCAGCCAGAGCCTTGCGGGCCGAATAGCGGTTATGCAATTATGGCCGTTCAATTGTGCCGAACAGATGCAACACGGCCGTGACGGTGCTTCTTTCGATACTGTTCTGGAACGGATACAAACATCCACCGGTCCCGCATGGTGGCCTGAACACGGTACAATGAGCCCGACGCAATGGGTTGTACGGGGAGGATATCCTGAACCTGTTGCCAATAAAGCGGTAAACAGGCAATTATGGTATTCATCATATATTTCGACCTGTATCGAACGTGATGTCCGCCAGCTCCTCAATGTCGGTGATGTCGAGATATTCGGGAGGTTTTTGCGTCTCTGCGGCACCCTGGCCGGGCGGCTGCTCAATCAGAGCAGCCTCGCGTCCGACTGTGGTATAAGTGTGCCCACAGCCAAACGATGGCTGTCGGTACTGGAGGCAAGTGGCATCATCTTTTTCATCAGACCGTATTACCGCAATTTCGGCAAACGCCTGACCAAGGCGCCAAAACTCTATTTCCATGATACTGGACTTGCCTGCCGGCTGTGTGGTATCCATACAGAAACCGACCTGGTACAGAGTTACTGCTACGGGCGGATGTTTGAGAATGCAATAATTGCCGAGTTGAGAAAAAAATGGGCACACACATCCGGTGAGCCGTTTCTTTATTTCCTGCGCACCGCGGACGGTTCGGAAATAGATTGTGTTGTCGCCCATGGGGGCCGGCTTTTTCTTTTTGAAATAAAAAGCACGAAAACACTGGCCCCCGGGCACGGTGCAACCTGTTTACGCTGGAAAAAAGAAATAGGGAAAGAAAGCAGAATCGGCGGTGTCATAGCGCCATTGGATCACTACGTGCCGGTGCGAAACGGTGTAGTGGGTATTCCATGGCATGCGCTGGCATAAATGAAACAAACAGCTCAATTCCCTTTCCGAGTTCCGAATGAAAACCGGTTTCATCGTCATTGGTGATATACAGATGCGGTTCTATGCGCGTAGCAACGCGGCGCCCGGCGGAACTGGTGATTTGATCCGCCGATGCCGGATTGTCAAAAGCACAATGGTTATTCCCGCCAATAAGGTTAAAGCTGCATGATCCGCGGGACCGCTATGTCGGGAATTGTCGTGGGTGGTTAGAAAATCGAATCCTCCTGCGCTCGCATTGCACGGAACGTCGGTTGTGGGCCACCCGGCAGCAATAGAGCGCGCATCGGGCGTTCCCAGTAGATCTCCTATGATACGTGCGGCTTCTGTATCACGGCTCGTGCTCCCGCGGCATGTCGACAATACCGAGTGCTGTTGTGGTGCGGCTCAGCGCAAATGTGGCCGGGCCCGTGATAGACAACGAAGAGATGATGACGTTTCAGGTCGTGAAGTGCGATCTGCATGGAACGGGTCGCCGGGGGTGTGTCGGTCAATTTGCATTCGAAGCCGTAGCGTTTTCTTTCGTGCATAATCAGTATGTCAAGCTCCGCTCCAGCGTGTGTTGAGCAGAAGAAGATGTTTCTGTCCCCGGCGAGCGCTTCCAGTTGCTCGGCGACAAATCCTTCCCATGATGCTCCAACCATACCGTGGGATAGAAGAGAATCGATACCGCTCACGCCGAGCGTCGCATGAAGAAGGACGGTATCGCGGACAGGTGATTCTGGTGACTTGACCTGCCGTTTCCTGTGGTTTTCGTACCTTGGCTGGAGCTGCTTCACGACAAATGCGCCACTGAGAAGATCGCGGTGCCCGATCTGTGGGACGGGAAGGCAAGCGAGCGGATCGTGGAGATACTAACGCGTCGGTAAAAATTCCCATACGCTTGTCACGCTTCAAACGATGCAATATGGTCCCACGGAAAAACCTCGGCTTCGTTCAGGGTGGGTGTCATTGGCAGGCTTTCCTGTGAAAAATCCTGAATAATCAACCGGACGGGGTGTCAGGACGACACCAGGAGCAACGCTCTCCCTGAGCGAAGCATTGCCTGATAGGCAATAGTGGCCGCCCACTCCGGATCGTTTTCCGGCGCAAGCGTTACGGTGCCGGGATCTTTTCGGGCACGCGCTGAAGGCTTTCTTTGACCGGGAGAACAAAACCGTCAACAGAGTTGGCAAATTTCATGAAATTTGCCGGCCTGGGCGGCAAATATTGTAATGTTTGCATGAAAGATCGTGTCTCTATTCCGAGGACGCTCGACCTTCACTCAATCCTGGCGCGCCGCTCCTGCTTCCTGTTCGGACCCCGTCAGACCGGAAAGTCGTGGCTGATCAGGCACCAATTCGCCGGCTGCAAGGGGTGCGAAGCGGAGAAAGCCTGCACTCACGTGCGCATCCGACAATGGAATGCGCCCGGTGATTTGGCTACAGCCCCGCCGGCCGGCTTCCCCCACACTTCGGCTAGGGAAGCGGGTATCCGGTTTTTCGTGAGCAGTGTTTCAGCAAGCATTTCCACAGCCGGCCAACTTCAGGAGGCCGGGAATGCCACCACTCCGGCCCACTACCTGACTCTTCTGGAGAGCGCGTTCCTGCTCTCGGGTCTGGAGAAGTTCAAGAGAGGTTCCATACGAAAGCGAGGAAGCAGCCCGAAGCTGATTGCGTGGAACAATGCCCTTGTCACTTCCCTGGCCGGCCGCTGGTTCGAAGAAGCACGGGCAGACACCCGGTGGTGGGGACGTCTTGTGGAAAACGCCGTAGGCTCACATCTTCTCAACAACCTTCACACGAGTTCCGCCGGGATCTGCTACTGGCGGGAGCGCGACCGCGAAGTCGAATTTGTGGTCGCATCGCCCAACAAAACAACGGCTATAGAGGTCGAATCGGGACGGGAAGGCAAGGCCCATGGGCTGAGGGCGTTTCTCCAACGCTATCCCGATGCATCGGTGCAAACCATCGGGGGAAACGGAATTCCCCTTGAGGAATTCTTCTTGAACGAACCCGCTGAGCTACCTGGCCTGTGAGCAAGGAGAG
>CAZNDN010000211.1:3356-5221 GCA_964571815.1 uncultured Fibrobacterota bacterium | reverse complement strand
TTGGGCGTGGAGTGTGACGGCGGCCAGAACCGTGCATGTCGCGGGAATCAGTACGCGAAACGAGAATAGTTTGTTCATAACGAATTTCTCCTTGTAACCTGCCGAGGGTAGCCCGCGGCAATGGTTCTATAAGCTACACTACATAAACTAAATATAGTCAAACTGGGCGGCAGCCACAAGTATGATACCGGTTGTGGAAACAGTTTGTTTGCTGTTGATAAACCTGATCCGATCGAAACAGCGAAGTGCATTCCCGCGACAGAGGCGCCATTTCCCGGCTTTGGTGGTCTCCCAGGCGGGCGAGGGCGGGCTACCCCGCGGGCTGAAGCATGCCTTCGATGATCAGCTCCGTTGCCGCTTCTTCGCTCAACCCCCGGGCCATGAGTGTCTGAAGCTGCTTCGAATCCACGCTTCCCAGAGCGGCTTCGTGGGTTACGTGCGCCCTGGGGTCTCGAACTTCAACAATCGGCACCGCACGGGCCACGGCCCGGTCTCTGATTATCTCCTTACAGTCCACGTGGCCGCGGGCGTAGGGGGCCGATGCGATGAGGGTGTTGCGAATGTCGGCCTGTGCCCGTCCAATGACGGCCACGTTGGTGGTGAGGGCCCCCCGGGCATATTCTCCCTCCAGGTGCGCTTTCTCGTGCACCTTGATCGCGTCGTCGTCGCGCCCGCTGATCCGGGCGGTCATGGTAAGCACACTGTTTTTCATACACCGCGCATCGTATTCGAGATCGATTTTCCCGGCCCTGCCTCGAATCACCTCGAAATCCGTCTGAAACGAAGCCTCTTCTTCCAGCACCACCTCGGTTCGCGGTACCACCTCCACGCCGCCTTCGCCGCCGTGGACATGCCGTTCATAGTAAGCGTAGTGGGCGCCCCGCCGGATGGTGATATCGGCTTTCATTACGTGCTCGATACCGCGTGCGTTGGGGAAGGTGCATGCCGCGAGCACCGCGGCCCGGGCATTGCTTCCGACCACCACGTGCATGTTGATCTCCTGGCGCCCCTGCTGCCCCAGCATGCCGAAACAGACACGTATCGGCTGCACAATCCAAGCATTGTCCGCTATCCGCATGGTGACATCCAGCACGTCACCCTCCGGCCGCGCATCGACGGCCAGCCCTTCCACCGCGTGCACGCCGAGTATTTCGTTGCCGTGTATCTCAACATGAGCAACATCGGGTGCCGTGACGCACTGCTGCCCGGCGGCAGCGTAAAGCTCGTCTATCAGCCGTTGCGTATCACTCATTGCCTGTCTTCTCCGGCCTGTTCTTGTGGTCGCACGGAATACACCGGTCATTGAAGAAATGTTCTATCTTGTTTACCGCCCCTTTTTCCACGACCCTTCCGCAACAGAGTAGAAATGCATGGTCGGCTCGCTCCAACACCGCCCCGCTGTGCGTGATCAGAAGAACGGTCACTCCTTTGCTCTTCAGCATTTCTACCACTTCGAAAATGCGCTGAAGCGCCTCGATGTCGATTCCCGAATCCGGTTCGTCCATGAGCACGAGCCGGGGGTGCATGGTCAGGATCGACGCCAGCTCGATACGCTTTCGCTCTCCGCCGGAGAGGGTCTTGTCAACCCTGCGATCGAGATATGCATCGGGGTCAAACCCCACGGCCGCCAGCGCCTCTCGCGCGGCTTCCTCCCGCTTCTCTTCCGGTGTATTCAGTGTGACAAAGCTTCGCACGGAGATACCCTCGAATCGTGCGGGCTCCTGCCACGCCATCGTTACGCCCCGTGAGGCTCTCTCCCGGATCGACAGATCGTCGATCGGCTCCTGATCCAGGAGAATAGAGCCGGAGTAATGCCGGTAGCCCGAAAGGCCCATGATCGTCGATGCCAGCGTCGATTTCCCGGC
>CAZNDN010000211.1:0-3256 GCA_964571815.1 uncultured Fibrobacterota bacterium | reverse complement strand
TTCCACCGTTGTCTGGCCATGGCCTGCATGTCTTCAACGGTGTCTATCTCATCGACAATCTCCATGCCCAGAAGCGTCTCCACGATATCTTCGAGGGTGACGATACCGGAGAATCCGCCGTATTCGTCCAGAAGGGCCGCAATCGGCTCCTGTCGCTCCAGGAGCTGCTCCAGGAGGCTGCCCAGACGCAGAAGGTTAGGGAGCATCTTGATCTCGCGCCGGAAATCCTGCATCCGTTTTCCCGATTCACCGCGGGCGATGCTCAAGAGCAGGTCGTGTTTGAGCACGTATCCGGTGATATTGTCCTTGCTTTCATGGTAGAGCGGCAGCCGCGAGAAGCGTACTTCCTCGACCCGCGAAGAGACTTCGTCCAGAAGGGCATCCCGGGGGAATGCCACGACCGCGACACGCGGTGTCATGATATCGCGCGCCCTCAGCGAATCGAATCGAATCAGGTTCTTGAACACCCTCGATTCCTTTTCGGCAAGAATTCCTTCCGCGTGTCCCAGGTCGGCCTGTGCCAGCAACTCTTCGCGGCTGAAAGAGATCGAGCGTTTCCCGCCGCCGATCATGCCGGTAAGCATACGCGAGAGCATCACGAAAGGGTACATCGTAAACACCATCACCTGAAGCGGCCGCGCGGAGAAACGGGCGAGTCCACGCCAGTAGCGTGCGCCCAGTGTTTTGGGTATGATTTCGGAGAGCACGAGAATCAGGAACGTAAGGATTGCCGATGTTGCCGCCACGTAGACATCGCCGAACAGCCGCTGCGCCTGTGCACCCACGCCCGCCGCGCCCACCGTGTGGGCGATTGTGTTGAGACTCAGAATCGCCGACAGGGGCCTGTTGATGTCGTTTTTGAGCCTCTTGAGTATTTCGCCTGGAACGGGATGCCGCTCGCTGAGCATGGCAATGTAGGAAGGAGTCACGCTGAGAAGGACCGCTTCCATGATAGAGCAGTAAAAGGAAACGCCGATGGCCAGCAGGAGATAGGTCAGCAACAAATACATATCGTGTGCTCTTCCGGAGCGAACGCACAGAGCGCATCGCCGCCCCCGCGGTCCGGGGAAGTTGCAAAATACATGCGGAAACAGCGTGTCGTGGGGCGAGACCAGGGGGAAGCCGGGCCGACGTCGGATTTATTTTCTTTCGCCGGCTTCGAAACCGGCTTTTTCCTCCGTCTTCCTTGTAAGAAGGCGTCCCTGCCCGAATCGTTGGGTTCGGGGAATGCTCGGCACCGGCCTGAGCGCATGCGTACCACACTTCTCACGGATCGAGCCGATGGAACTTCTTCAGCGGACAATACACCCGTTCAACTGTGACTTCCTTTCCCGTGATCCTTCCGGGAAGTTCGTCAACCGCACCGGCACAATCGGTGTGCATATCCAGCATGACCGCCACGGCGTCTGGCGGGTGCAATGTACAAGCCGGCGCGTGTGGAGACGACACCGGAGCTATGCCGGCCTCTGCTTCAAGCCCTCCCGTAATCTCGATCCGCCGGTACCCCGTACGTCGCTGGTGCTTACCGACGAGGGCTCGCTGAGCTTCGCGGTCGGTGATGCAGCCCCGCTTCTTGAGTCTCTCCCGGGCAAAGGCATCGGTCTGGGCGGGACGGCATGGACCGCGTGGTTGAGAAGGACACCGGAAATGAAATTCTACGGTATGGGAGAGAAGAGCAACGGCCTGGAGAAGAGCAATGCGGTGCATACGTTCTGGAATGTGGATGACTGCTTCGTGCACTGTGGAGAAAGTATCCGCCGAAAGCACTTCGACCCCGATTATATCTCGATCCCGTACGTGATCGTCAAGAGGGGAGAGGAGTACGCGGGGATTCTGATCGACAGCTCATTTCGCTCGGTGATCGGTATTTCGGATTCGCGGGGAAAGGGCCGACATTTCATGAACGGGCAATGGCTCGGGGAACCGTCCTTTTTCTGCGGCGCCGAAGACGGGGCGGTCTCGCTTTTCTTTCTCTACGGGCCCTCGCTGCCTGAACTCACACGAAAACTCGCTGCGCTCACCGGGACCATGGAACGGCCGCCGCTGTGGTCGCTGGGCTATCACCAGTGCCGTTGGGGGTACAAGTCCTCGAAAGACCTTCGTACCCTGACCCGGGCGGTACGGCGGCATCGGATACCGGCCGACGGCCTCTGGCTGGATATCGAGTACATGGAGAATTTCAAACTCTTTACCTTTGACAAGAAGCATTTCGCCGATCCCCCGAAGGAGATCGGGGCTATCCGGGAGCAGGGATTTCATGTCGTGCCCATTGTTGATCCCGGCATCAAGGTGGAAGAGGGTTACTCATGCTACGAGAGATTTCGGGATCAGGGACTCCTGTGCAAGAACAGGGCCGGCAGCGATTATGTCGGGCTGGTCTGGCCGCACAAAACTGCGTTTCCCGATTTTACGCTCGAGCAATGCCGGAAGGCATGGGCCGCGGAGGTAGCCGGGCTCGCACGAGTGGGAATTGACGGGTGCTGGATCGACATGAACGATCCGAATACGGGTGATATCACCGATCAGGACATGCTTTTCAACGGCGGCAGGGAACCTCACAATGCATACCATAACCAGTATGCTCTGCTCATGGCGCGGGCAACGCGTCGGGGCTTTCTGGAGGCCGCTCCCGACCGGCGCCCGTTCGTGCTCTCCCGCTCCGGTTTCACCGGCTCGCAGAAATACGCCGCACACTGGAACGGCGACAATTACTCCAACTACGAGAACCTGAAAGGAAGTATCGCCACCACGCTCAATCTCTCATTGTCGGGCATCCCATTCAACGGTCCTGATGTAGGAGGCTTTGGGGGTGATTGCTCAGAGCAATTGCTGATCGACTGGGTGAAAGCCGGTTTCCTGTTTCCTTTTTTTCGAATCCACACCTGCGAGAAGACGCGGCGCCAGGAGCCGTGGGCTTATTCGCGGAGCACGCTGCGGATCATTCGCTCGTATCTGCGCCTGCGGTACAAATTCCTGCCGTACCTGTACAACTGTTTTCTCGCGGCCGCCGAACACGGCGATCCGGTGCTGCGACCCTTGTTTTATGAGTTCGACGATACGAATACGGAGTTGATCGACGACCAGTTTCTGGTGGGACCTTCGCTCATGCAGGCGCCGTTTGTCGAAGAAGGCCGAATGTCCCGTTCAGTGTACCTCCCACGGGGCAGGTGGCTGGATTGGCGGAGTGGATCCTGGAGATCGGGCGGCCGCCGGATCACGGTGCGCAAGGCGGAGACCAACACCCCTTTGTATTTCA
>CAZNDN010000210.1:0-5224 GCA_964571815.1 uncultured Fibrobacterota bacterium | reverse complement strand
CACCAGATTCATCCGCCGGAGGTAATGCTGGATAATTGGATGCGGGCCGTGGTAGCGACGCCGGAGGACAGCGGGCCCCTGGGCAGTGAAAGCGGTGAATTCGGAACGACCTTGACTTGTATACATATATATAATATATTTATATCAGACATGAAAAGCAACACCATCCGCAAAAAAAGTCGAAGAGTCCGCCAACTCGACGTAGAAGCTCGGAGAATTGCCGAACTCTTCTTCGAAACCGAACCGATAATCGTCGGCACTCTATCTGAAGTCAAACGCAAATGTGGAAACCCAACCTGTCATTGCGCCACAGGCCAAGGGCACCCCGCATGGACACTGCTGACCAAGTACAAAGGCAGGCGAAGGTGTCAAGTCGTGCGAAAAGCCGATGTGGACTCAGTAGCACCCAAAGTGCGGCGCTATCAACAACTGCGCAACTCACTGCGCCGACTCAAAAACATCGATGCAGCCAGATATCGACTGGTTAAGGAGATAATAGAGGCAAGAAACAAACCATACCAGTGACGCAAACGACAACAAACCAAATGGTTACAACAAAACTATTGCGTCATCGGAAGTGCGGAATGCAGGCTTAACGATTCCCGAAATCGTTGCACCCGAGACGTGATGAGTTCCGCATTCCACCGCGTATTACCGCGGCCCGAATCGTCGCCCTGCAATCCCGCGTCCTTCGAAAAAGCGTTGACCGCTGCCGACTATCCGGCCGGCAGAGAGGACTCGACAGAGTGTGTGATCGCTGGTACAGGTTCGCCTGCAGCACACGAAAATGGGGCGCACGGCAGATCGGTGACAGCTAATGCTTCACCCTGCACGGGCTTCCGCACACCTGCTAAGTATATATCCAGCCACCGTCCCTGGTTCTGGGGAATTTTCATCTCCGGCTCTCCTGTCAGTCTTCTACCGTCGCACAAATCGCCTGGTAACGCGTTGTGTGCCTATCGTTCCATCCAGAACGTATATCCCGGAGCGGATTCGGTTTTCGGGAAGAACGATAGTTTCGGGAGATACGCCCTGAAGGTACCAGAGCACCCGGCCGGTGGCCGAGAAGATGCGCAAGGTGTATTTCGAATCTCCCGTAACGGCGATTGCCGCTTGACCGCCGGATAGTGTGGTGAGGGCAATCCGATTGGCATTCCTCGGCGTCTGATTGGGACGAAAATGCCGGTTGACTTGACTTTGGCATGTTTCCAGCGAGTAGAACAGGCCCGTCGCATCGTTGCCGTCTTCATCGAGCAACCTCACCGCAAAACGATTCCCGCCGGTTGCCTCAACGAGTTTGAACAGCAGGTGGTTGTAGCCGGTATGGAGCTCCAGCGGGTTTGACCTCTGTTCCGAGCCGCCGTCCCACGATTGCTCCGAGAACCATTCCTCCCCGTTGTTCCAGACCGTTATCGCATCATCGTTGCGGTACCCGAGATGAACCGGCTGCTGCTCGGACGCGAAAAGCGAAAGCGCCCAGTACGAAACAAAATTATCAACATCTTCATCGGCCCACACCCCGTCGCTGTCGTTGCGAACTCGCCACACGTACGATTCCGCTTCCTCCGTAAATGACTCCCCCTCGCACGGAGAGGACGCCGGTGTTCCCACGTAACGGCCCTCCACACCAGCGGCGTCGTCGGCCGAGAGGTAGTGAGGACTTGCACCGTTACCCTTTTCGAGTCGCAGCAGGTCCTTGAGATACCCCGCGGGCAATGGTTTGCCGAATACGGTCGATGAGATATGAAACAAGCCCGAGTACCCTTCCACGTCACCTTCGTATTTCTGCACCATGACTAGTGCCTGATCGGATTCGGTCTCCGGCATTCGATACGAGAAATTGTCCCACTCCTTCGATGTGAGGGAAATGCCGCCGCCGGGATGAATATCCTCGGGGGTCTTTCCACCATCGGTCGACAGAAACACGCGAACCTGGCCGACAAGATTGGCGCTCCACCGGATGGTATACTCTTCACCCGCGCGGAGGTACGCCCCTTTGGTTGGAGCATTCACCCGTATCCAGGGTATACCTTTGATGGTCAGGCCGGCTTCGTTGGAGTTTGCCGTTTCCTGGTGCACGCCGTTGTCGAGTGTCTTGAATGCACGTACCCGGTAGGTATAGGTGGTCTGGTAGTCAAGTCCGGAATCCGTGAAGGTGGTTGCGTCGGATGGTGTTCGAGCGATCTCTTTCCAGGCATTGTCGCTGGTTTGTCGCTGGACAAGGTAGCCGGTTTCATTGGTTGCATTATCGGTCCAGGTAAGGGCGGCGTCGAGAAGGCTGTCTCCCGCGGCTGCGACTTCGAGGCCGGTGGGGGGCGCTATCGCTTCACCCCGATAGGCGGTGACCGCACAGTCCACGGAGTTTGAGGCCCCTCCTCCGCCGATGGTTATCACCGCGTCGGAGGCATCGTCGGGAAGCTTGGAGCTGATTGCGGTAAGCGTGACTGTCTGAGTATTCCCGCCGTTGCCTTCCACCGACGTTTCAAGCCAGCTTCCCGCGGCAGCGGGGGCAATGGTCAGGGAGACCTTCGTCATCGGCGGCCCCGCGGAGAGGTTTTTGACGGTGAGCGATTCTGTTTCCGAGTCCCGGCCGGGGGGAAGGACAAATGTCAGCTTTTGCTTGCTTGCACTCAGGTAGGGGATACCATCGTGCGGATCGGGCAGGGGGCCGTACCAGAATTCAGCGGCAAAGCCGTCGCAGTTGGGAAAGACTCCGATAAGCTCCGGCGGATGGGTTTTCCAGCGAAAGAGGTAGTTCTTGCCGTTTTTTGCCGGCGCAAGGGCGATACTGTCGTTGTTGGCGCATCGGGGGAAGTTGAAACCCGCCTCAACACCTTCCGGAATCGGCGGGTCGAGTGCAGGGTATAATGCGTCGGCGCCACCCGTAAACTGGTAAGGATTAACATCACCATATCCGCCGTAGACAACATGGGGCGCCGTGTTCTCATCGAACCACACCACGTGCTGCCAGTGTCGATGTTCTGCCATGCGAATCATCACGGTCCAGCCGTCGATTGTCATTCCCTGTCCGTGCCCCCAGGGCGTGCCGTAACCCATGACTTTCCAATCGGAAAAGTCTTCGTTGAAAACAATGAATGGTTTCGCTCCGCGTCCGCCGGCGCAGCAACACCGATATCCTTCGATATTCGCATCGTACGCATCCAGTATCCACCATTTGCGCCCATCGCCGGAGCACCAGGCATCGAACAGCCCCTGCGTCTTTGTGTCGCAACACCGGTACTCCCCCTTATCGCAGAGGAGGTATCGTGAGGGGTCACACGGGGTGAGCTTGTCGGTAAGTGTGGCCACGACCGTTGTGGTTTCGACCTCCGGTATATAGCGGTATATCCGGCCGTCCCTGCCCCAGAATATCCCGTTGGTTGTCCATTTGAACGTGCGTGCGAACCCGTAACTGCAGGTGTTGCATCCCACTTGCGTTACTCCGGTTTCACGCAGGTCCGTGCCGTCGTTATTCATGATATACAGTTCATTCTCTTTGGTGAATGCAATTCGTTTTCCATCGGGGGAGAAGACCACCGTGCCCACGGTTTCGGAATATACCCTTGTTCTTGCGCCCGAGGGATAGTGGGAAAGCACAATACCCGGAGCATCGGCATTGCAGTTGGGGAAAAAGCCGCGACCACTATTGGTCGCAAGCAGGGTTGCCTCCTCCTCGGCGGATACCTGGTGTGAATAGGATGCGCAAACAACAAGAACGGCGCCAAGGTACCGGATTGCCCGGCGAGATGAATGACGGAGGTCGTGGTTTTTCGAGCTTGCCTGAAAGACTCTCTGCCGATTGGGGCACGTATGATCACCACTCATGCGATTATTCCTTGAAGAATGGTACTGTTTGACCGGTTCCACAGTCAGCACAATACAACAAAAAATCGTGTTAAATGCAGGAATAAAATAATGTCTGGGAGGGCGTCGGAATTCACACGGGACATTGATTCTTTTTGGACGCCGCGGATGAGGAAGAGTCTGACGATTGGAGCGTTTTCCGGTTTCTGTCGGGACCGTACGGGATGTTTTTTCGGTGCGATACGCTGCGGTTTGAGTCGGACACCGCGAGGCCGGTTGCTATGATCGAGAGGCACAATGTGCTTGCGCCTGCCGGATACATGGTGGAAGCATTTCGCTTTTTCAGCGGCTCGAACCGCACACTCGCCACCGGGCTTTTTGTGAATGATATGCTCATCGAGCTTGAAAACGGAAGCAACATCCCGCTGAGCAACCCATCGTGGCTGCGAAAAGAGGTGCCGAACCTTTCGCAATGGGAGAGCGCTCGATTGACCATTCACGGCTCATCATGCATGAACGGTGAACCTTACCTCTACCCGGACAATTTCAGGATTGTCGCGAGGATTACTTCGCTTCAGGAACCGTAGCATACCGGGAAGGCCGCCGGCTTTGGATTGCGCACCAGCGGAATGCGCCCTTCGACCCGGCTCACTTCGACTCAGCTCAGTGCAAGCAGGACAGGGATTGTGGAATGCTCTTGAACGAATTCGGGGGAGTGGCGGACGGCAACCTGAGTCCGCTTCTCCTTGCTTTGCGATTGAGAGAAGGAGGGAGTTGGAAGGGACGTGGCGCACATCACCCGCGCACACGCTGCGAGAGCGCCTGCGCCGCGGGCGGCGCGACGGCGGCTGAGCATCCACCCCTTTTTCTTGCCGCTTGCTCCTCTCACCACACGGGGACGGTGAAGATGGATCGGCGCTCCCCCGCGGTCAGCACGCCGCGATAGAGACCTGAGGCGAGGAGGCGCTTGCGGGGAATCAGCGTCGCCTCGCGTGCGGGGGCGATCCGACGGTGGTGCACGAGCCTCCCGCGACAATCGTAGAGGCGCAGCTCAAAGGGGGCGCCGGGAATCGGAGGCAGACGTACGACGATCCGGCCGCCCCTGCGTATCGGCCGGGCCGGGAAAGGTGCATCGTGCCGAGCCGGGCCGGTACGTACTTCCAGGCTGCTGTCGGCCTGGACAATCACCCTCGAGGAGTATGGCTGCAGGGTGACATTGTCCGGAACCGGGTCCCCGTCAAGGTCAACATACCGCGCGGGGCCGAGGGCAACCTGTCCGGTGTGATCGGTCTTGTTGACAAGGATTCTCCCCAGTGCGTAGCCGTTGTCGGAGGGGAGTTCGGCGGGGCGTTTCAGGGGGTCGGTCCCGGCGCTCTGGTCGGCCCAGGAAACCAGGTCGCGCCACCCGGAAAGGGTATAG
>CAZNDN010000209.1:0-5289 GCA_964571815.1 uncultured Fibrobacterota bacterium | reverse complement strand
TCAATCCGCATTCCCTGTGCTGAGCACGGTCGAAGCACGCATTCCTCATTCCGCGCCTGGTGGCGCTTTCCGCGAATAATCGCCAAGCGACGCGGGTGCGGCATGAAGTGAAGGTCGAAGTTCGAAGGTCAAAGAACAAGAGAAGGGGGATGGGTCACGCACACTTGCGGCACAACCAGGGCCTGAGGGGAAGAGCAAAGTGCAACGCTGAAAAATCATGGGGTGGATTGAGTACTGCGAACACACAACCACAGAGCGAAAGGACTATTCGATGAGTCTGGTGGATGAAGTCAAATTCGACGAAAAGGGGCTGGTCTCGGCTATCGCCCGGGACGCGGCCGGGGGTGATGTGCTTATGCTGGCCTACATGACCAGGGAAACGCTTGCCGAAACGCTGGAGACCGGCACCATGGTCTATTTCAGCCGCAGCAGGCGGAAGCGATGGCTCAAGGGAGAAACGTCGGGGCATGTCCAGAAAGTCAAGCGCGTGAGGATCGACTGCGACGGCGATGCGCTGCTGTTCGATATCGAGCAGAAGGGCGGTGCGTGCCACAAGGGCTATGTCTCCTGCTTCTTCAGGACCGCGGAGGACGGAGAATGGAGAATCACCGGCGAGAAAATCCGGGAGTAGTTGACGTATGAAATCTTCTCCGTCCGGCCACTTCCCTGTCGATCGACCGTGGATAACGATCTCCCTGGACAACCTGGTGAGCAATGTTGCGCTGGTCAAGAACCGTCTCCCGCCGGACATGCCGGTAATGGCGGTGGTGAAAGACCGGGCGTACGGACTCGGCGCGGTTCACGTCGCGCGGGTGCTTGAAGACACCGGGATCGAGTGGTTCGCGGTAGCGCACACGGGCGAGGCGCGGGAGCTGCGGGCCGCCGGAATCACCTCACCGATTCTCGTCTTCGGCGAGGCCGGCCCCGAGGATCTTCGCTGGGGAGCGCAGAACCGAATCAGGTTTGCACTCAACAGCCTCGAATCCCTCAAGCGATGGGTTGCGACCGACGCCACGGTTACGTTCCACTGCACTATCGACACGGGCATGACACGCCTGGGCCTCCTTCCCTCCGCTATCGGGACGCTCACCGAAGCGGTCGCGGAGTACGGGAATCTCCGTATGGAAGGGGTATTCACCCACTATGCCTCGGCCGACGAGCCCGGTACCGACTCCGTTGCCCGACAGCAAACCATCTTCCACGAGGCCCTCTCAACCTTGCATGCGGCCGGATTCGCGCGACTGCTCATTCATTCTTTCAACAGCGCGGCTGTGGTCGGCTTCTCCCCGCCTCAGCGCGACTCCCTGGTCAGACCGGGCATACTGCTCTACGGGTGCAAACCCGATCCGCTGCGCGATTTCGGCGTAAAACCCTATCCCGTAGCATCCCTGCACGCGCCGGTGGTGCGCGTGCGCGGGATCGATCCCGGAACGCCCGTCAGCTACGGCGGCACCTGGGTTGCTTCACGCCACACACGCCTCGCGACCGTTGCAGTCGGCTACGGGTGCGGCTATCCGCGCGCACTGAGCAACCGGGGCCGACTGCTGATCGGCGGCGTCGCCTATCCCATCGTCGGCCGGGTCACCATGGACTACACCATGGTCGATATCGGCCCCGAGGGGAGCGTTGAAATCGGCGATGAAGCCGTTGCGCTTGGTCCTCAGGGGCGGGAGTGTATCGAAGCCGATGAAATCGCCCGGCTGTGCGGTACAATCGGGTACGAAGTGCTCGCCGGGCTCAGCGGGTCACTCGACAGATACTATTTTTTCGGGGGACGGCGCCGCGGCGTCATGACCGGCACGCAGTACTGATACGATATCGCCGGCCGAAACGCGGCTGCCGGCCGCGTGTTTATCGAATCAGCCACAAATAATGGTCATCCTCCCGCCGCCGAGGTGCGCGGGAGGAAGCGAAGGACGCCGGAGGCGTTGCATGTGGTGGGGAACCCTGGAAACCACGCCGGCAATCGTGTGCTCGGTCGAGCCGGCGCGTATCACGGTTGTCTTGCGCAACGACGGGGCGCCGGGCGGGCACGAATGCCGCTCGTGCGGCCTGTGCACCGGCGGCTGCCGACCCGTAAAGCACGTGGTTGCGCGACGCGATCGCACCCCGTGCCGCCGGGGCGATGCGGTCCGGGTGCGCCGGCCGGTCCTCAACCCGGCCCTGGCCTCGCTGCTGGTATTCGGGGCTCCGCTGGGCGCGGCCCTGACATGGCTGATCGCGTGGTATGTTCGTTCCCCGCACACCGTCGAATCGATCCCCGCCGCCCTGAGTACGGTGCTTGCCCTGGCGGCGGGATTCACCGTACCGTGGCTGGGCAACAGAACGCTGGTACGTCACTATCCATGGACGATTGTCGACTTCCCCGCGCGGTCGACGAACGTCGGCACCGGAACTCCCGCACATGAGCGAATGGCTTGACCTGCCCGACCTGGTCGACAAAACCCAGGACCTCATCGAGCTTGGACTCTACGATGATGCGTGGGAGCTGGTGGATACGTACCGCGTGGTGTACCGCAACGAACCGGAACTGTACGTACTGTACTCCCGGCTTCACTCCGGCCGCGGCAAGCCGGAGAAGGCCCTCCCCTGCCTTCACCGGGGTCTCCGTCTCGACCGGGACAATGTCGACTGCCTGCTGGGTCTTTTCTACTGTCACTCACAACTGGGACAACAGAAGAGAGCCGGCCGCTACCTGCTCCGTGCCGGCAGGACCCACGGCGACAATGAACTCGTGATTTCGGAGCTGGTCTGGTATTTCAACGAGAACAATCGCCTCGATGACGCACTGGAGCAGTTCGAGAAGGCCTGCGCGCTCGGTCAGTCAAGCCCCGATCTGTACCAGAACGCGGCCGTGACTTTTCAGCGGCTGGGGCGATTCGACGAAGCGGAAGATTGTCTGAAGGCGGCGCTGGAGACGAGTCCGGAACTCAACGAAGCGCGCGACATGCTGGCCGATCTGTTTATCATGAGAGGTAGCACGGATAAGGCCATAGCGCTCTATCGCGACAGGCTGAAGCAGTCCCCCTCCAATGTGCGGAGTCTCTCCCGCCTGGTCTTCTGCCTCTGCCAGGACGGTCGGCTCGACGAGGCCTCGAACGAGGCACGCCGGACCATATCGCTGTACCCCAACTCTCCGGTCGGCCACGTGGACCTGGCCTATGTGTATCTCAACATGCGGCGGTTCGACGAGGCGCTGGAGGCCGCATCGCGGGCGCTGGACGTCTCGCCGCTGGATGCCGAGGCGTATCGGGTGCGCGGGATCATTGCCTCGGAACGGGGCCGCCCCGACATGGCCGGGGCTGCCTTCCAGAAAGCCCTCTCGCTTGAGCCCAACAATGCCGAGATCATTCGCGACTACTATCACCACCTGAAAAACGAAGGCGAATACGAGACCATGGAGAAGCTGGTGCAGCAGGTCATCCGCCGCGAGTACCCATCGTGCATGGAAGACCTCTGGTTTCTCGCCGATTTTCACCGCTCCGAAGGCCGTAACCTGCGGGCGTTCCACTACCTCCACCGCGCCTACAGCCTGATGCCGGGAGAGGCGGAGCTGATACCGCCGATGCTCGAAATACTCCTCTCGCACGGCCATACGTGGTTCAGCATGCTGTTTCTGAAGCGCTACCTCGAAAACAAGGGATGGAACGAAATCGTCGACAGACTCTCCCGCCACAAACGCCTGCGTCAGGCGCGCACCCAGGAAGGACTGAGGCTTCTGCGGTTTTTCAACGAGCGCCCCGGCGAATTCCGGCTCCATCTCTTCGTATACTATCTCATCCGATTCGCGAAAACGGCCGTGCTCATACCCCTGGCCCTTGTGGCCGTGCTCCTGCCCCTCTTCTTCGGCCTGCGCGGAGTTCTCATAGCACTTGCGACCCTCTCGATCATCGCCGCACTTGTCGGGGGTTTTGTATTTTTCCGACGAAGAAAAGAGCGCGTCTTCTCCATACCGTAATGTATTCACGACCGACACCGGGAGGAACCCGTGGACCCACTTGTGCCCGCGCCCACGCCGGGCGATTCCGCATGGTTTACCAACGATCGTTTCGGCATGTTCATCCACTGGGGCATCTATTCACTTGCCGCCCGCCGGGAATGGCTCCGTCACCGGGAACGGCTTTCCGTCGAAGAGTACAACCGCAAATATTTCGAGCATTTCGACCCCGATCTGTTCGACCCCGCCTCGTGGGCCCGCGCCGCCAAAGCAGCGGGAATGAAGTACCTGGTGGTGACCACCAAGCACCATGACGGGTTCTGCCTGTGGGACAGCGCCTCCACCGACTACAAGGCCCCCGCCACGCCGTGCGGACGGGACCTGATCCGTCCCCTGCTCGATGCGTTCAGGGCAGAAGGAATCAAGGTGGGGCTGTACCACTCCCTCATCGACTGGCATCATCCCGACTACACGCTCGACTGGACCCACCCCCTGCGCGACAACGAAGAATATCGGGCGGCAGAAGAGCACCGGCGTATCGAGCGCTACACGAAATACCTGCACGCGCAGGTCGAAGAGCTGCTCACGGGCTACGGGAAGATCGATATCCTGTGGTTCGACTTCTCTCCCAACGACCGACGCGGGTTCGCCGGCAAAGGCAAGGAGGAATGGCAAAGCGAAAAGCTCATCGCGCTGGCGCGCCGGCTGCAGCCGGGCATTCTGATCAACGATCGCCTCCGGATAGACCAGGATATCAAGACGCCCGAGCAACTGGTGCCCCGGGAGTGGGTGCGCGTGGAGGGCAAACCGGTCGTGTGGGAAGCGTGCCACACGGTAGCCGGCGCCTGGGGCTACGATCGCGACAGCAGCCGGTGGAAAAGCACGACACAATTGATCTCGCTGCTGATCGAGTGCGTGAGCAAGGGCGGCAATCTCCTGCTCAATGTGGGGCCCACGGGCAGAGGGGAGATCGACGAGCTGTCGCTTGCGCGCCTGGAGGGAATCGGACAATGGATGCGCCGGCACGGACGGGCGATCTACGGCTGCACGCAGGCGCCCGAGGAGTTCCCCTGCCCGCCGGGCTGCATGCTGACATTCAATCCAACCGCCCGCCGGCTCTACGTGCACGTGCTCAACTGGCCCTGCGCCATGCTGCACTTTCCGGGCATGGCTCCTTTTGTGGAGTACGCGCAACTGCTCAACGACGCCTCGGAGATCGTGATGCGCACTGAAGAGGTGACCGAAGAGGCCGCCGATCCTCAGAACGAAGTTCGGGGTGCCGACCTGCTCTCCCTGAAACTGCCCGTGCAGAAGCCCGACGTGGAAGTGCCGGTGATCGAGCTGTTCCTGAA
>CAZNDN010000208.1:0-5316 GCA_964571815.1 uncultured Fibrobacterota bacterium | reverse complement strand
GCTCACCCAGTCTATCCCGCATAGCGAAACTCACCCAGCGCGGATGGTTATTGTGTGGTTGGTTCCATTATTATTGATTGATTGGCCCAGAATTGGAATCGGCGGATCCAAAGTGACGCCGTGTGAATCAGCCTGAATTCAGTGAATCACCATAACCGAACGCGCGAGCTTGTTGGAGCGTTTTCTCATGCGCGGCTCTTGAGCCAACGGGTCAAAGAGCTGGGGCTTTCGCCCGAGGGGCTGCCGGCGAGAAGGCCCGCAACGCTGATGTCTTCATCGAGATCAGGCCGGTGGATACCCTCTCCTCGCCCGGCCAGGCGGAAATTCGCGCATTCTTCGGGGGGAGCCGTGCTGAAGCCGAGGATACCAGGCAACGGGAACCGAAAGAGAGCGCCCATCGCCAAGCTCCACAACAAGGCAGTCTTCGCTCACCGACACGGAACACGGCGCAGGCGTGCCGGGATCAGTTGGTGAAGTATTCATTCCGATACCTCCGTATATTATCCTGATGCTCAGCAGCGTGAAAAAAACGCTACGGCCCTGGTCCTGAAACCCTTCTCTGAAGCTACGATCCGTGCCATGCATCGCCGGCACACACGGGGTACCGCGACGTCGCCGAACCAGCATGACACCTTCCCGGGTCTGTCCGACAACCACGATTGCGAGCCCGCACATGCCGGCGTAGCCCCGCAGCCTCTCCCCTCTTCACAGCGTACCGACTCGCGCCCACGCCTGGGCAACAATCATACCGGCGGAAGCTGGTGCGGTGAATTGTCATGCACCGGTTGCACCGTCGCCTGCGACCGTGATCTCTCGGTGTCGGCCGCGATTGATGGCGCGGGCTTTTTCGCGGACCCTGCGCACCGCCTCCCCGCCCCAGCCCTCGAGCATCGTCACGAAAACCGTATCGTTGTGCAGGAGAGGGTCGCTTTGGAGTCCGGGAAACCGGCTCGCATACGTATTGAATACCGGTGTGCCGGGAACCGGCGACAGAAACACCGGTTTCACATCGATTCCCAGCGAGCCGACATAGTCCATCTCATCCAGCATACTCTCCACGGTCTGCCCCGGAAGCCCGCCCATGATATATACGCCTACAGCATGGCTCCCAAAACCGGCCGCCTTGACCAGCGATATCCTGTCGGCAAGCAGTTTGCGGCCGGCCTTCGCACAAGTATCAGAGGCGTGTGCCTGCGATCCCGTTTCGTAGCCGAACCGGAGTGTAACGAATCCCGCCTCGCGCATCAGCTCAACCAGCGCGGGTGTCAAGGGGCGCAGATGCAGTCCGTTCGGCGTGTGAAGCCGCACCATTCCCTGCTTCACGCAAAGCCGCCGAAACAGATCGACCAGGTCCCGCCGTGGCCCGTACAGGAGCGCATCGTCGTAGAACGCGAAATCCCGCACACCGAACGTGTCGATGCAGTACTCGATTTCATCGAGAATGACCTCCACGGATCGGTGACGGAACGAGGGCTGCAGCAGCCGCGATGCGCAATACGTACAGTCCAGAGGGCAGCCCAGCGAAGTCAGCACGGGACCGTGATACAGGTGTTCGCACGAATGGAGTCCGCCGAGCAGCGACGGATCGGCACCGATGGGTTTCAGGTCGGCAAGCAGATCATGCTTCGTACGCAGACCTTGCCCAGCGTCAAGAATGCCGTGAGAAACAACGATGCATTCGGGAAATCTCTGAGCCAACAGCTCGGGCATGAGCCGCGCCGCAATGCCCCCTATGACAACGGGAATACCCGGCAGTACCCCGCCAACCGCATCGACCGTCCGCGCAAGCCCGTCAATCCAGTAGGTCATGCCCGAACCGATAAAAATCATATCCGGCCGGCGCGCATTCTCCAGGAGCCGATGCAACCGACACTCTTCAATGCCGTAGAGCTTGTACTTGCGCGGAATAGTCCCGTACGCGGGCGGCTTCTCCAGCTCCACCCACGGAAAATCGCCGGTGCTGCAACGCTTTGCTTTGCGGGGGGAATCCCGCCGGAGGCAGTTTACAAAGGTTACATCCCAATTGTTCTGCTTCAGCAGCGAGATAAGAACGTACAGCCCCAGCGGATGCATCCATTCATCGTAGAGCTTGAAATCCGTGATCCAGGGGTTGATAATGAGGGCGTGTTGGCGCATACGGAAGCGGGAACCCCGACAGTGGTCTTACGGCGGTCTGCCGCCGTTTCAAAACTACATGCCGGCGCACCCGCCGGGAGGAGAGGCCTTCCGGAAATGATTCCGTTTGCGCCCCTCACCACTCGTGCACTACAACTCCTTGCCCGGAAGCGGTGGACGAGGGTCGCGTTGGGCGGAGCTTTGCTGCAGGACCGGAGCCGGTGTGTGCTGGGCCGCCGCTTTCTGCTCGCTGAGGATCTTCACCATGCGCTGGAGGCTTTGGTCGACGCGGTAGTGGAAGCTCTCCCCGGTGTCCGGCGATCCCGCATCGATGCCGCTGAGCAGCTCCAGGATCTCGTCGATATGCTCCACCGCCCACACGTGAAAGTGTCCCTTCCGGATTGCCTCGACCACATCGGGCCGCAGCACCAGGTTCTTCACGTTTGACGCGGGGATGCATACGCCCTGCCCGCCGGTCAGCTCCTGCTGCGCGCACACATCGAAGAACCCTTCGATCTTCTCGTTGACACCGCCGATTGCCTGCACCTGCCCCCACTGGTTGACCGAACCGGTGACGGCGACATCCTGGCGCAGGGGCACGCCGCCCACGGCACTGAGCAGGCAGACCAGTTCGGCGGCCGATGCGCTGTCGCCCTCGATCGGCCCGTAGCTTTGCTCCATGGCGATGCTTGCCGAGAGGGCCAGGGGATGATTGCCGGCGTAGGTGTTGCGCAGATAGCCTTCGAGAATCAGCATTGCCTTGTCGAATGTGCTGCCGCTGAGCTTGCTCTCGCGCTCGATGTTGATCAGGCCGGCGCCGCCGATACCTACACCGGCGGTAACACGCGAGGGACGACCGAACATGTGGTCGCCCAACTGCGCTACACTCAGGCCGTTGAGCTGCCCCGTAACCGTGCCCTCAAGGCTGATTTTGAGGGTCCCTTCGGAGATCAACTCACGGATTTTTTCCGCAATCAGATCGGAGCGAAACACCCGCCGGTCGATCGCGGTGCGCACGTGCGCACCGCGTACCACCTTCGATTGCTCCTTGCGTGCCCAGTACGTTGCCTCCCGTGCAACATCGGAGAGCCGGCTGAACTCCGCGGTGATCTTCGACTTGTCGCCGGCCATGCGCGCGCCCGCCCGGGCAAGCTCGGCCACGGCCCCCGCCTCCATTGCCATGACCCCGTCCATGGACTCCAGCTTCCGCACCAGCCGTCCCACCACCGCATCGGTACCGTCGTCGGTACGCCGGATCTCCGGAGCAAAGTCGGCCTTCACCTTGAATATCTCCTTGAAATCATCATCGTACAAATGCAGCAGGTAGTAAATCAGAGGCGTGCCGATCACCACCAGCTTCAGTTTCAGAGGAATCGGCTCGGGCCGGAGGGAGGAGGTTCCGAACACGCCGAAAGGATCGTACATGTGGTACTCCAGCACCCCGCTCTTGATGGTGCGTTTCAGCTCTTTCCATACCAGCGGCTCGATCAGCGCTTCAACCAGATCGAACACGAGGTAGCCGCCGTTGGCGCGAAGCAGGCTGCCGGCCTTGATATGCGTAAAATCGGTCAGCGCCCGTCCCATGCGATCGAACTGGCCGTGAATGGTACCGAAGAGGTTTTTATAGTTGGGTGAATTCTCGATCACCAGCGGCGCGCCCTCGCCGCCGCCGTTGTCGACCACCACGTTGACGCCGTACTCCTGGAATGACGCTTCGCCACCGCCGCCACCGCCACCGAGCAGGGCGGCAAGGCCCTGTTGACCCTGTCCCTCGCTCGACTGCTGAAAGCGCTGCCGGTTGTCGATCATGTGTTCCTTGAGCTTGTCAAGCCAGCCGGCAAGCTTCCCGTTGTCACGGTAGCGCCCCGTCGCCTCGTCCACGGCCGGTTCGATCAGTTTCGCGGCAAATTCCTTTTCCACCCCCCGCACATCCTCGCGCATTCGCCGGCGAATCTCGGCCTGTTGCGAAAGTATGTCCCGCGCCTTTTCGCCAAGCTCCTGCTGACGTTTGCCGATCTCGTCTTTTTCCTCACGCGAAAGCTTCTCGAATTCATCGGGTTTCAGAGCCTTGCCCTCTTTGCTCTTGGGCACCATCACCACGTTGCCGTCGGGGTTCTGCTGCACGATCAGCGAGCGCCGGTCGGCTTCCTGTTCGAGTTGTCGCAGCAGCTCCCGTCCCCGGTTCTCGTACTGCCGGCTGATACGCTGCCGCTCGCGGGTGAAATCCTCCTGCCGAAACGCCTTGGGGATTTCATCCTTGAGCCGCTGCACCAGCTCTTCCATGGTTGCTGCGAACTTCTCACCGTGCCCCGGTTCGAGCGGAAAAGCCCGCGGCCGGTCCGGGTGATCGAAATTGTTCAGGTAGATCCAGTCGCGCGGTCGCTGTTCCCCCGCGGCGCGCGTGCGCAAAGCCCCTTCCACCATTTCCCGTCGGCCCATGCCGCTGGAGCCGGAAACGTAGACATTGTAGCCCTTATCCGGGATGCTCAGTCCCAGGTCGAGCGCCTCGAGTGCACGCGGCTGGTCTACGATCGACTCCAGCGGCGAGAGTTCATCGGTGGTAGTAAAGCCCAGGGTTTCCTGAGCGATATGCAAGTCGGTCTCTTCGGCCCCTAACTCCCGGATGTGCTTTCCGCCGTTCATGGTATCTCCTTCACTGCAGATGTTCTTCGCTGTCGGCCGCGCTGAGCCGGTCTTTTCGCCACGCTCAGTTCGTGAACCCTCCCGGCCGTCATCATCCGGCCGCGCACCGGCCGAATCCTGCTGCAGCCCCACCCCGGCCTCCGACCCCCCGCCGGGTTGTGCCGGAGCACGCGGGGGCGCTTCTCACCTGGTATCCTCTTCCCGCTTCGGCAACACCGCATACAGAACCCCGTCCACCATCCGGCTCTCTATCCGGGCATCGTCGATATCATGGTCGATCCGAAGATGTCGCCGGAATCGGCCGGTCAGGCGCTCCAGAAGGATATGCCGTCCGCTGCGCTCGGCACTCTGCGACACGCGGGAACCCGACAGCGTGATCCCGTCATCCTCCACCCGCAACTCAACGTCGTCCGGCTCGACCCCCGGAAGATCGGCCGACAGCAGGTACGCATCGTGCGTCTCGCAGACATCCACCCCCGGCGACCATGTCGAGGACGACACGGAACTCCACCGCGTGTGAATTAATTCCGTGAAGGCCTCCTCGATCTCTCGCTGAAT
>CAZNDN010000207.1:0-5360 GCA_964571815.1 uncultured Fibrobacterota bacterium | reverse complement strand
GGGCAAGGAAGAGTTCTCGCCGGAGGAGTAGGGGGAAGGAACCCGAAGGCGGAGGGCGAAGGGCAGCACTGCAATTCGTGCTCGTGCGCGTGCTCGTAATCGAATAGGTAACACACAGTCCACAGGAGCAGAAGGCAGAGGGCAACCGCCGTCGCGCTGTAGCCTCGCATGGCGGGAGGGCGCCGGAGTCTCGGTTTGAACCATAACTCGCTCTAAATCTCTCACTCCCAATCCGCAATCCGCAATCCGCATTCCGCATTCCACAATCAGGTGGGGTACCATGTCAACCTGCAGAACGGCCATGATAATCCTCGGGGCATCCGGGGACCTTGCCAGACGCAAGCTGATTCCCGCGCTTCGGCGGTTGTACGAAGAGGGGGTGTTCGACGCTTCGTGTGCGGTGATCGGGTCGGGGCGGACGGCGTTTGACGATGATTCTTTTCGGCGGCACCTGGGCGCGGAGCGGGATTTCGCCTCGCTTCTACACTATCACCAGGGGCTCGACGGGCTCAGGGAGTATGTCGAGGCTCTGGGTACATTCGATCAGACGATTGTCTTCTTCTCGCTCCCTCCCCGCGTCTATGCCGACACGGCTGCTGCCCTGGCGCAGCGGGGATTCGGGGACCGGACGCGACTGATTATCGAGAAGCCCTTCGGCTACGACTACGACTCGGCCCGGGATCTCAACCGGCGTCTGGGTGCGTTTTTCAATGAGCAGCATATCTACCGGATCGACCACTACCTGGCAAAGGAAGCCGTCCGCAATATTCTCGTCTTCCGATTCGCCAATTCACTCTTCGACCCCGTATGGAACAGTCGCTACCTGGAGTCGATTCAAATCAATGCGTGCGAAGAAGAAGGCGTGGGACATCGGGCCCAGTATTTTGACGGCGCCGGCGTGATCCGGGATATGGTGCAGAACCACCTCATGCAACTGCTGTGCCTGATGACCATGGAGGCGCCGGTGAGTCTGGACGCCGAGGATATTCGGGCGCAGAAGCTGGCGGTGCTCAAGTCGCTGAAGATCGAGGAGTGCCGACGGGGTCAGTACGAAGGGTACCGGGAGGAGGAGGGAGTGCGACCCGATTCCTCGACCGAAACCTATGCCGAAATTCGCGCATCGATCAGCAATTTCCGATGGACCGGAATGCCGATTTTTATCCGGACCGGCAAAGCCGTACACCGCAAAGGCACCGAGATCGGGGTACGCTTCAAATCGGTACCCCGGCTGCTTTTCAACGAAGAAGGGCTGGTTGCGCCCAACCGAATCGTGTTCAAGATTCAGCCGGCCGAAGGGATCCTGCTGGACCTGGCGGGCAAGGATCCCGGCGATGAAACCATGCAGGTTACCACGATGAACATGGCGTTTTGCTATCGAAGCATTTTTCCGGGGGAGATTCCGGAGGCGTATCGGAAGCTGCTTGCCGATGCGATCAGGGGGGACAGGACCCTGTTCGTCGGCGCCCGGGAGACGGAACTGTCGTGGAAACTGCTGCAACCATTCCTTGACAAGGGCGATCCGACACCGTATCCCCGCGGCGGTCTGCCCGAGTCGAAGCTTCTGAAAGACTGGATCGATTTCGACGCTTACAAGTCGATGTGCGCGTCGTGATTCTCAACCTCGAGCGGTTTTCAGGCACCATACGTATACACGGCCCGGAAACGCCGTACCAACATGAATCGGGTGGCGCCCCCCGATTCGACCGACCACATCGCGGAGTTCCCGGGGGGTGAATCCTTTTTGAATCGACAAGCGGCCGTCGTAGAAGGCAAAACTTCGACGGAAAAACAGTCCGGCAAACACGGTATAGCCCACGTAGGGAAGAGCACTTCGGCGAAGGTCATTGAGCAGAAAGCCGTCGGTGGCGGAATCGTAGACAGCCCGGAGGGTTTGGACCAGCGCGGTATCGTCGAGATGATGCAGCAGGTGATTGGCAAACACATAGTTGACGGGTCCGTGGGTTGTGCGGAGGTCCTTTTCGCTTCCCCGGACAACAATCACGCCGGGCGATTGCCTGCATGCGTGGCGGGCAAACGCAACCACACGGGGATCGTTGTCCATGCTGACGCAGGTGATATCCAGCCCCTTACGCTTCCCGTACGCGGTCACCCATCGGGCATAATCGCCGCCGCCACCGCCCAGGTCGACCAGCTTCACGGGCCGGTTGCCCCGGGCGGCAATATGGGGGATCAGCACCTTCGTGGTCAGGCTCCGAGAGCGGGTGAGAAACGCGTTCATGACCGCGAACTGTTTCAGGGTGCGGTTGAGCTTCACGGGGTCGCTGTGGAGATCGTCCATGAGTTCCGGGTCGGCAGACCTGGCACTGAGATCGGGCAACAGGGAGAATGGTCGTCGACGGGTCATGATGCTTCGTAGCGCCTGAGCAGCGTCGCTGAAATGAGATGCGGGATCGAAAAGACATTCAGAAAATAGCGTTTGACCTGTACTGAAATGAGCACGCATGCCCCGTATGGATGGCATACCCCGATTCTTGCCGGACGGGCCCGCGGAGGGACTCGTCGCCGGCGCCCGCAAATTGCACTACAACAGACGGCTCTTCCGCGTAGTGGCCCCGCGCTACGACGTGGTTACGAGGCTGCTTTCGTGGGGCAGGGATCAGGCGTGGAAGCGATGGTTGGTGGAGCACTTGCCGGAGGTTGCGCCCCGTGGGCTCGTGGTTGACCTTGCCTGCGGCACCGGTGATATTACCCGACGGTGTGCGCGGCGGTTTGCCGAGGCCGGGGTGCTGGGGTGCGACGCGTCCATGGAGATGCTGCGTGAGGGTCGTCGACGAGGCGAAGGCAGGGGAGTGCCTGAGCACGCGCTGGCCGATATGTCGGCGTTGCCGCTGCGCGACCAAACAGTCAACGTGGTCACCGGAGGATATGCTCTGCGCAACGCACCCGATCTCGAGCGGACCCTGAGCGATGTCGCGCGGGTACTGATACCGGGCGGATCGGCGGCGTTTCTCGATTTCTCACGCTCGCCCCGGCCGGCAGTCTGGAAAGCGCAGTATATCGTCCTGAGAGCGTGGGGCGCCCTTTGGGGCATCGTCCTCCACGGAAACCCGCATGTCTATACCTACATCGCCCACAGCCTGGCTACTTTCCCCGATCGGACCCGCCTGCGCGAACTCATGCACCACAACGGGCTTCAGGTGGTACGGAGTCGAAAGTTTTTCATGGGGTTTGCCGAAGCTGTCGTGTGTCGTAAGGTGTGAGCAGGTGGTGCGTTTTTGAATTGACTGTGCTTCAGTTTTTGAAACCTGTGCCTGCTCACCGGTGCGCGACCACCAATGGGGGAGTACCTGGAGTGTGGTGGGCAAGTCACCGACGAGAACGTCGGTGCCACCCGAAGTGGATGGTGGAGCACTACAAGCAGCAGAGATTCCTGGCGTTTCCTGTTCTTTGACGTTAGAGCTTTATCCTTCGCGTTTCTTGTTCTTTGATCCTGGAACTTTGTCCTTCACTCCCCAATCCCCGGCATCGGCATATCGATAAGCTCAAGC
This sequence comes from uncultured Fibrobacterota bacterium, assembly GCA_964571815.1. GTDB lineage: Bacteria > Fibrobacterota > Chitinivibrionia > Chitinivibrionales > WJKA01 > CAZNDN01. Next base: position 1,851 of record CAZNDN010000207.1, on the reverse strand, counting down.
CGCACGCGAATTACGCCGGGATAGCGGTATCCGAGGTCCAGCGCTCGATACAGGCTCTGTGCTTCGCGACGGTATCGGCCGCGGAGATGGTGAATCCAGGCCTGAACCATGTATGCCGCGGCCGACTCGGGATCGATCGCCAGCGCCCTCTTGACATCGCGCAGCCCCCGACGGTGCGCACCAAGCATACCCCGTGCCTTGGCACGGCCCAGAAGGGCGAGTATGAAGTCTGATTCATGGTCCAGGGCCCGGCCGAACCCGCGTACCGCCTTTCGGTACTCACCCGCGCCGTACACGTTCATGGCTTCGCAGTAGGCCCGGGCGGCAGCCCGCGAGTGCATGCCCGGGGCGCGCAGGCAACTGTCGACTTCCGCGCGCGGATCGAGGGCGGCGGAGCCGATTGACGCCGGTGTCTCGGAAGTCTTTGTCCTGGTCGTGTTCGATGTTTCGCTGCGATCGGCGGGAATCCGGGACGTGGACGTGTCGCCGAACGCTGGATCGCCCGCACGCGAGTGGCGGGAAGTACGACGAATGATTGCCGCACTCGATGTATCATCGAGCGAGGATGTGGCGCCGGCGTCGGCCTCCGACGGAGAGGCAGCGCGGCTTGATTCGTTGTTTCGTGGTGTGGTATGCACGGTTGCCGTCGTGGATGCCGATGTTGTGGTTGTGGCTCCGGAATCGACTTGTTCCGTGGGGATTCCGCCTGAGCGACTGCTTCGGCCGTGTCCGGAGCGACGGCTGAATCGAGTGGCTCCCTTGCGGGCCGAAGAGAGGGAAAACGACGTGGTGTCGCTCTCACCCAGCGCCCGCACGAATGCCGGAAGGTTGTCGACGACTGATGTCACTCCTCTCGCGCGTGCCGGCTCATCAAGCTGTACCCGGACCCGTGCGCTGTCGAGTCGGAGTGCTCGCCGAAGGTCAATGAGGGCATCGTCGGCAACACTCAGACGGGCCCATGCTGTGCCGCGCAGCAGCAACGCATCGACATTATCGGGGCGATCGGAAAGAACACGGGTGCACAGGGCGACAACCCGCTCGGGACGACGTGCCGCATGCGCCTGGATCAGGAGACTGTCGGTGTCGACCGCGCCACCGCCACGGGGCGATCGTTCGCGCGGAGCAGGGGAGCAGAGGCATGCAACTGCCGCTGCAGCGAAACCGAGGAAGCGCCACGCACCCGGATGCCACACGTTACCCGTCACCGAAAACTCCGATCACCGCCTGAAAACGGCTTTGCAGGTATGACTTCTCAACACCCTCCGAAACCGGTTCATATCACCTCATTCTTCCGTAGCCGTGCTGATTCGCCGCGGGACGCAACGGTGCCGGGGGGAACATGAGCGTACAATCAATTATACACTGAGTGGGCATGGATCCGTATCACGTGTTTGGGGACGGGGTAATATTTGTTATATTTGCAGGGGGGGGGGGGCGAGGACCTTCCTTCACGCTGAAACCGGCCGCACGCGGCAGGGAGACACGCGACCAACTTCCCCGCGCTCCCCGCGGGCAACCGGAGAGTTGGGCACTGCGCCGTCGGCGAAACACATTTTCGGACTCTGGGCCGTGACGAACCCGGCCGGTCTTCGTGAGATTACCGCGTCGGAAAAACCCCTGTCGCTGTCCGTTCTATCGGTGGACCATTTTCGCCCCGCGTAACGCCCGCCTTTCTGTGGTATCGCTCGCGACATCGCAAGGCGAAGAAACGGTACCTTGTCAGGATCAGGCGCATGGAGAAGAATATTGGTATGGCGCAAGATTCTGCCCCGTATGGCCCCGGTTTCACATTTTTTATCGATTGAAATAGCAGGGGCCGCCGACCGCACGGCTGATTTCACCTTGATCTGA
>CAZNDN010000206.1:0-5442 GCA_964571815.1 uncultured Fibrobacterota bacterium | reverse complement strand
CGTACCGCCGTTTTCAGTTGAGGCTCGTATGCACGCAAGTAGTGCGAGCGCAGAGGAACACCACGTGAAATAGTTCACAGCCTTGCAATTTTCACCCATTTCCTCACCTCTTCAGCCTCGCGTGTTGACAAAAGCCTCCAAATGTTGTATATTGTACTGTGAAACAATTCACATCGTTCCGAACAAACTATCGTACGTGGACTACTCACATGCCGACCCCAAGCCTTTCAACCCCCTCGATCGAACGTCTCTGCGGTCTGGTTCGGGTCATGGAGCGGCTCGCGGAGCAGGGACATCGGCGAACGTCATCGCGGGAGCTGGGCATGGAAATCGGCGCAGCCCCGCACAATGTTCGCAAGGATATCAGCGGATTGGGTGTCGCGGGTGAGACGAGGGGCGGATACGATATCGAATCGCTGCGCGGCCGGATCGGCGAAAAGCTGGGGCTGAACCGGCGGTGCCGCGTCGGCATTGTCGGGCTCGGACGGCTGGGGAGCGCCCTCATGCATCACCATGGGCTGGAACAGGCCGGGTACGGGGTCGTTGCCGGATTTGACTCCGATGTCAACAAGCTCGAGACGATCAGGACGCATGTTCCCTTGTTTCCGGCCTACGAGATTCCGGAGATCGTCCGGCGGGAATCAATCGAAATCGGGGTCATCGCCGTACCCGCTTCCGGCGCCCGCCAGGTGTGCAGCCGCCTTGTCCGCGGCGGTATCAAGGGTATCATCAATTTTGCGCCGATCGTGGTCCACGCCGACCGCAAGGAAACGGTCGTTCGCAACGTCGATATTACCGCGGAGTTCATGGCTGCAAGCGCGCGGATAACCCTTGATGCTGATTTCGAAGAGTCCGCACTCAGACACCCTCAGCCTGAGAGGACTCCTCAGAGTGAACACTGACACCGGGCGGGTGTCGGTTCGGGCCGCGGCCGGAGCCTTCGCGACCACCGCCACACCCGATCGGTTTGTCGATACTGCCGGCCGAACACCACACCGGTTCCGATATCGGGGCCGAATCACACCGCGGCGTTTTCAACGGCGATTGACGCCGTGAAGTCACGACCGGCGGCTGCGGTGACCATAAACGAAAGGAGCCACTGATGGCACGAGTGTACAACTTCTCGGCGGGACCCTCAACACTTCCGGAACCGGTGCTGCGCAAGGCGGCAGCGGAGATGCTCGACTACAACGGTACCGGAATGTCGGTTATGGAGATGAGCCACCGCTCGGCGGCGTTCAAGGGAATCATCGAGGGTGCGGAAGCGCACGTTCGGGAGCTGATGAATATCCCCGATAACTATCGTGTCCTGTTTCTGCAGGGAGGCGCCGCAAGCCAGTTCGCCATGGTGCCGCTGAATCTTCTCACTGAAGGCGGCAAGGCGGACTATGTCAATACCGGCGCCTGGTCGAAGAAGGCCATTGCCGAGGCACGACGCTACGGTACGGTCAACGTGGTTGCTTCTTCGGACGACCGGAACTTCACCTACCTTCCGAAAGTGACAAAGGACATGTTCGACCCGGAAGCCGACTACGTGCATATCACGAGCAACAACACCATCTACGGCACTCGATTCGCGGTCCCGCCCGACACCGGTGACGTACCCCTGGTTGCGGATATGTCGTCCAATATCCTTTCGCAGGTCTACGATGTGCGCCGGTTCGGAGTAATCTATGCCGGGGCTCAGAAGAATATCGGGCCCGCGGGCGTCACGCTGGTGATCATCCGCGACGACCTGGTGGGAAGTGCCCGGGATATCACGCCGACCATGTTCAATTACAAAACGCACGTGGATGCCGGCTCCATGTACAACACGCCGCCGTGTTTTGCCGTCTATGTCGCCAAACTCGTGTTTGAGTGGATCAAGGAGCAGGGTGGCGTTGCCGTCATGCAGGAGCGCAACGAAGAAAAAGCGGCGCTACTGTACGATTTCCTGGACAATTCGGCGATGTTCACACCGACGGTCACGGGGCCGGAGCGTTCGCTGATGAACGTGCCGTTTGTCTCGCCGCGTGAGGAGCTGAATGCGGAGTTTCTCAAGGAAGCCGCCGGGCAGGGTCTGGTCACGCTCAAGGGTCACCGGAGTGTCGGCGGCATGCGGGCCAGTATCTACAACGCCATGCCTGTCGAAGGGGTCCGGAAACTGGTCGACTTCATGAAAGCGTTCGAAGCCGCCCGTACGTAACACTGCTTACCATTGAAAGGAGTTTTCGCATGTACAAGATACAAACCCTCAACAAAATCGCGCCGGCCGGGCTGGATGCCTTCCCGCGTGAGCGCTACGAAATCGCCTCCGAGTTCCAGCAGCCCGACGCGATACTGGTGCGCAGCTTCAAGATGCACGAGATGGAATTGCCGTCCACACTCAAAGCAATCGCACGGGCGGGTACGGGAGTCAACAACATCCCGCTGGAGAAGTGCTCCACGACCGGAATCGTGGTATTCAACACCCCGGGCGCCAATGCAAACGGTGTCAAGGAGCTGGTCCTTGGCGGGCTGATCATCTCATCGCGTAATATCTGTGATGCCGTGGCCTGGGCTCGGCAGCTCAAAGGCAACGGCGAAGAAGTGCCGAAGCTGGTCGAAAAGAACAAATCCCGTTTTGCCGGCTCCGAAGCGAAAGGCAAAAAGATGGGGATTGTCGGTCTGGGAGCAATCGGCGTCATGGTGGCCAACGCGGCGATTGCCCTGGGAATGGAAGTGACCGGCTACGACCCGTTCATCTCCGTGGAAGCGGCCTGGGGCTTGTCGCGTGCGGTCAAGCGCGCGCCGGGGCTGGAGGCCCTGCTGGGAGAATCCGACTACGTTACCATTCACGTGCCGCTCACAGAGAAAACCAGGGGAATGCTGAACAAAGAGCGCTTCGCTATCATGAAGAAAGGCGTCCGTCTCATGAATTTCGCCCGGGGCGGCCTGGTCAACAACAGGGACCTCGCCGAAGCTATCGACGCGGGAATTGTGGAGGGCTATGTCACCGATTTCCCCGACGAAACGCTGCTGGGCATGGACAAGGTTACGGCGATTCCCCACCTGGGCGCCTCGACCCGCGAGTCGGAAGAGAATTGCGCGGCCATGGCCGCCGAGCAGGTGCGCGACTTCCTGGAAAACGGCAATGTGACCAATGCGGTCAACTATCCCGATTGCCAACTGCCGCCCCGGCCTACCCCCCGAATCGTGGCGGCCACCGAAAACGTACCGAACATGCTCGGACAGGTCACGTCGGTCCTTGCCCGCTACAAGGTCAATATCGAAGAGATGCTCAACAAAAGCCAGGGAGCCTTCGCCTATAATATCATCGATATCGATCGGGCCGTCGATGATACTATTATGGAGGAGATCCGCGCGATTCCCCACGTGATTATGGCTCGCATGCTGGAGGGATGCTGATCGTATGAAGTCTATCGACGATCTGGCGTTGCACCTTCGTCGTATCGACAAACGACCCTATCCGGCGTACCGGGATGTCCGGGGGGTCTATGCTTTCGAGGGGGGGTCCGTGCATATCGACTACGTTCAGCGGGATCCCTTCGCACCGCCCAGCCGGGTACGGGTGCGCATGCGGGGCGAGACGGTCGCTTTCGACCCCTGCACGACCGGCAACCGAAGCCTCGGTGTTTTCTTCCCGAAACGCAAGCGGCAGCACGAGCCAGGCAGCCAATACCGTGGCCGCCGGTATCGCTGAAGTTTGCCGGCGTGTCGAGGAGGGGGGCCTTGATGTAGTCGATGATCGCCCGGTGGCCGACTACGTTGCCTTCCGTGCACAGGAACTTGCCGCCGCGCTCAATCGCTTCCGCGGGCTGAGGGTGCGGGTCGGCTGAACGCCGGCGTTGTGCGGCACGGTGTCCTGCTTCAGACCCGGTCTCATCGCCGGAACCGCGGCGCGTGGAAATAGTCGGGAATGTCGATGAGGTCCCAGTTGTCGAAGCTGAATCCCAGCTTGAAGGCTACCCGGTCGCCGCCGATCGGCGCGTCGCGGTCGATGCCGCGGTCCCATTTCAGGCTCAAGGCAAGAGGAAACGTGCTGAACGACAACGCCTCACACCGCACCTCCGCGCCCACGGAGACAAGCCAGTCGTCGCGCCGAAGCTCGGTGATATCCGCAAGGCGCTCCCACCCGGCCCCCGCCGTCGCATTCAGCACACCGTACAGGTATTCGAAGTACAGAAACCCCACCTTCTTGTCGATCGGTTTCGGCCAGAGCGGGAATCGATAGGAGAAGGTGCCGTACGTGACGGCGTTGCCCGCAACAACACCCCGGAGATAGGAAAGTCTCTTCGTGACTGAGTCCTGTCGCGAGGACCCCTTCGGCGCCGGCCTTCGCTCCACAAGCGTATCTTCCATCACGTAGGCGTAGCCCGGATGCCACCACATTACCGGATCGTACCAGTACGGATAGTCATCGGTCCCCTCGACCTCCAGCAGATGGGAGAGCGAGCCGCCCGCGTCAAGGTAGAGCGTATGCTTGTCGTACCAGGGTGCGGGAAGTCCCATTTTGACATTGGCTCGTACCAGCCCGCGCGTGAAGACATCGTCGAGGTTGGCGTGATTGGACTCATCGAAGCTTTTTTCATCGTCGATAAGCGCTTCGTTTTCATACGTGGTCTGGACCTTTGCATAAAGCCCTCGTGGGGATATGTTCATCGTACGTCCATATTCAGGCTGCAGCATACTGAAGAGCAACCCGGCACGGTAACCCTGCAGGATAGTGTAGAACCATGTGTACTTGAATTTTACAACGTCGTCAAGAAGCAGGGTGGCTTCCTGCCGGTACAGATTTGCCAAACCGTGAAGACTCACTCGGTTTGTTATCTCAGTTACCACCTCTCTGCCGGAGATGGGAAGTGTGACCTTGAGCCCCGCATCATACAACGTGATATTGTAGGGCAGCGTCTGAACTTCGCCGACCCCTGCGTTGAAAAACTCATCGCGTCCCGTGATTGCCCGCTGCATATAGTCCACAGTTAGGGGCAGAGGAAGCATCCACGTTCGCCAGTATGCACCGAGGTCGTAGTCAACCGTGGGACTGATGAACCCCCTGTCGGGATCGATGAAACTGAAGAGCTTCGCGGCATCCAGAAAAAGGAACCCGCCGACTTCATTACCGAATAACGGACCGCCGATAGTCGAAGGATCCAAGAGGTTGAGGGTCGCACCAAGTTTCAACCTGCCCTTGCCGCGGTAGGGTTCGTCATCCTCGGTAACAACCTCCTCGTAATAGAGTGTGGGGGCGAAAAAGAGCTTGCGCGGCAATTTCGAGTACAGGCGGGGAGCAGTAAGTTTGGTCGTGATCTTTTCCGGCTCCAGGGGCGCTCGCGCGGTCAGCAGCGAGTCTCCCATGGAAATTTCCTCCAGCACCTGAACCGAATCGATCAGGTAGATCCCGTACCCCTCGGCGTCGTAGTTGGCATACACGAGCTGCTTTTCGTCCGACGACACATCGGG
>CAZNDN010000205.1:0-5444 GCA_964571815.1 uncultured Fibrobacterota bacterium | reverse complement strand
GCACCGCGGTCGCGAGAAGGAGTCCGTTCATAGAGCTGCGCCCCACACTCGTCTCGACGGTCGTGTCGAAGGCGAGACTGGTCTGTCGGTTCAGTATAGCATTCCGGCACAACCCGTGCAAACGGCAGGGTGAGGTTCAAGTGCCGGGCGCAGCATGTATTTTTCGAATCTAATTCCGGTAGAAGCCGAAATTCCGTGATGTGGAAGCGGGTCCGGCAGGGCGGACCACCGGATTGGGAGCCGGCGGAGGGGAATCTTTTTCATCCGAATGCCGGTAGATGATTAGCACCGCGGTCGTGCGAGAGGGAGCATGTCAACAATGTCCGAGGTCCTCCGAAGAACAGGTGAGAGAGCAATCCGGCGGCTTCGCGGGATTTCCGCGTCACTCACATGGTCGGCGCTGGTCCTTTCCGTTTGCGGCTCAAGCGTCGGGCAGGAACTTCCGGCCCGGCCGAATTCGGCGGTTGCCGATTATGCGGAGATTCTGGATGCGGGCGCGGAACAAAGCATCAATGCTGTGGCCGAGGCCCTCTGGGACCAGGCCGAATTCGGGCTTGCCGTGCTTACGCTCGATTCGCTGGGTAACAACTATATAGAGGATCTCGCAAGCAGGGTCTACGAAACCTGGGGTATTGGGGGTAAGGGTACCGATGAAGGGGCGTTGCTTGTCCTGACCGTCAACCCTCGGCGTGTTCGTATCGAAGTGGGTTACGGGGCGGAGGGGTATATCAACGATGCGCGGGCCGGGCGGATACTGGATCGATACGGCATTCCGCTTTTCAAGAAGGGCGACTATGGCGGAGGGGTTCGGGATGTAGTCGTTGCGATCGCCCGGCGTGTTGCCGAAGAGAAGAACGTATCGCTTCGTGTGTCGGCTGCCGGTGGGAGAAGAGTCGGCGGGGGCGACCGACGCTCCACCGGGTCTCCTTCTCCGCTGCGGCTGCTGCTGATGGTGATCGTGATCGGGGTACTCCTGGCCACACCGTTCGGCAGAGGCCTGTTGTGGTTCATGCTGCTTTCCAGTCTTCTCGGGGGAAGGCGCTCGTACGGCGGGGGAGGATTCGGCGGCGGGTTCGGAGGCGGGGGATTCGGAGGCGGGTTCGGCGGCGGCCTCAGCGGCGGCGGGGGCGCAAGTCGATCGTTTTAAGGCGGAACGTCAAGGGTTTGGGTGACTGAGAGGCGGACAAGGAGGAGTCATGGCGGCAAAGCGAATCGATAATCCCGTGGAAACGGCCCGGGCGGCGGCCGGCGAATATGCTTCGGTATACGGTGAGGACGTCGTTTCGGTGGTATTGTATGGGAGTGCGGCCGGCGGAGACTTCGATCCGGTGCGATCGGACATCAATCTGCTGGTGGTCCTGAAAGAGTTGTCGCTCGCCGCGGTGGCACGCTCCGGTGAGGTTCAGAAACGATTGAGGAAACGACGGTTCGACAGACCTCTTTTCATGGATCGGGATTACATTACCCGGTCGCTGGATTCCTTCCCCATTGAGTTTCTGAATATGAAGGGCTGCTATCGCGTGCTTCACGGAGAGGATGTCCTGGCCGGTCTTGAGATCAGGAACGAAGACGTCCGTCTTCAGGTGGAGCGGGAGTTGAAGGGCAAGCGGCTCCACCTGGTTGAGGAATGGCTTGACGCGCGAACGGAGCCGAAGCGGCTGAAGGAGCTGCTGGGCGTCTCGCTTCAGGATTTCGGTGCGGCTTTTCGTGCCATGATTCATTTGAGGGAGCGCGAAATACCCCGAAACAGGGAAGCGTTGTTTGAGGCGGTCGAAGAAGCGTATGGGCTTGAGGGGCGGCCTCTGCGGCGTGTGATCGAAGCGTATCGAAGTGGTGACAGGAACCTGATCGCGTCGATTTTCGACACGTACGAGAAGGCGATTGCTCGGCTGATTCACGCGGTCGACGTCGCACAAAGCAAGGAGGATACGTAATGAAACGGTGGCAAATCGCCTTGATCGCCGTGGGCGGGGTGGTGCTGGTTCTGCTGTTGATCGGCGGAAGAGTGATCGGCTGGCGCAACCGTCTGGTGGATCTGGACGAAACAGTCAAGAGCGCCTGGGCGAACGTAGAGAACCAGCTTCAGCGGCGAGCCGACCTTGTGCCGAACCTGGTCGAGACGGTGAAGGGCTACGCTTCCCACGAGAGGGAGGTTCTCACCGCGGTAACCGAGGCCCGTGCGAAGGTCGGCGGCGCAACGACACCTCAGGAGAAGATTAAGGCAAACCAGCAGCTCACGTCGGCCCTTTCCCGGCTGCTCCTCGTAGTGGAGCGCTATCCGGACCTGAAGGCCAGTGCGAATTTTCGTGCCCTGCAGGATGAGCTTGCGGGAACGGAGAACCGCATTGCGGTTGAGCGAAGGCGGTACAACGAGGCTGCCCGGACGCTTAACTCGACGAGAAGGAAGTTCCCCTATCTCATCTTTGCCGGCTCGTTTGACGAAGCACCGTATTTTGAGGCTGAGGAGGGCGCGGAGAAAGCGCCGAAGGTTCAGTTCTGAGATATTTCTACAGCACACAAGGAAGGATCCTATGGCCTACACGTACGATGAACTCAAGAAGAAGACCGTTGCGGAACTGAGGGAGATCGCCAGGGAGAACGAGCACGAGGCGCTTCGGGGATATACGCAGCTCAACAAGGAGCATCTTCTCCAGGCGCTGTGCACCGCGCTGGGGATCAGTACGCACGAGCATCACGAGGCGAAGGGTATTGACAAGGCCGCCATAAAAGCAGCCATACGAGAGCTGAAAGCCAAACGTGACGAGGCTATCGGTAATCACGACCACAAGAGTCTGAAGCTCATTCGCCGCAGGATACATCGGCACAAACGAGCGATCCACAAAGCCCTTACCTGAGAAGACATCCTCCGGTCCGCCACCGAAACGGTGACGCCGGTTGGCGCTATTGTAGCCGGCAGCCGGGGCCGTACCCCGAATGGCCCATGAGCGGGGAGCCGGTATTTCCGGATCGTCGTCTCTTCAGTTGAGAGCCCGGCGCCCGCATTCTCTTTGCTGAGGCATGATGAACGGGCGTTTCTCCACTGCCACGTCGCGGGGGCTGCCGGCGAGACGCCCTTCCCGTCCCTCTCGACACTTCACTCCCGGTGGACCGGCGCTCGATCGGGACACTTCCTGAAGCTCTTTCGGCACTCGATGAATAATGACGGCCAAGAGACCGTAATCTAGAGCACAACAAAAGTGATACCAATACCATAAGGGGGGGGGCGTGAAGCGGACCAATGCTCTCGCTGAGGAAGAGTTCCTTGGAATCTACCTCAAGCAGATCAGCCGGTATCGGCCGGTGAAGTCGACCGAAGAGACGGCGTTGGCCAGGGACATACGGCAGGGAAGCCGTACAGCCCTGCATACGCTGGTGAAGGCGAATCTTCGGTTTGTGGTAAGCGTGGCCATGAACTATCGGAATCAGGGCCTGCTGCTGGGAGACCTGATCAACGAAGGAAACATGGGGTTGATCAAGGCGGCTCAGCGGTTCGATGAAACCAAGAATTTCAAGTTCATTTCCTACGCTGTGTGGTGGATTCGGCAGGCTATTCTGCAGGCTCTTGCCGACCAGTCTCGAATCGTTAAGATTCCCGCCAACAAGGCGGGGGTTCTTCACAAGATCGGCAAGACCGAGGAGCGGCTGGAGCAACGGCTGCAGCGGGAGCCCGATTTGCGCGAGATCGCCGAAGCGCTCAACACCAAAGAGAGAAAGCTGGAAGTCTCGCAGCGTGTCGGCAACAGGCACGTGTCGCTGGACAGCCCCATTGGGGGAGGGGAGGATGCGAGCCTGATGGAGCTGCTGCGCGATGACAATTCGGATACGCCGGAGGAGTGGCAGGAGACAAAGTCGGCTCGTCGGTATTTGCGTGAGCGATTGGATATGCTGGGACCGCGGGAACGGAAAGTGCTTTCACTCTGCTTCGGGCTGGATGATGGAGTGAGTAGAACGCTGGATGAGGCGGGAGCGACACTGAATATCACCCGGGAGCGAGTCAGACAGATTCGCGAAACCGCCTTACGGCGTCTGAGGGGGCTTACCACGCGGCAGTGGTTTACTACAGAGTACTCGTCGCTGGCGGCTCCGGAATCGAAAGCCGCTCAGGGGGCGAACCTTCCCACCGCTCTTTCGTAGGCGTCGGGAGGGTGAAGGCCGGTAAGGTGGTGGACCGTTTTTCCATCGCGTATGAACACGACATGCGGTATCCCGCGTACCCCGTACATTCGGGCTACACCGGGGAGCCGGTCCACGTCGACTTTGTACACGACCGCCCGGCGGCGGTGCGTTTTTGCGATATTGTTGAGGGTCGGAGCGAGTATCCTGCAGGGAGCGCACCAGTCGGCATAAAGATCGAGTATGACGAGGCGATCGTCTTCGCGCTCCAGCATTTTCTTCAACTGACTCCGGGTCTTGATGTGACGGACCGCACCCGAAGTGCCGGCTTCATCAGTATTGTTCGAACACGAGGCCCCCTGCAAGAAGACCACCACCACCGCTGCAAAAATCGCCACGCCGCTTCTCCGTGCGGCTGTGACTCGCTTCACGAAACCGTAGGGTGGTGTGCTGTGAGTATTTGTATGAAGTTCTGCCTGCAGAGGTGATTCCTTTCTCCTGAATTCCGCATCAATCGTCAGGCGATAATCCGCCGGAAGCAACGATGGGGAAGCGTTTGCTCTTTTCCCGGGGACCGACCGGTCCCGCGATCAGCTCGCTCACGTAAAGCGCGAGCCGGCGCATGATCCTCCCGTTCCGGATGGACCCATCGAGGCAAATGTTGACACCTTTTTCCGAGTGCGTTCGGAACCGCACGAGGGGCATTTGGGGGATGCTGTTGCGCCCACCCCGACCAGTTCCTCGAATTCCTCGCCGCATTTTTCGCACTGATACTCGTACATCGGCATGGTCACGCTCCTTTTGGTTTTTCCGGTTTGCGTCAAACGAAGCCCTCGAAAAGGGATATTATGCGGTGATCCACACTAGAAATATACTATGCGAGGGAATCGGCTATCCTTCGTCGGGCGATCGGCCCGGACCTCCTCCGTGGAAAAGGGCCGTCCGCCCGCCAAACCCGCTCCGCTTGAGGTCGAGGACTTGGAGCGTATCAGGAAACTGATCGGCGCCGGGATTATCAAAAAACTTCGCGGGCGAGGCGGCTCGGCCGTGGAAGAGCTTTTTGAGCGCGGGACGGCGGAGAAGTCCGTCGAAGAGATCGGTCGGGCGGTGCGGAAAACAAGTCCGGAAGCGGCGGTCCGTCGGGAAGTAGCAAAGGTGAAAGAACGGGTGCAGAAACAGTCTTCGCAGGTACGGGAGCAACTTCGGACGACTGCCGCGAAGAAAGCCGATGTTGTGAAAAGAGCCGCGGGGCGGGAGACCGCGAAGGTGAAACGAGAGGTCGCCTGACGAATCAATCGGACCGTGGCCGACAGTACGTCGTTGCGGGCACG
>CAZNDN010000204.1:0-5683 GCA_964571815.1 uncultured Fibrobacterota bacterium | reverse complement strand
GGATGCTGGTCCCGGATGCCACGTAATGGACAACTCTCACTACTGCTCGCTGCTCCTCCCTGGCGCGGCGAAATTCCGCGTAGTGGAACGAAGACGGCTGCTCTTCTGCTCCTCTTCCTTGCCGCCTTCTGCCTTTTGCCCTCTGCCCCGCTGATTCCGCCCTATCCCGGCGGCCACTGCATGGCCCGTCCGCCGAGGACATGCACGTGGATGTGATCGACAAGCTGGCCGGCGTTGCTCCCGAAATTGATTACCAGCCGGTAGCCCTCGACGGTAAGCTTTTCCCTGGCTACTACCTGCTTGACCGCGGCAAACACTTCGCTGATCAGCCCCATGCGCTCGGAAGGCACTTCGTGCACCGATGCGTAGTGGTCGCGGGGGATGACGAGCACGTGGGTCGGCGCCTGGGGCTTGATGTCCCGAAACGCCAGCGTGTTCTCGTCTTCGTACACCTTCTCAGAAGGAATCTCTCCCTTGATGATCTTGCAGAAAAGACAGTCCGACATCGTTTCCTCCTTTTCGTACCGGTATTCCGGTGGTTGGTTCGTACTCTCGTCCGATCACGCAAGAAAGTACCATTTTTCACCACTCCGGTTGGGCCGGCCGGTAGTGTTCGAAGCCGGGAGAGACACTCATAATCGCTCGTTCGGCTTCGCCAGAGATTGGTCGACAAGCCGCGGGAGATTGTCGGCCGAGAGACGACGAATGTCTTCCGTGCCGACCGCTGCGGTGGCGCCCTGCTGCGTTGCGACCACGGTGCCCAGCACGTTGCCGTACGCACAGGCCTCTTTCAGCGAGGCTCCATCGAGCAGCTTCGTCAGAAACCCCGCCGAGAAGGCGTCGCCCGAGCCGACCGTATCCGCAATGGGAACGTCGATGCCCGGTGTATACACGCGCTCGCCCGAGGCGGATGCCGCGAAGGCTCCCCGGGGACCGAGGGTGACGAGGCAGTGCCTGAGGGAGCACGTGTCGATAATCTTTTCGCAGATTTCGGGCAGCGCTTCGACACCCGGGGACAACATCCGCGAGAGCGTGACCGCTTCGTCCTCGTTGAGCTTCAGCACGTCGGCCTCCTCCAGCGAATAGCCGATTGTTTCTTCGGTGAAGCACTCCTTTCTCAGGTTGATATCGAGAAATTTCAGAGCGTGACCGGCCGACCGGATCAGGGATCTCAGCGTGCGCCGCGAGGTCTCCCGTCGCTGGGCAAGCACACCGAAACAGAGAGCGTCGGCCTCCGAAGCGGCGCGTTCGATTCCGGGGCTCAGTTGTATGTTGTCGTAGGCAACATCGGGAATGATATCGTAGTCGGGCACACCCCGGGTGTCGAATACGACCTTGACCGTACCGGTCGGCAGTCTGTCGTCGTGCTGCACCAATGAGGTGTCCAGTCCCAGCGCGGTCATTGCCCGCAGGGCTTTCTCGCCGAGCCGGTCGTTGCCGACACGGCTTATCATGGCGCAGCGATACCCGAGATCGTGGGCCCGGTAGGCGAAGTTGAACGGCGCGCCCCCGAGGACGGTCCGGTCGGGCAGGATATCCCAGAGAATCTCGCCGAACGAGAGGATGGTCTTGTTCATGGATGCTCCTTGTTGGGGCAACATTGTACGATACGGTTTTTGCTACGGCACTGAGGGCCGCGGGTGTTTCACCCGCGGCCGGCCGGATGCTTCGAACTGCCGTGCCGTGAAATCAATCATTGCTTCGATTGCGTGCGAAAACTCCGAGGCCGTGCCGACAAACGAAGCGTAGCGGCCGAACTCCTCTTCGCTCATTCCGTCGTATTCGTACGACTGCACAAAATAGGGCAGTTTCATTAGCTTCGCCAAAACTTCCTCCGGCACGGGCTCGTCGATTGCCGACGGGTTGAACTCCCTGAGTCGGTCTTCGGCGTGCATGAGCCGGCGGATGTAGGCCGGGGGACACGTGAAGACGATATCGGCGCCGGCGACCTTCTCCATGTGCCACGTCGCCTGGTAACCGTCGCCCAGCTCCGGTCCCATGCGCATGCTGCACATGAGCATTTTGCTGGGGTGATTATGCCGGCGCCCCCAGTGGTATGCGCGCTTGAAAATGGCGACTTCGGCCCACCTGATATCCGATTCGGTGAGTTGAAGGCCGCAATCGCGGGCCTGTTCGTGCAGGTGACCGAGGGAGCCGAAACGGTCGGACATGTGCGTGATCACCGAGCGCCAGCGGCCCGGATCGACGCGGTTGGCCCTGGCCCGTGCCAGACCCCTCGACACGGCCTCCATGCACGCGAGGTATTGGGGCACACAGAACGAAGTGGTGTTGTTGGTGCCGATTCCCCGGGCCGTAAGCTCTTCGATCAGCCGGTACCCTTCACGGGAACCGGGACACTTGACAAGCACGTTGGGCGCCAGGGCGGCGATTTCCAGTGCCTGCTCCAGCATCCTGTCGTAATCAAACGCCAGCCGGGGATCCAGTTGCCCGCAGATATAGCCGTAGCGATGGTTCGATTCATGCCACAGGGGAAGAATCATTGCGGCGCCGCGGCGGATAATCTCCTTGTACATGAGCCGAAACGCTTCATCCACCGAAAGACCGGGATGCGCGCGGATCATCTCCCGCACGTACGCGGCCCACTCTCCGGGCTGCTCTCTTATCACGCGGTGGTTCAGGGGCGGGTTGGTGGTCACGCCCCGGAACAACATGGATTCGGGGTGGTGCGGGTCGAACAGCCGCCGCAACTGCCGGCGACGGAGGTCCTTCTGTGCCGAGGGAGCTTCACGGACCATCCCGGCGGCCCAGTGCTCGTAGAGCAGGGGAGAAGAGTCCCACCAGATTTCACACCGCGGGTTGGTCCGCTGCAGCTTTTCAAGAACATGGAGGCTCATGACGTTGTCATCGGATTGGAAGCCCGCCGGCATTCAGGAGAAATGCACCGTTTCGTTGACTGCGCGAAAAATGTCGTCTTCATTCGGCACACATACCGCCTCGAGCGCTGCATTGAACGGTACCGGTGTATTCTTTCCCGCCGTGATTGCCACGGGCGCCTTGAGTTCCCGCCACGTCTCCCGCTGGATAATCGAGACGATGTCGGAGGCGACGCCTCCCCGACGAACGGCTTCCTGCGCGATCACCGCGCGGCCGGTTTTGCGCACCGATTCCAGAATCGTCTCCGTATCCAGCGGAGAAAGCGTGCGGGGGTCCACCACTTCGACATCGATACCCTCGCCGGCTGCGCGCCCGGCCGCGGCAAGGCAGCGATGCACCATGTTGGACCAGGCAATCAGCGTAACGTCTCCGCCCTCGCGCTTGACATCGGCTTTCCCCAGCGCAATGCAGTAGTCTTCATCGGGCACACTCGACCGGGTTTGATAGAGCAGCTTGTGTTCGATGAAAACTACCGGGTCGTCGCAGCGTATTGCGCTGGTCAAGAGCCCGCCGGCATCGTGGGCCGTGGACGGCATGACAAGCCGCAGGCCCGGCACGTGATAGAACCAGGCCTCGAGACTCTGTGAGTGCTGGGCCGAGAGACCGGTACCCGACCCGCCCTGGGTCCTGAGTACCAGTGGAACCTTCCCCTTCCCCTGTGTCATGAACCGGCGTTTGGCCGCCTGGTTGACCATTTGATCCATCACCAGCGTCGTGAAATCCACGAAAAGGATTTCCACCACGGGGCGCATGCCGGTAAGTGCCGCGCCGATACCGGCTCCCGTGAATGCGGCTTCCGCCAGGGGCGTGTCGATTACTCTTCGCGGCCCGAACTCATCCAGCAGCCCGGCCGTGACTTTGAACGAACCGCCTCGGGCCCCGATGTTCTCGCCCATGAGAAACACGGTCGGATCGCGCCGCATCTCGCGGCGCAGCGCTTCGTTGAGGGACTCCCGGTAGGTCATCTCGCGCACGGGCATCAGTACCGCTCCACCATTTGAGAGAACTCTTCGACGGAGAGCGGTGCGGCCGCCCCGGCGAACGCAACTGCTTGGTCGGCCGCCTCCCGCGCTTCACGATCGATACGATCCGCATCCTTCTCGCCGGCTTCATCCGTCCGGCGGAGATACTTCCTGATGACCGTGAGCGGGTCCCGGGACTTGTAGTGCTCCAGCCGCTCCCGGGGCATGTACGTGCCCGGATCGTTGACATGGTGTCCGCCGTGGCGATAGGTTTTTGCTTCCAGCAGCACCGGGCCCTTTCCCGCCCGGCAGACCGACACGGCCCGCTTCATGCGCTCGTACATCGCGAGCGCGTCGTTGCCGTCCACTTTGTCGTTATCGACGGCATACCCTTCTCCGATTTTGTGCAGGTCGCGGCTCCTGCAGGACTCCTCCGCCGGGGTGCAGACCGCATAGTGGTTGTTTTCCAGCACGAAGATCACCGGGGCGTTCCACACGGCGGCCAGGTTGAGCGACTCGGGAAAAATTCCGTTATTGGAAGCGCCGTCGGAGAAAAACACCGCGCACACGCGATCTTCTCCGCGCAGCGTTGCTCCCAGCGCCGCGCCCACACCCATGGCAATGCCGCCCCCGACGATTCCGTTGGCCCCGAGGTTGCCGGTTTCGGGATCGGCGATATGCATCGACCCCCCGAGCCCCAGGCAGTAGCCGGCTTTCTTACCCAGTATCTCCGCCATCATCTCGTTGATCCGGGCGCCGCGGGCGATGCAGTGTCCGTGTCCGCGGTGGGTGCTGACAATATAGTCACGCTGCTCCAGAGCGGCACACCCTCCCACGGCAACGGCTTCTTCGCCGAGATACGGATGGTAGTAGCCCCTGATCAGGCCCTCGTCGTGCAGTGCAACGCACCGCAGCTCAAATGCACGAATCGTTGCCGCCGTGCGATAGAGACCGAGGAGGAACTCCCGTGTGTACATCGTCGTCCTTTCGGCCGGCCGTGTTCGAGACGCTCCGTTTCCTTACGAAAAACCCCGGGCGCGGGTGTCGGGTACCGGAGACGCTTGAGGCGCCGCGGGTCGTCGTTGCCCGAGTCGGAAATCTTCGAGAGCAGGTGAGGGCCCGTGCCTCATTGCATACATTACCCCCCCCTCCGGGCACCGGCGAAAAAGCGCCGGGCGTATCCTATGAAAAATAATGGAGGGCAGGGGTAGTTGATACGTACGGGCAGGTGGGGCAGCTCCGCATCCCCGTCGGTCGCCGTCGCCGGGCCGTCGAGCAGGAAGGGGGATGCAGTGGTCGGGATAGAGCCGGTGCGGCGAGGCTGGAACCGGTGTCGTCGTCCAGCCGGGTATGGACCGGGGTCGTCTCATTAGGTTATATTTGATATCCGGCACGAAGGCAAGAAACTGAGGACGGTTTTGTTGTGGCGGCAGAGAGAGCCGCCGGTGCATGAAAGGAGCGATCATGCGTGCACTATGGGTAGCCGGCCTTGCCGGAATGATTATGCTGTCGGGCTGTGTTTCGCGGCAGAGTGTGAAGATCGTGGAGGGCCCGCACCGGAGGAAGGGCAGGATCGAGTATCGAGGGGGTGAGGGAGGCTCGTACGAGGATGCCGTGGTGATCGTGGGTGCGCAGACCCGGGAGGAGGGCATGGCGGCCGGGTATGAGTTCATCTCACGGCAGTGCGGGAAGAAGGGAAAGGATTGGAAGGTGAGGGGGCAGGTGGTTTCGCGCGAAGGTGACAAGGTGTACGATATCATCGAAATCAAGCTCACCAATTCCGAGCTTCCCCGCTACTACTATTTCGATATTTCCGGAGTCTCCTG
>CAZNDN010000203.1:0-5743 GCA_964571815.1 uncultured Fibrobacterota bacterium | reverse complement strand
AGAGCGGCGCTCAATGAAATCGAGGTGCACCTCGGTCCCCCGTGAGCCACAACTTTCTCCACTGACTATACTTCCATTCCGCATTCCGCATTCGACATTCCGAACTCGGTGAGTCACGAAACGTGGAGGCCAACAACCCGCTCTACCACTGCTCATCAGGTTGATCGGCGGGCGCTTCGTTTCCTTCGGCGGGCTTCGCGGTCTCTTCTTCCGGAGGTTGTTGTTCAGGGGACTCGACGGCTTCGGTCTCCGCGGTCTCTGCAGGCTGTGCACTCTGTGCGGTCTCGGCGGGGGGGGCGGCGTCCTGTACGGTTTGCTCCCGGCTCGTCTCACTCGACTCTTCGGTACTCTCCTCGGTCGGGGGAGCCGGTGTCTGCCGATCGAGTTCGGCTTCCGCCTGCTCTGTCGACGCGGGTTGCCCCTCCCCGGTATCGCCGCCGGGTGCCGCCGTCTCCGGTGTGCCGGCACCTTCGTCGACCGGCTCCTCAGTCCCCGGCACTACGTCATCGCCGATCACCGACTCCGGTTCCTCTTCGGTGCTGATCCGGCGCATCCGCAGATCGCGAGAGACTTTCACGCCGGTCTCTCTTTCCAGCTTCCCGAGCACTTCCTGCGCGGTCAGGGCCACGGCGTCGTTGGGACTGTTGGCCAACTGCTCCATCAGGTACATTGCCTCGGTTTCCCGGATCTTGCCCAGGGCAATCAGCACTTCGATCTTTATCCGCGGATCTTCATCCTTGCTGAGCACATCGATGAGCACGTCCGACGCCCCGCCGCTGCCGATCTCACCCAGTATTCCCGCGGCCAGCATCCGGATCCGGCGATCCTCCTCCCGGTCCAGCAGAATGCCCTGCAATGCCGGAAGCGCCCGGTCGCGGTAGTTGACAATCTCGCCCACCAGTTGCTTGACCTTCTCCGGCTCGAACGGATCGGAATCGTAGAGGCTTTTCAGCGCGATGAGTCGATCGAGCACCAGTGCCTTGACATGTTCGCGGTTGCCGGGAAGGCTGTCGCTCATGGCACTCAGCCGGGAGTCCAGCTTCTCCACCCGCGAAGTCCCGCCGGCCAACCGGCGCCCCAGCTCATCGACCCGCATCTGCAGCTTCGCAATCATGGCTTCCTGCCGCCTGAGCCTGTCTTCGACCGTCTCAAACCCGCCCTTCTTTCCGAACCCGAGCGAGCCGTGATAGCGCAGCCCGAACCAGAGCGCCGGCTTGGCAAACGTCGTATCGCCGTGCGACTGAAGTCCGAAGCCGAATTCTCCGTTCTCATCGAACAGTATCCGGTGCAACGCAACCAGCCCGGCGCTGATCTCAAGGCGCTTCTTGAGGGTACGCCAGGAAACGAACAACGACGGGACAAACTCTTCGTGACGACGATGCACTTCGACCGAACTGTAGAGCCCCCGGCCATAGTACTTTTCCACACCGAAGAACGGGTTGACCACCTCCCGCTCTTCGCCGGGTATGCTCTGCATACCAAGGTGGATTTTGGTCTTGAGCTGATCGATCCCCTTACCGAGTGCAAGGTAGATCTCGTTGCGGATCTCCCGGTCCTTTTCTTCGATCCCGAAGTAGTACACTTCCTTGTGGCTGATAAAATTGTGTCCCCCGACAGCCAGCGACGGCATCCACGGCTGCTGCTCCCCCAGGATACGGGCCTTGAACCCCAGCGTAGTGCCGCCGGCATAGCCGACATGGAGATTGACCCATTCGATGAAACTGAAGTGCGCCAGGAATGCGGGACCGACCGACGGCTCCCCCGAAGCGTCGTTGAAATACACGCCGTGCAGGTCAACCACAACATCGCCGCCCCGGAGCAGGTCGGCATGAGGAACAAGATGAAGACTGCTGAAGCGGGTCGATGCTCCCGCAAGCGTGGAAATGACCACGAACTGAAGCGCTGTGCGACCAAGCCGGGGACATTTCATGCGTGTCTCCGTCCCGGTATGAAGCACACCGGTTCGGCGCCGAACAGGAATGCGTCCTCCCGTGTGTTCACCGGCACTGTTCTCCCGCGATCGACGTTTCGGCCATGCACGGCCCGTGAGAGTGTCGCGTATGCACCACAGCCTTCCGCTCAGGCGCGGCGCCCATCGCCGGTCCCACCGCGCCACACCGCCTTCTCCGCAGCCCGACACCTATGCATGCACCGCCGCGGCGGCGGCACCGAAGGTTTCTATAACATTATATCGGTTGTGCGCGAAAAACCTGTAGAGTCTCCAGGAAGGTTCCCGGCCGCACCCTCGCAGCCCCCTCACTCATCATCGAACTGCACCGCTTCGTTTCCGGGCTCGGGAGCCTCGCCCCCCTCTTTCCCGGCCGGCTCCCGCGCCGCCGGCACATCGTCCCCCCCGGCCTGACGGTTGAGCCGCGAAAGGAGTTCGATAATCGTGTTGTTCTGCTTGACGAGACGTTCGACCTGCGCGAGGATTTCGCGCTTGAATCGATCGGAGTTCCGTCGGGGCTGCTGATGATGCTTCTGCTGTGAAGACCCGCCCCGATTGAAATTGAAACTCGCGCTGGGACTATAGTTCTG
Organism: uncultured Fibrobacterota bacterium; assembly: GCA_964571815.1. Classification (GTDB taxonomy): domain Bacteria; phylum Fibrobacterota; class Chitinivibrionia; order Chitinivibrionales; family WJKA01; genus CAZNDN01. The sequence goes on along the minus strand of CAZNDN010000203.1, from coordinate 3,205 downwards.
ATTCCTGGGCGACTGGTTGCCGCCGTGGTGTTTCCGGGGTATATACTGCCGCCCCCGTCGTGGTCTTTCATTCTGCATGCAGGCATGCTCCTTTCGTGTAGATTGTAATATGAATGAAACCCGCCGCGCAAGGTAAAACCATTCACCGTCCGACCCGCGCGCGCGGAATGTTTCCGCTCCGGCAGTCTCCACCCGCCACCCGCTATGTTCGTGTCGGAACATCACCGACACTTCGCATTATCGTCTCATACCCTGACTCATCGGGCTGTATGCAGGTCCCCCTGGTCTTGCGGGAAAACCATGTGATCTGCCGTTTGGCATACCGGCGGGTATTTCGCTTTATCCTCTCAAGCGCATCCTCGAAGGAAACGTCCCCACTCTCAACATCGAACAACTCCGCGTATCCGACGCTGTCAAGCCCCGGTGATGTGCGATCATAGCCCCGCTCCCGCAGAGCAAGGAACTCCTCCCACAAACCGCGGGCCGCCATCTGCTCAACGCGCCTGTTGATACGTTCGTACAACCCGGCACGCGGCGGATTGAGCACGAATGTGTGAAAGGTCACCGTCCGGAAACCACGCCGACCCTTCCCGCTGAACTCCGATGCTTTTCTTCCGGACTTGTACCGAATCTCCAGCGCGCGAACGACCCTCTGGAGATCGTGGGGATGAAGCCGCCCGGCACGCGCCGGGTCGACCGATTCGAGTTCTTTAAATATACAATCGTGTCCGTAGCGTCTTGCTTTCTCGAAGTACTCACGCCGGAATTCTTCGTCCCGCGACGGCAGGGGTGTCAGGCCACCGGAGAGCGCACCGAAATACATTCCCGTCCCACCGCAGACAAGCGTGCCCACCCCCTTCGATGCGCGCCGGCGGATAATTCGCCCCGCCTCTTCGGCATACCGCCAGGCCGAATACGGCCGATCGGGATCGACAATATCAATCATCCAGTGACGCACCGCGTCGCGCTGCTCCGGGCTCGGCTTGGCCGTACCGATATCCATGTGCCGGTATATCTGACGCGAATCGCAGGAGACAATCTCCAGATTCAACTCGTCCGCAATGCGCATCGCCACGGCGGTCTTGCCGGAAGCCGTGGGTCCCAGCAGCGCCACCGCATGCACGCCCCGGTCACCGGCAGGTTCGGCACACATTTGACAGGATAGGAGACAATGAATATTTTCTTACGATCTTGAGTACTTACGGATACTTACGACTCAGCCGGGCTTCCCCTCCGGGCAGGATCCCCGACGCTCGACCGGTCCGGATGCGGTAACACCTCTCTATGACGCGAAAAACGATTCTCACCCTTTTCGTGCTGTGCACCTGCTCAGTCGTGCTGCTTCTCTGGGGAAGGCATGCCGGCTCCGCGCGGGCGCTCCGCCGGGCACTTCATGAAAAATACGTCGCGCTGACCGGCCGCGCACGCACGTCGAAACCGGTCAAGCGCCCGGAGGACAACGACTTTGAATCAACTCTGCTTCGGCGTCTCCGCCGGCTCGAAACCGACTCTTCACATGTCCACAGAGGGTTTTTCCCCGAAGACACCCTGGTGGAGCTGCGCGCCCGTGTCCCGCGGGGCAAACCGCTGGAGTGGATCGTGTGGTATCTGGGCCGCGACTACCGGGGCACTTCCTACGAGATTGCCGACTGCCGGGAAGGCGGGAAGGACGTGGCGTGCACCATGGAGTTTGTTGACAGACGCAAAAAAGGACCCCGGTTCGAGGTGATTCTTGCCCGCGGGAGCCGGTATTTCAGCGATGCCGGGCTGCTGGCGATTATTGTCGAGCAATTCGGTTTTGCCGCCGACAACACCACCGTGGCCTTCCTCTCCTTTCCTCATCCCCTGACCGTCTCTCTTGTGCCCGAGAAGAACCGTGCCGGCTGGACCGCCGAGATTGTCGATGAATACCACAAGGAAATACTCGTGCACCTTCCCCTGGAATCCGCATCCGGGACGCGGCCCGGCGATGATATTCCCGTGATCATGGTCCACTATCCGGAAGAGAAGATCAGGGAGATGGTGCTGGAGGCCATGCAGGTGATACCGAATTTTGCCGGCGTGGCCAATTTCATGGGCTCACGGGCGACCGCGGATACGCGGGTGATGCGGATTGTGCTCGAAGAAGTGCGCAAGCGGCACGGGTATTTCGTTGACATGTGCACATCGCGGGAGTCCGTGATACCCTCGCTGGCCCGCAAACTGCGGGTGCCGCTGGTCGAAGTGCGGCATACGATCGATCGGGAGGCCGACACCGACCGGGTAGAGAGGCGGCTGGAAGAATTCGCCGTGCTGGCCCGCAACCGGGGGAAGCTGGTGGTCGGCGGCGTTGGTAACCATGCGATGATCACGGCGTTGCGCAACAAGATCGACGCGCTTCGTCGCGGCGGTATCAAACCGGTGTATGTTTCCGAGATCCTGGCTCACCCCGGGTAAGCGGGAGGCGGCCGGCACCGACACTATCGTTCAATCCGCAACGCATTTCAAAAGGAGAGTCGATCATGGCAGCGCTCGGAGTCAACGTCGATCATATCGCCACCATCCGTCAGGCCCGCGGAGGCACCGAGCCGGATCCGGTCAAGGCCGCGGTGCTGGCGGAACTGTCCGGCGCAAACGGTATCACCGCCCACCTTCGTGAAGACCGTCGGCACATCCAGGACCGTGACATCTACCTTCTCAAGCAGGTGGTCTCCACGCACCTGAACCTTGAGATGGCCGCGATTCCCGAAATGGTGCACATTGCCGCCGATGTACTTCCGTACATGGCCACGCTCGTTCCCGAGCGGCGTGAAGAGCGCACCACCGAAGGCGGTCTGGCGGTTGCGGGCAAGGAACGCGACCTGGAGAAGACCGTGGAATCACTTCAGGAAAACAACGTTCTGGTCAGCCTGTTTATCGACCCCGAAATCCAGCAGATCAAGGCCGCGCGAAGAATCGGTGCAACCTGCGTGGAGCTTCACACCGGCTACTACGCCAATGCACAGGGCCAGGCACGCACTGAGGAGCTGGCCAAGCTCAGCGATGCCGCCCTGGCGGCCGCCAAACTCGGCCTGCGGGCCAACGCCGGTCACGGCCTTGACTACGGCAACACCGCCCCGGTGGCCGCAATCGCCGAAATCGAAGAACTCAATATCGGACACGCAATCGTCTCACGGGCGGCCCTGATGGGTATCGACAACGCAGTCCGCGATATGGTCTCACTGGT
>CAZNDN010000202.1:3935-5758 GCA_964571815.1 uncultured Fibrobacterota bacterium | reverse complement strand
CCGTTCGGCAACGATCTGGCAGTATGAAGAGTGGCAGGTCAACAATCCCTCGTGGGACGGAAATGCTTTTGATGTGGTGGCAACGGTAACCGCAACGCACACCAGCGGAGCAAAGCGTGAATTTGAGATGTTCTACGACGGGGGGACAACGTGGAAATTCCGGTTCACCGGGGATATTGTCGGTGACTGGAGCCTGACTACCGGCAGCGGTGATGCCGATCTCAACGGCCACACCGCGAGTGTTTCCGTTGCCGCGGGCGATCCCGATGCACTGGGTTTCTCGACCGGTCACGGGAACAAGTATGCCTGGCAGGTAGGTAATGACGGGGAGTTGCGCGGTCAGATACGGCGTGTGTATACCGATCAGCGATGCTGGTTCTGGGGGAAACAAAACGGTCCATCGGATAACCTGAACGGGTATTTCAAACCGCAGCTCGATGATGCTGTCGCGTACGGGTTTGATGCGGTATGGATATGTTTCCGTCACGCCTGGTTCAAGTGGGGAATATGGGCGGGGGCTGAGCACAACAACGAAAACCCCGACCTGACGGTGTTCAGGATGCTGGAGAACTATATACAACAAGTGCACGGGCGGGGTTTGAGTCTGGATATCCGCATGTGGGGTGACCAGGGTCACGACTGGAGTGCGGCATCGCTTCCCGGCGGAATCAACGGGTATGTGGACCGCCGTCTGCAGCGCTACATTGCCGCTCGACTGGGCGCACTCCCCGGCTGGGGACTGAGCTACGGATATGACCTTGAAGAGTTCATGGACAACGGAAAGTGCGACGCGTGGGCGGACTATCTCAATGAGCGATTTGCCTGGCCGCACCTGATTTGGACGCGACGGTACTACGACGGCATATCGGTGACCGTGGCAAGCAACGACGACCGGCCCGGCAGCGCCGACAATGCGTACGGCGATGCGCGCAACCGGTTGAACGGTTCCGGCAATCGGCCGGTGCTCTTCGAGCGCAACTTCAATCGCGGCCGCGACGGTGTCTGGGACGACAACACGACACTGCAGTCTCTGTGGGCCTTTGTCATGGCCGGCGGCGCGAGTGCTCACTGGACAAGCGAGAAGTACGAGCCGGAGTGGCAGAATCGGGACCAACTGAAGACGCACGGCAGGTTCTGGGTCGACAACAAGCGGTTTCTCCTTGACATGGAGCCGCACAACGAACTCGGCGGAAGCAACACGTGGGTCCTCGTATCCGAGTCGAGCCGGAGTCTGGTTGCCTACCGAAGGGGCACAAACGAAATAACCGTGGATCTTTCGGGTTTTTCGGGCCCCCTCCCGGCAATCGCGGTAGACACACGGAATTCGTACGCGGAGATTGACCTGGGTATGGTGTCGGCCGAAAATCATACGTTCAATCTCGGGTCCTCGTCGGACTGGGCGGTCGCCGTGGGCAGTTTCGGTGACCAGAGCCCGCCCGTGGACGACACGCCTCCGTCGGCCCCCTCGAATCTTGCCGCCACGGCCGCGGGCAATTCGCAGATTGACTTGACCTGGGATGCGGCATCGGACGACCAGAGCGGCATCGGCGGTTACAACATTTATCGCGGCGGTGAGAAGATCGGCACCAGCGACAACACTTCTTACAGCGACCAGGGGCTTGAAGAGAGCAGCGAATATACGTACCGGGTTTCCGCGGTCAACGGCGTGGGTCTGGAGGGAGGCAAGAGCGCGGAGGCGTCGGCCACGACTTCCGGACCCGATCCCGACGACACGCCTCCGTCGGCCCCCTCGAATCTTGCCGCCACGGCCGCGGGCAATTCGCAGATTGACCTGACCTGGGATGCGGCATCGGACGACCAGA
>CAZNDN010000202.1:0-3835 GCA_964571815.1 uncultured Fibrobacterota bacterium | reverse complement strand
AGGTCGGAACCTCCGACAACACGAGTTACAGCGATGAGGGGCTCGGTGAGGGCACGACCTACAAGTATCGCGTTTCCGCGGTCAACGGCGAGGGACTGGAGGGGGAGAAGAGCCCCGAGGCGTCGGCCACGACCGAGGCGGAGAACGATACCTCACCGCCCGCATTGGCATCAGTCAATGCGCAGTCGGCTACGTCGGTGATGGTGCGTTTCAACGAAACGGTAACCCGGGAATCGGCGGAGAACACCGACAACTACGAGATCAACGGAGGCATCACGGTCGATGCCGCCGTCCTGGAAGAAGACAACCTGTCGGTGGTGCTTACCACGTCGGCGCTTGCCGAGAAGACCACCTATTCCCTGACCGTGTCCAACATAGTCGACCGGTCGCCCAACGCCAACACCGGCGGGGGACAGATGGAATTCATGCTCTCCGGCGAGGTTCAAATAACCAACGTGACCGTTGCGAGCGGCAAGACCTATGAGATTGTGGAGGCGATTGCCGAGGGCGACGAGCAGTTCATTGACCGCGGCTTCACGTGGGAGTCGCTGGGCGATTTTGCCGGCATGGCTTACATCCGGACCGCCAACGACGACAAGAGTGAGAGCGGCGAGTCGTTTCTGAGTTTTGCCGTCAACCGCAAGGCAACAGTCTACGTTGCGTATCGTCACGACACCGACCTTCCGCCGTGGTTGTCGTCATGGAGCGCGACCGGCGAGCAGGTGTGCGGTGACGGCTGCTCGGAGGTGTATAAGAAGGATTTCGATGCCGGCACGGTGACCCTTGGCGGCAACATGCCGGGCGGTGCGGGGAACATGTACACCGTGTTTGTTGGCGCCGGCGGTGATGCGACCGCCCTTGCGCAGTCCTCTGCCGATCACACGGCGGGCGTGGCTCCCGTGCGGGCACGGTTCAACGGCAGGACCCTTCGAGTGAGCGGATTGTACCCGGACCGGGATTACGCCTTCACGCTCACCGATGCGCGCGGGAGGGTGCGGCGTTTCCGCCGGAGCGTCGGACCGGGCGGCGTTGCCTCGCTTTCCGTGGAAAACGGCTCGGCGGGTGGTGTGTACGTGGTAGCCGTTCTCTCGGCTCAACACCGCTGCACCCTCAAACTGGTGATGCCGTGAGGAGCGAAACCATGCGAGTGGGGAACGGAGGGGTGACAGGTGACGGAATCGGTTCGGATTCTTCATCGTAACAAGGAGAGTGCAATGACGCGAGCATTGGTGCGGGGCCTGTACGGCGCGGCGGTGGGGCTGGTGAGCTTCGTGCCGGTCTCGGCCGAAGAAGTCTTTCTCAGCGATCTGCAGGAGATATCGGTGACCGGTTCCCGAACGGGATACTGCGACCCGCTCTGCAAAGATATGGTTACCGAGGGAGACAACCTCAACCCTGTTACCATCGAAGGGAGAACATTCGAAAAGGGCCTTGCCATACTTCCGCATCACAACGGCCTTGCTGTTGTCAAGTATGCCCTCGACGGAAAGTACCGGAAGCTGCAGTTCTACGGAGGGATATCCGACTACGCCGGCAACAGTTGGAGCGAGTGGGGTATCGTCGATGAAACGGGAAGGTTCTACAAGCTTGAGAGGAAGAGCGAAGAGTCCCTGACCCACATCAAAATCGGCGCCGGCGCGAGCATTTCGGTATGGGGTGACGGCCGTCAAATCGGGGATACGCTCTATGTCAATGCGCGGACCAAACCGGTCCTGAGTACGTACGATGTCGCGGGCGTCCAGGAGCTGGCGCTTCATCTCTCGCCGTGGGGGATCGAACCTTGCGATGCGCCGTATCACTCGGGCGGCACCTACCCCGGATGCCCTCGCCTTATCGGGGCCACGTATTGCGATTTCATCCAACTGGGCGATCCGAAGCTGATCGCCGGTCCCGATGAAGACCCGCCTGAGCTGAAATCGGTTGCGCCGCTGTCGGAGACCGCCGTGAAGGTGGTATTCGACGAAAAGGTGACGCAGGAGTCGGCCGAAAACGTTGCCAACTACTCAATCAGTGACGGGATCGGCGTTGAGAACGCCGCGCTTGATGCGGGCGGAAAGTCGGTGCGGTTGACCACCTCGCCGATGACATTGAAAGCAACATACACTCTGACCGTCTCTTCTATCAACGACATCGCCTCAACGCCCAATGCGCTGCAGCAGCAGTCCCTGGCCTTCACGTACCTGGAAGGCATTCCGCTGGATGACGGTTATTTCTCGGAGCTGCTGTGTCTGGAGGATGCGCAGGGCTCTCCGTATCTTCCGAAGGAAGCGGCTTCGGATATCGAGCAGAACTATGCCGGCGGCGCCGGCGCCATACCCTCCGACGGCGAGAGCGTTACCGCCGGCGGGGGAGAGTGCACGTGGGCGGTTTGTACCGACAACAACGGGACATGGGCCGATGGTTCACGGGACAACTTCGTTGCTTTCTGGCACATTACCGTCCTTTCTCCCCGGGCACGGGAGGTCAAACTGGCGTATCGTCATGACGATGACATAACGGCATGGCACAACGGGACCGTGGTCCTGTCCGCATCGGGCTGGGACAACAACACGGAGCAGACCTCAAGCGTCTTTTCCCTGGTTGAAGGGGAAAACCATTTCCTCTTCAAGCTTGTCGAAAACGACGGCGGCAACAGATTCGCCGCGGGCATTGTGGATGTTCAAAACGGTACGGTACCGGGCCTGCTCTACCGGTTTCCCGACAGGAGTGCGACGAACCGTGCCCGCCGTGGTGCACTGCCTGGCGGCGCGTCGGCCTTTGCTCCCGCGGTGGCGCTGTCCGGTACACGGCTTACCGTATCCCGCCTGCGTCCGCATCGTACGTATACCGTTACCCTGAGCGATGCGCGAGGCAGGGTGGCGCGAGTGCGAAAGACCACCGGGTCGGAGGGGATTGTCTCCCATGCCATGGGCAAGCGCTCCCGCGGAGTCTATGTCGTGGATGTTCGCTCTGCGCACCATAGCCGCAGCGTGAGAATGGTAGTGCCCTGAGCCGGGAAAGGGCGCTGTGTCCGGCGGTCGGTACGCACGAGCACCGCCGGACATCGTCGCGTAGGATCACGCATGGCCGATACCACCACATGTCGTATATTCTCTGGGTGAAACGGAGTATAGTGACGCCTGCGGGCGCATTGTGGGGATGAGGTTACTATGATGCTCTTTCGGAGTACAAAACCTGCTGTTATACTGATGTCGTGCGTGATGTGCATGGTCGTGGTGTTCCTGTCCTGCAACGGAACCACCAATGGACCCGATCAAGAAGAGCCTGTTCCGGGCACGTCCTTAACGGTGCTCTCTCCCAACGGCGGAGAACGCTTCTCGGCCGGTGATACCCTGAGGATACGGTGGACGGCCGACACCGATTCGGTCGACGACGTCGTGATAAAGCTTCTGCTTGACGGCGGCGTGCGGACAGTGTTGATCACTTCGCAGTTCTCCGTAAGAATCGGCGACGACCAGTGGGGGAATTACTCCTGGGTCGTTCCTCCGGGTGCCGTCAAAGACACGGTTTCGCTGGTGACCGATCAGGCGAGCATCTGGCTGCACCAGTACAAAGAAACCAGGTTCGAGGATTATTCCGACGATTTTTTCGCCATCGCTCCACCCTCGCAATAGTGACCGGTACGTAACTCCGAACCCGGCATTCCAACGAACAGCTATTCCCTGATCCGAACCGTCACTCGGGACTCCCCGTCCGTGCCAACCGGTTGCATCGTAACGCTGGTTTGCGTGGCACCACATGCATGACGATCCGACGGGTACCGGCATCCCCGAAGCATACACGAGATTCACCATACCCGATCTGGACAAATCAATTGAAGAGTTTACGAAGATGC
>CAZNDN010000201.1:0-5808 GCA_964571815.1 uncultured Fibrobacterota bacterium | reverse complement strand
GGAGCAAAATTGTCGATTGGGGCTCAATTTCGGCATTTCGGTTGGTCCGACCCGGAATAGCGCTGTACTCCAGTTGTGGTCACCCGGCGGTTCTCATTATCGTTCATTACGCCGGGTGGTGACAAAACACCTGAATGCCGTAGCGCCTCCCACCGTCCTCAGCACATAGATCCCTTCCCCAAGCGGCATGTTTCTTCCAGAGTCGGCGCTTCCGGGGTTCGATTCACCAACGTGGACTGTAAGACGTCGCCTTCCGGCAATATCGAAAAGCGAAACAGCGGAAACCGCGGGAGCATTGTCCGCGAAATCGACCCATAACCTCCCGTCGGCGTCGAAACGGGTCCTCTCAATCACCGGCCCCTCGACGGCTCGAATCCCGCGGTCTTCCCTCCCAGCGCGTGTCCCTTTCCATGCGACATAGTTCGAAATGTTTTCGGCCTCTTCACGCTCCCACCGGGCTCTCTTTTCGAGGCCGCGGTTGTAGACTTCCAGCGCCTCTTCGGTCAGGTTCTCGGTGTAGTCGCCGGCAAACGGGGCTAAAAGATCGATCCAGCAGGCCACTTTGTGAATCTCTTCGCCGGAGAGCGACAGCGAGTCCCCCGGAAACGGAATCGCCGTGTGGCCCGTTTCCAGATGCCTGATCAGCAGGCTGTTGTGTGCACCGGCTGCGTACGGCGGCAGCATAGTCGGCACCGACTGGACTCCGATAACCGAGATATATTTGAACAGGTTGCGGTATGAGACGGTCCAGCGACGGTTGTACGCGGTGAAAAGGCGATCGGTGAGGTCGAGTTTCTTGTGCGATGAGTCGTGGCACGAGATGCAGTGCTTGTCAAGAATGGGCTGAATCTCCTCGATAAAACTGAATCCGCGAGCAGGTCCATAGAACGGAGAGAGTTTTTCAACTCCGCCGGCCATCGCCATGCTCGTCCCGCTCATCGGAGGAGGCGCTTCCAGCTTGTTCTCGTGACATCCCACGCAACCGAAATGCTCACCCGGCTGCAGCGTCGACCAGCTTCGCATGCTCTGCACGGCATACCCTCTCTCGTCGAGGGCCTGGAAATACACCGGGGTCCGGGCAGGAACCTCGAAGTAAGTCGAGCCGTCATCGTACACCGTCGCATCTCCCAGCACCCGCTTGACGTCCCACGAGCCGTTCTCCAGGGCCACCGGCAGGTGCACCGGTGCAAAACCGGCGGGGCCGCTCACCTTGTGTGAGCCTTCCATGGTCTCGGCACGATACTCCAGGGCTATCACCCGCAGCTTCTTGATCGTTCCCGGATCAACCCCCCTCAGGCCTCCTCCCACGTAGATATTCTGTATGGAAAACGTGCCGGTCGTTTCGCGATAGTCCACCTTCGAGGCTATTCGCGGCGGCCGGGGCCGTGCGACAAGCGGAACCGGTTGATTGCAGGAAATATCGGGATCGCTCACCAGGACACGGGGTGGTTGGCCTTTCTTGAAATAGTAGATCTTGAAATGCTCGTCCGTCCCCAGTCGTCCTCCAATAAGGAACTCCTCTTCGCTCAACGGATACGGATACTGGTACTGGTTGCCTTCCCGGCCCCAGCGCCCCTCTCTGCCCTCGACAAATGCGTTCTCGTATTTCGTGCCCGTCACGTCCTCCAGGTACTCGATGCCGCAGGTGCGCACGGATGATCCCAGTTCACAGTTTCGAGCAACCCGCGGATTGATGATCGCCGGTTTTCCGTTTTGCCTGCAATGATGACCGCTGAGCACGGCAACGACCTTACCCGTTCCGGGGATATCGCGCGCATGAAGAAGCGACACCGGGAACCAGGAGTTGTTGCCGTACAGCTCCGTCTGCATGGTACCGTCGGGGTTCATCACGAACAGCGGCTGCGGATGAATCTGTCCCCGGTCGTTGTATTCCCAACGCGTGAACATCACCCGCCCGTCGGAGAGCACCGTGGGATAGTTGGTATGTACCTGATCGTACGCAATGCGCCGCATGAATTCACCATCCTTGTTGCACAAGAACAGGTTGCTGACCGGTGTCAACCAGTAGTCGACACGCTGTACGCAGCGGCTCGAGTTGAAAACGATGTCGTCGTTGGGCAGGTACGCCCCTTCATAATCGGCAAATCCCTTGCCGAAAGTCAGTTGACGGATTTCCCGTGAGGGGAGTTTCATTTCGTACAGGTGGTAATCGTCACCGCGGTCGGATTTCTTCCACGAAAAGAGAATTCTGTCCGCATCCCACGATACGTCCGGATCGCGAATGACACCCTGCGGTGAGCTGAGCAGCGTGTCGATCACGGACCCTGAGGTCGTGGTGCGCCGAAGGCACAGTGCGGAACCCCCGGAGAAGTGGCGTTCCCGGTAATCGTCCGAAAGGGCTTCCGTGTAGGCGTAGTGCGATCCGCCCATGTCGAAGTGTTTGGTGAATACGAAAGGAGGGACGGGAGTGTCGGCGCGGGAGGTAAAACCCACCCCCGGGCTTGTCAGGGCAACCAGTAACGCGAGAAGGGGACAACGTGCACGTCTGCCGGTCCTTCGAACCTGATAGAAGAAGCTGCCGTCATTCATGCGAACGCCCTCAGGGCGTACCTCGGTTGTGCACGATACAAAATGCCTGCTCGGTTGCGTTGAGCATGCGAATGTCCTCGTAGATCTCCTTCATGTGCCGGCCGGAAAGCTCCGCACGGAAAATGTCCACGCTGCGATTGAAGACTACTTCGTCACGATTCCGCTGCTCATGACAGGTTACGGCAAACAGTTCATTGGTGACGGGAGCGCACGGAATGGACACGGTCCCCAGCCGGACCTCGTGTTGGGGGATATGCACCGTTGTCGAGAGAAACAGCGGGTGTCGGCTGCAGAACAATTCCTTCCGTGTCGTATCGTAGGATTCGAACTGGGTATCGAAGAGTTGCGACAAGGGGATATGACGTTGTCCTTTCCGGGAGACAACCCGGCCCGGCGAGGCAAACGTCAGGCTCATCGGCAAGGCGCTTCCGGGCTGTTCAAGGCTGTCGATTGCATAGTCCCTGATGACGTTGCTCTTCCCGTAGGAAGATATGAGCTTCTGCAATGACTCACGTCGATCGTCGGCGTCGAGTTGAAAAAGCATGCCGCGAAGCATGTAGGCGACCTGACCCTTGAAGACTATTTCGGCACGGCACGGAAGGTCATTGTCCGCGGGATCGACCGTGTACGTCTGAAAAATGTAACTCTTGCGCGACAAGGGCTCCGGAATTGTCCGGATACTGTTGTCGGCGAGCGACACACACTGCAAATCGAAGAAATCAAGCGGGTAGTCCCCCAGCCTGGCGCCGTACCGGTAGGGGAATGCAAGGTAGCGAACCGAGTCTATGGTCACCGCCACCAGAGGCGTCCTGAGCACCGCGGGTGTGACAAAATCCCCATCAAACCCACCCTTCTCCCTTGTGCGGGTAACCAGGACCTCGCTCCTCAGGCCCAGTTGTTCAAATACGTTCCGCAGTATCACCGTGAACTCCCACACATCGGCTTTCCCCTCTTTCAGGCACTTGTCGGGATTTATCCTTTTTGACGGCGTCTGTTCCACCGTGATATTGGTGCACAGCCATTGAAACACGCGGTCGGCCGCCTCGTAGGCGGAAGAACTCCCCGATGACAGACTGTCGGTCACGTGCCGGAGATAGCGCGATGAATGAAAGAAACTTTCCCGAAGCGCATAGGAGCGGTACGAGGAAGTCAAGTCGGACCAGGTCGTGAGTATTTCCTGAGAGAAGGCCCGGTTAAGCACAAGCGAGACGCGCGGAAGAGTCCGATCGAATGATTGCTGGTAACTCAGCTTCTTTGGAGGAAGCACGTCCGTGAGGGTCCATACATGGTGTGTGTGTTTGCCGGTTTCAGCCCGGTGGATCTCTGGCTCCCCCACACCTCCGTACCCTTTCCAGGCATAGGAAAAATTATCGAGGGCGGATAATGTCAGACGAGCTTTCCGTATGGGTATGCCCGACGAGAACCAGTGTTCCAGCCACGGCAGCGGTGAATAGGCTCTAAATTCGATATATACCTTGAGAAGGCAAGGCGCAACTGCGCGCGGAAACACGACCGCCCCATTCTTCTGATATTCCCGCTTCATCGCCTCCAGATCCAGCTCGGTCGTTCGGCCGTTTGAATCGACAAGCGTACAGGAGAAAGAATATAACGAATCTCCATACCGTGTAACCGGAACGGTAGCATGGGCCATCCCGTCCCTGGTGAGAATGCGTATCTGTTTGTTGACAATTATTCGCGTGACCGGGGATTGGATCAGCGCCCCGCCGTCGAGAAATGTTGCCTCGAAGAACAATTCATCGACTTCGTAGAACGCACCGTAGCTTTCCCATTCCGGTGGATACGGAGTGCCGGCGTCGAGTTCCATGAGAAGCTCGGGTGTCGAGAAGGAAACACATCCATTCAGCATGCACCCGAGTATCGCGGCACACACGAGTATGCAGCGCACAGGCCGGGAAGCGCAAGTCCGGCCGATAGGGCTACGCATCGCTACCTCCATATCGCCGTCGTGCCGAATGCCCGGCGTTGTGCAATGAAATTCCTCGTTTCCACTTCGTCCTCCCTCCCCGAAATCCGAAAAGACTGCGTGTAGTTCCTCGTAAGCGTCGAGCCGTCCAGCCCCCAGCACCCGCGACCGATGTCGTCATCGATACACTGCCGTTGAAACTCGCCGAATTCCCCGGAGAAATGCCAGGTGTCCGTCTGCACGAAAGGGAGAAAGCGGCGCGGCCCTCGAAGGGTTCTGGTTGTGTAGTGTCCCGGACCTCCCAGCAAGGAAGGCGCATCGACTCGAAAGCCCCCCCTGTCAATCTCCACGACATTCTTGCGCACATCGGCGGTGTAGCTGAGAGTGACACATACCGGGGAAAGGCTGTCGATGGAAACGGAGGAACACGACAGGTTCAACAGTTCCGTCATCAGGTGCCGTGCCGGCGGGACCGATTCCCGGGGCGACAGTGGGTGCATGCGCGGATAAAGGGTGTGCGCTATGTGCCCCTTGAGTATGACACTTCCCCGTTGAATCCACTCGTGATCATCGCTGCGGCCTATCCGCGCCCGCGTAACCACGATGCTGCGGTATTCGGGGCGGGGCTTGATTGTGTCGATAGTGCTGTGCCCCTGTTTGAGCACATGCACCTTCTGCCCCACCAACCCCGAAACCGACATGAATGGATGATCATGGTAGACGGTGGGGTCGAGAAATCGAATCGTGTTGTTTTCATCGACAAACCATACGATAATGTGATTTGACCCGCTCAGTGACGGAATTGAATCAATGAGCTGCGGCGTACCGGGTGTTGCGACCAGGGCCAATCCGCTTTCCACCCCCCGTCGTTGCAGAAGATTCCACAGCACCATCGACATCTCTTTACAATCGCCATATCCGTTGCTCAGCGTCCTGGAAATGGGCCGGGGTAGTATGCCATAGCTCTCGTCCATGTCGGCATGGTAACGAATCCTGCTGGTGACCACCCGAAAGGCTTCCTGGGCAGTTGCATCATGACCGCCTCCCGTATCGATGAGTGAGTCCAGCTTTTCGATCCCGGCCGAAGCTTCGTACGGCTCGGCAAGCAACGACAGATAGTAGTCCCCCATTTCCCGCCATGTTGGAGAAGTGTCGCCCCGAAGAGGATAGGAGCAGTACATGGCCGACCAGGTTTGCTCGGGGAAAGCCGTCTTGATGTCAAGATTGAGGGCGTCGAGATTGCAGCATGACGCCGCCACTCTGGTGGTGTCCCCCTGCCTGAATGTCCGGAGTGAAATATCGAGTGATTCCGGATTCACGCACTCCCAGGCAAT
>CAZNDN010000200.1:4482-5941 GCA_964571815.1 uncultured Fibrobacterota bacterium | reverse complement strand
AAATCGACAACAAATCGTTGTTACGTGTATGACCGCACTGACATTTCTGACACCGTTAATGGTTAACGCACAGCCGGAAAGCATCGCCAAACACGATCGGGCACAGACACGTTTGTTGGAGGAACTGGGTCTTACCACCGAGCAAAAAGCCAAAATCGCAGAGTTGCACAAGGAAACCAGGGCTGTGCGTGAGGAACATGTGACAAAGATAAAAGGGTTACGGAAACAAACACGGGAAGAATTGCTCAAAGAGAACCCATCCCAAACCATGCTTTCAGAGCTTGCCAAAAAGGCAGGCGAGCTGGAACGGGTATATACGGAAAAGCGAAACGAGCATCTCTTGAAAATCAAAGAGCTTCTTACACCGGAACAGTTTGTCAAATTGCTTGACAGAGCCCGGCATATGCGTTCCAGGGGAGAGAATACAGATAAACGAAGGAAGCACAATGATAATAGAGGCACCGCAAGAAGAGGACAAGGCGAATAGTCAAGATGAAGATAAAAAAAAGGCCGTAATTGCGTGGGTTTATAGCTTTTTTACACAACGCAATAGTATCTCATGAGCTGCGGTCATAAGCATCGCGGCTTTTCTCTATTTTTGCAAGAGAATCGTAGAAGCATAAAATTAGCCGACGGAATCGGTTTTATTATCTGCTCGAAACGGATCCGGAAAACAGTTCAATGACAAATGATGAAGAACTCATGCGAAGAACGGCCGGGGGCGACCTGGCCGCATTCAATGAAATCGTGTTACGATACCAGCAAACCGCATGGCGTCTGAGTTCACGCTTCATGGGTAACACACAGGATGCTCAAGATGTTGCGCAGGAAGCCTTCATAAGGATTTTTCAGGCTGCGCCCCGCTACCGTCATACCGCTTCGTTCAGCACCTATCTCTATCGCGTCATAGTACGTCTTTGTATGGATGCAGCCCACAAAAAGCGCGAAACCATCATTGATAACGTAGAGCATTTCAATTGCCCTGATCCAGACTCTTCTCAACGAATGCTTGACCGTGAACGGGACAATGCCGTCCGCAATGCAATCAGCCACCTTCCATCCCGCCAGCGCACCGCTGTTACTCTCAGGGAATTTATGGAGCTTTCTTATGAAGATATAGCCGAAATCATGCATACCAGCTCCAAATCGGTGGAACGACTGCTGGCACGTGCACGAGCCGGCTTGCTTTGTGAGTTGAAAAATTTTCGTGAAAAATAACGGGGGTTTTGTTTTACACGTCCCTTTAATAAGTAAAAGGGGGAAAGTGGAATGGACAACCGGCGTCCTCAGCTATGCAGCGGCGATGCGCGTGGAATTAATAATTCATTAATCCCGGATATCGAATTTGAATCCAGAGCAGGCATGGGCGGATTGCTATACTGCATAACGGAAAGGAGGTGTTGTACCACAATGAATCAAATTGCGCTACGCTGTAATTTGATTAGTCGATAGTTCTTTT
>CAZNDN010000200.1:0-4382 GCA_964571815.1 uncultured Fibrobacterota bacterium | reverse complement strand
ACCACAATGAATCAAATTGCGCTACGCTGTAATTTGATTAGTCGATAGTTCTTTTGTAACCGTTCACAGCACATTTGTGAAGATTGGCCAAAACGGCGCGAAAACGCCAATTCAGGCCTGAACGTGCCGGTCGATACACTTTGTCGAGTGGCGAATTTGAGCAAATTTAGCCACTTTTGCACCCCCTGTGAACGCTTACGTTCTTTTTAACAAAGCAATGACAAGAAAGGAATTTTATGAAAAACCTGATGACTATTACAGTAATAGGTGTGCTGTTCTCACTTTTTGCGCTCTCAGATGCTACTGCTCAGTGTTGCGGTCGGGGTGGTAGTGGAATGAACCAGGGCGCGGCAGTCTCGCCGGAAACCATGGAGAAATTCAACACAAAAACGAGAGGTTTGCAGGAAAAGCTTATCGACAAACAAACCCTGCTGAAGAAGGAATGGTTGAAGGACGATCCGAATCCGGAAACTGTTGCGACCATCAGAAAAGCGATTATCGATATTCAGGTTGAAATACAAAAGATCGCCAAAGAACTCGGTATCCATAACGGGAATGGCTCGTGCCATGCATTCCGGGGTAACGGGTGCGGTGGAGGAAGAATGTGGCATTAGGCAACACGCTGTTAAACCGTGCCGCCTGATTATCGATTCTGATAGATTAAAAACCGGAGGGGGGCGACTGCTATCACCTCCGTTTACCAGCCGTTCCGGAGAAGATTTATGCATTGTAAGGACATTCAGAAAAATATTGCTGCCTGGCTTGATGGTGAGTCGGGAGTTCGGCTTGCCGGTGAAATCGAAAATCATCTTGCCGGATGCCCTGAGTGCAGCCGTATCGTTCAGGAGTCTTCGTCTGTGCGCAATCTTCTCCGGGCGGTTGCGCCTTCTCCGCTGCCTGAAGGCTTTGCCGATTCGGTGATGAGAAAAGTGCGATTGCAGGCTGCTGCGGCGCACGCGGCGTTTCAGCCGGTGCTGTGGTGGCGGGAACTCACATTGCCATTGCGGGCTGCGGCAGCCGTTACGTTCTGTCTGACTCTGGGTCTGGGCATATTTATGGGCGAAAGTCTCACACGTTCAAACCGGCAAAGCCTATCGGCCGCATCCGCTCAAACAACCGACGCGGTAGTCACATCCATGATTCAGCCGTTTGGAGAAACCGGCGCGGAAACGATTGCCGATGCGTACCTGGCGCTGACGATTACCAATGATGGGGGGCGTTGACAATGTGGTATAAAATGCGACCGCTGCTAATCATTCTGTCCATTGCCTTGAATATGGCGTTTGTGGGGACATGGATTGTGGGTACTCTTCAGCAAAAAGCACTACCCGGCCATGGCGCCCGATGCGGAACCGGCGAGATATGGTGCCCGTTGCATCGCCGTCTCGGATTGAGCGACGCGCAGTGGCGGGAAATCGAACCGCGCATGCGTGCTTTTCACGATTCTACCCGCGCCAGGTGCGGGCGAATGCGTGCGTTGCGCTCGGACCTTATTGATCTTCTCGCGATCGACCAGCCTGACCGCGAAGCAATCACGGCGCAACAGGAAGCGATTCTGGCCGGCCAGCGGGAAATGCAGGAACAGGTGATCGCCCATCTGCTCGCGGAAAAGAAGGCCCTCACCACGGAGCAGCAGAAAAAGTTCTTTCAGATGATACGGCAAAGATCAGGATGCGCACCCGCGGGAAACGCCGTGCGGTGCCTGGACTCGACTCCGGGAGAAAGGTTTCGGCCCCCAACCGGATCTCGGGAGTGACCCATGAATCAACCCGCAAAATGATACCATGTTCGTAAAAACTCTACACGAAAGGAGGTGATAAGATGAAAAAGCTGATTCTGTTTGTGTTCGTCGCGGTTCTGGCGGCAAGCACTGTTTATGTCACCCGGGCGTATGCCGGAAACGACAGTGACGCGAAGTCGACAACCGCAACTCGAACCGGGGGCGAAAACGCCGATAAGGTCCAATGCCCGAAAAGTGCAGATTGTCCTGCTCAATGCAGCGGCTGTGCTGATTATGCAGACAAGGACAAGGACGGCCAGTGCGATAAACGGCAAGCATGCCACTCCGGCGGTGCTCGTCAGGGCTGTCCGGGTCATCGTGGTTTCGGATGTAGTCGGCGCAACTGAGTGCATGAGTTGCGGTAACGATACGCTCACGGGATTGTGGCAGGCACACACTGGAAGGAAGGCAGTGTGTGCCTGTCCTTTGCCTGATCGACGGAATAAGCATTGCAGGCAGGATTCTCTGAATCCGCAACAACGGGCGACGATTCTTAAGAAGATGAAAGGTTAAGGAAAAAACACATGAACCACTTCGATCTCAAGACCATACCCGCGCATTCCGTGACCGAGCGGGACAAAAATGTTTTCTATCGGGCGGATGCATTTAAAGCGCGCATTATTGAACTGCCTCCCGGCGGCGAAATACCCCCGTGCGACATGCAGCAGCACGTCATCTTTACCGTCGTGAGCGGCGAGGCCGAAATAACCGTTGACAACCAGATTGCCTCGGCCGGGGAAGGCCACTGTGTCATCATCAGCCCCGCGACGGTTGCGATGAAATCCGCGCAGGGAGTCCGGATCATGGCTGTCCAGATCAATGCCGTTGATTCGCCGCGGCAGGAACGCGACGCATGAAACAACCTGAATCCACTTGCTTTACACTTTTGATTTTGCTGGCGTGCGGCTGCCCGCTGTTGTGGCCAACCGATACCTGCGCGCAACCGCTTGCCGCGGGGCAATCTACAAAACAGGCTGCACACCTGACCGACACGTCTTACGGTGTTACGCAGCGCCATGCCGACAGCCTGTCTCTTGATGAATGCATCGCGGCCGCCCTGAAAAACAATCCGGATGTGCGGGCCGCCGCCGATGAACTGCACGCGGCACATGCCCGTTACAAGCAGGCGCGCGCAAAGCTTCTTCCCTCGGTGCGCATCGAAAGCGGATACGAACGCTACGGCAACAACCGGCGCGTTCTGCAGCCGCGCGAAACAGGTGAAGCCGGCGTGTTCAGCGATCAGCTTGGCCGCGCCGATGCCGTCCTTGCAATGCCGCTGTTCAGCGGAGGGCGCGCTTTTAACGGCATGCGAGCGGCTTCGCACGCACACAAGGCACAGGAGTATCATGCGCAGCGGCAACGGAATGAGTTGACGTTTGCCGTGTCCCGCCTTTTTTACACGATTTGTAACCTTGAAAAACGGACCCTCTCGATACAACAGTCCATCGAAGCCATGGAATCGCACCAACAACGCGTGAGGGCAATGATCGAAGCAAAAAAAGCGGCGCAGGTTGACCTTCTGCGGACAAACGTGCGCCTGGCTGATGTGCGCCAGCAAATGCTGGTTGTACGCAATCAACTCGCCACCCATCGCACGCAACTTGCCGCGGCCATGGTTGTCGACATTGGCGCACGACCACTCGCAACGCACGTGCCGGCCGATACACCCGATGCACGCAGCATACCGGACTCCCTCTACGAACATGCGCTTGGGGCACGAGCGGATTACCTGGCGGCAGACGAGCTGCTCGAAGCCCAGGCACGCCGTGTCGATATTGCCCGTGGTGCCTTCGCTCCTTCAATTTCGGCGCAAGCCGGATACGGAATTCGTACCGATATGGCGGGAGAATACGAACCGGGAGGCTCGGCAGGTCTTTCACTGTCGGTGCCGCTGTTTGAAGGGGGACGCAACGGCGCCGGGCTGCAGGAAAAGCGGGCGATGCTGGACGCTCAACAGAACCGCATGCATGCACTGCGCCTGCGAATCGCGACCGAAATAGAAACCGTTGTGTTGAACATAAATGCCGCACGGGAGCGGATAGAAATCGCGCGAATGGGAATCGAGGCTGCAAAAGAGGGCCTGAGAATAGAGAAAATCAAATACGAACAGGGCAAGGGCACGATCAGCGAAGTGCTGGACGCACAGGCTGAGTTGCTCGAAGCCCAGACAAATTATGACGAGGCATACGGCGCGCTTCTGATTGCCTGTGCCCAACTTCAACTGGCAACCGGAGGCTTTACGAAATGATGAAAAAAACACAGAGCAACCGCAGGTATCGCCACTGGGCTGCGTGCGGTTTCCCTTTCGGTTCCGGTCTCGCCGACCGAAAGTGATGTGCGCCGATGATTGAATGGAGAATGAAATGGATAAACCTCGCCTGGCGGGAACTGTCGCGCCGCAAGACCCGGGCGCTGCTGTCCATCCTCGGGATGGGGCTGTGCGTGACGTTGCTCGTCAGCATCCTGACCATTTCCCGTGCAGTCGAACGCGCCTTCAAAGGCCCTATGTCCCAGGCCGGAGCCGACTTGGTGGTGCAGAAGCCCGGTCCGCCGTGCGCCTGGCAGCCGGTGAAACTGGCCGGCAGCCTTTCCACCCTGGAAA
>CAZNDN010000199.1:0-6076 GCA_964571815.1 uncultured Fibrobacterota bacterium | reverse complement strand
GTTCATGGCACTTGCCCATACCCGCAAACAACCGTTTGTTCCCCTGTACCGTCACCTGGCCGGGCTGTACCGGGAGGATATTGTCCAGCGTCGTCTCCTGCCGGGGGCGCGGATGGATTCAATCAACCGGATCAGTGCCCGGCACGGCGTTTCACGGGAGACGGCCAAGAAGGTGCTTTCGCTGCTTGTGGACGAAGGGCTGGTGGTGCAGCGGGCGGGGCTGGGCTCGTTCGTGGCCGAGCACAAGCGCCTCAAACGACTCTGGGGAGTCGTGCTGCCTTTCTATTCCATTCAGTACGAAGATCTTCTTCACCGGATCGCCGAGCATGCCTGGAGACGACAGCGCCAACTGCACCATTTCGTTGATTACAACTCCTGGGAAGAAGAAATTCGCCTGGTCGGCGACATGATCGCCCGCCGGTACGAAGCGGTGATTGTGGTGCCTACGCTCGATGAGTCCCGGACCGCCGATTTCTACCGCCGCCTCTCTCCCCGCGATACGTTCGTGACCCTGGTGGACCATACCATGGCCGGATCGTTTTTCAGCTATGCCGTCCAGAGCTACGATCTGGGTGTGACCCGCGCGGTTGCCTATCTCCGCGGGCGCGCCGGCTCTTGCCGTATCGCGTTCGTGCGCAACGAGACCTGGAACGGCCGCAACCTGGTTGAGGAGCTGATGGAGGAGACCTGCCGCGGCGTGCTCCGTGCGCGTACGCCTCGGTCGGAGCCCGTGGTGATCGATCGCGGACGGCGGGTCGATGCTTCGCTGATACGCCGGGAGAATGTCGGCGGTATTCTGTGCTGCGACGATGTCGATGCGGTTCGGATAATCGGGCGCCTGCGGGAGCAGGGGCTCGCCGTGCCCGGTGATGTATCGGTGGTAAGCTACGGAAACACCGATGTGGCCCGGTACTTCACGCCCGCGGTGACTTCGATCGATCCGCACAACCAGGAGATGGCCGACACCGTATGCGCGATTATCGATTCTCGCCGCGGTGGCAAAAGCACCCGGCTGGCGCAGCATGTTGTCCAGCCCGAGCTGATAACCAGAGAAACCTGAAAGGACGTTTCACCATGAAAGAGTTCACGTCACTGGCTGTCGACCGCCCGGAAGATCTCGTGTTCGGCACGGCGCCGCACCCGGTCACCACGCGCCGCGGTCTCGTGATCGGCGGCGGGACGGTCTATCCCGAGCTGAATTTCACGCTTCCTACCATGGAAGTCACTTCCGCAACGCTCGACCGGATTGTCCGGATGTACCGCTCGATTGTCGACGGCGCGTGCAGGCGGGCCGTGGAGCTGGGGCTCGACGGGCTGGTGGTGGAATTCGAGACCCTTATCGAAATGACCCTTGATCCGTCGATGGCGATCCGCGTAACCGGCGTTATCAACGAAGTACTCGAGAAATACTACGCCTCCGACAATCTCAAGACCGCCCTGCGTATCACGCCCAACGACACCCGCGACAAGACGCGTCCGCCGCACATGCGTTCCGGGGAGCTTCTGGAGGGAATGTGGGAGACATTCCGGGGATGTCTCGCCGAAGGCGCCGAGATGCCGTCGATCGAGTCGACGGGGGGCAAAGAGATCCACGATGATGCCCTGGTTGCCTGCGATATCGAGCAGGTGATCTTCGCTCTGTCGATCATGGGTGCCCGAGACATGGCTTTCCTCTGGGACCATATCGTGGAGATAGGGGCCGCCGCCAATACTCCCGCGGCCGCGGACACGGCATGCGGCTTCGGCAACACGGCCATGGTGCTGGCCGAGAAGCGGATGATCCCCCGCGTGTTTGCCGCGGTCGTTCGCGCAGCCACCGCACCCGGAAGCCTCGTGGCCTTCGAACGGGGTGCGGTCGGTCCGGGCAAGGACTGCGCCTGCGAAAACATATATCTTAAGGCACTCACCGGCTGTCCCATGTCAATGGAAGGCAAGTCCGCCGTGTGTGCGCATTCGAGTCCTCTGGGCAATATTGCCTCGGCCGCCTGCGACCTCTGGTCCAACGAATCGGTCCAGAACGTGCGTCTGCTGGGAGGCATGACACCAACCATCTCCCTTGAGCAACTTGCCTACGATTGCCGGCTGATGAACGAGGCGAGTGCGCGGGGCGATGCGCTGAGGCTCCGGGATTTGCTCAGCGCGCCCGATGCGCGGCTGGACCCGCAGGCGCTGATTCTGAGTGCCGAGAGCGCCGTGGAAATCGCCCGGGCCATGGTCGCGGAGCAGGGGCCCTACCGCCGGACCCGCGCGGCCGTGCGAACCGCCCTGGACATGATCGAGAAGGCCCGTACCGGGGGGTGTCTCAGCGTGGCGGAGATGGAAGTGCCGTGGATTGACCGGCTGCGCGACACGGTGGAAGGATTGCCCGACACCGAAGATGCATTCATCGAGCGGGTACTTCCCCTGATCCCGAAGTCGAAATTCAGGGCCGAAGACTATGGACTGTGACAGGAGGGGAGATGATCGACGAAGATGCCGGGTTGAAGAGCGCTGACGGTCCGTGTCGAACACTGCCGCGGCCAACCCGGTAACGCCAATTCACCTGTAGCATGAAGCTGGGAGGTTGAACCATGAGTGAGCTGCTCGAAAAGATTGCGACATGCGTGGAGCGCGGCAAGATCAATGCAACATCGCCGTATCCTCCGGATCTCAAGGGTCAGGAGGGGGCCGATGAGTTGACACAGAAGGCGGTGGATGAAGGGATCGATCCGCAGCGGATACTCAACGAGGCCCTGATGGTGGGGATGCAGCGGATCGGTGTGAAATTCCGGGACAACAAGGTGTTTGTGCCCGATGTGCTCATGGCGGCCAAGGCCATGGGGACGGCCATGGGACACCTCAAACCCCATTTTCTGTCCGGCGCGGTCAAACGAAAGGGCCGGTTCGTGATCGGCACGGTGGCCGGCGACCTGCACGATATCGGCAAGAACCTGGTGTCCATGATGATCGAAGGGGGAGGATGGGAGATTGTGGATCTGGGGGTCGATGTTTCTTCGGAGAAGTTTCTGCAGGCTATCGAGGAGTATCCCGGATGCGTAGTCGGTTTGTCGGCGCTGCTGACCACCACCATGGCCAACATGGAGCAGACGGTCGGGGCGATCAAGGAAAAGCATCCCGATATCAGAGTGCTGGTGGGAGGCGCCCCGCTCACCGAAGAGTTTGCGGAGAAGATCGGTGCCGATCGCTACTGCGCCGCCCCCCACGGGGCGGTCGAATATCTCGATACGCTCGCGGCGTAGCAATGCACCCTGCGCCGCGAGTTTCGCGTTAATGGGAAGTGTTTCCCCAACTGAAGGAAGGATGTTTATGACGGACGATCCGTATCAACCGTTGTCGGGGGACGAAGTGTGCAAGGCGGTGGAAGGTCGCGGCCCGCGGCGGGTGCCCTGTATACACACCCGTTGGTGGGCGGAGGGGCTGTGGGATCAATACGGCCGGCGACTCCGCGATCTCGAGCAGCGTTTCCCCGAAGACATGGTCGACATCGCGATCAACCCGATCGACTATGCCGGGATGGGGTTGTCGTGGGAGTTGTCACAGGAAAAATCTCACGACAAGCGCGCGATCCTCGACGACTGGGCAAAGCTTGACGAGTTTATCGAGAAGATGCCCGATCCCGAACAGGCATTCAAACCCGAAGAGCATCGACCGGCCTTCGAGCGCGCCCGATCGAGCGGGGCGTACCTGATGTTTTCGATGTGGCTGCTGCTCTATGAACGGCCCTGGCAGATCAGGGGCATGGCCAATCTTCTTACCGACTACTACACCAATCCCGATGAAGTCCACCGGCTGTATCGGGCTCTTACCGACCTGTATATCGGCTATATCCGTGTCGCGCACCGCCATTTGAGTCCCGACGGTTTCTGGACCAGCGACGATCTGGGGCATCAGACCCAGCTCATGATGCCGCCCGAAGTGTTCCGGGAATTTCTCAAGCCGTACTACCGGGAGATAGGGGAGGAACTCAGACGGCTCAACATGCACTGGTGGATTCACTCCTGCGGCAACAACACCGAGGTCATGGATGACCTGATCGAAGTCGGGGTGAACATGTTTCATCCGGTGCAGAAAGGGTGCATGGACGAAAAGCGAATTGCCGAGCGGTTCACCGACATGGGCTTCTGCGTGGGGATCGATGTACAGCACATACTTCAGGAGAAGACTCCGGAAGAAATCCGGGGGGAAGTGCGGTATCTGATCGATCTGTTCGACCGCGAAGGCGGCGGCATGGCCATTGCCGCCGGCAACGGCATTGTCCCGGGCACTCCCTTCGAGAACATCGAGGCGTTTCTGGACGAAGCGGTTCGTTACGGAGAAGAACATCGAAGCAAAGTCGCTGCTCGCTCGTAGCGAAGAGGCTTGCGGAGCAATTATCATACGACAAGGAACGCAATGACAAGGATGAAACCCGCGATGAACCGATGGATGGAGTCCGCGCTCGCCTCCGACACGCTTCGTGTCATGCCGGTCATGACGTGGCCGGGGCTTTCGTTGACCGGTGCAACGGTCGCGGATGCGGTGCGTGACGGTGGCGTGCATGCCGCCGCGGTGGTCGCGCTTGCCCGAAAATGGGAATCGGCTGCCGCAACCACTATCATGGACCTGTCGGTTGAAGCAGAGGCGTTCGGGGCGCAGGTGCGCTTCAGCGACCACGAGGTGCCGTCGGTTGAAGGGCGGCTGGTGAAAACCGACGATGATATCCGGCGGCTCGCACTTCCGTCGGTAGACGCCGCCCGTGTGCCGGAGTACCGCCGTGCGGTACGCATTGCCGCGCGGGAAATCACCGACAGGCCGGTGTTTGCCGGGTGCACGGGGCCGCTGTCGCTGGCCGGCAGGCTGTACGGGATGACCGAGATCATGACCGCACTGATGATCGAGCCCGGGGCGATCCATGAGCTGCTCGACAAGCTCACGCGTTTCCTTGCTGCGCTCCTGCGTTCATACCGGGATGAAGGTGGCGGAGGGGTGTTCATGGCCGAACCGGCCGCCGGCATGGTCTCGTCGGGCATGTGCGAAGAGTTCTCGTCGGCATATATCAAACGGCTTGTGGATTCGGTGCAGGATGAAAACTTCATCGTTGTCCTCCACAACTGCGGTACCACCGACGAGCTGGTTGAGTCCATGGTCGGCACCGGCGCCGCGGCGTTTCATTTCGGTGACTCCGCCGACATGGTTCAGCGCTTGCGCGCTATCCCGCGGGACCGGTGTGTGATGGGCAATGTCAGCCCGGTGGCAATGAAACTGGAGTCTCCGGAGCGGGTGCGGGCACGGGTACGTGACCTGCTTTCCGCGGCGGCATCGTTTCCGCATTTTGTACTTTCCACGGGCTGCGACGTGCCGCCGGGAACGCCGGTGGAGGCGATCGACGCTTTGTTCGAAACGGTGAATGCTCTTGCTGAGGAGCGGTGATTATGCGCGCGGACATGAACACATTCA
Source organism: uncultured Fibrobacterota bacterium (assembly GCA_964571815.1). Classification (GTDB taxonomy): domain Bacteria; phylum Fibrobacterota; class Chitinivibrionia; order Chitinivibrionales; family WJKA01; genus CAZNDN01. The sequence goes on along the minus strand of CAZNDN010000199.1, from coordinate 640 downwards.
CGTTTGGGTGGGATGAGCTTGCGCCGGCACCTGAAGAGGTTTGCCGGGCCATGGGCTACCGTGGCGGCGTGCCCGAACCCGTGAGCTTGTCCGTGCGCGAGGTACTGTCGGAGTGCGCGGGGTGTTTCGAAATACGGGCCGGCTACGGTGTTGTGGGTGAGGCGGGGGTCGACGGCGACAGGGTGATTGCCGGTGAGGCCACCTTTCACGTGGGGGAGGTGATTGCGCGGCAGCTCCGGGGCTCCTCTTCGATTGCCGTGTTTGCCGTGACGGCCGGACCGCGGCCGGAGCAGCGTTCCAGGGAGCTGATGCAGCGGGGTGAACTCATGAAAGGCTACGCGCTTGACACAATCGCTTCGGAAGTGGTCGAGCGGGCCGCGGACCTGATTCAAGCTCGACTGGGCACGGCGCGGCCGGGGGAGGGGGTAACCAACCGATTCAGCCCGGGTTACTGCGGATGGCCCGTCTCGGATCAGCATGCCCTCTTCTCACTGCTTCCCCCCGACTACTGCGGAATCTCCCTTACCGAAACCGCCCTGATGCTCCCGATTAAGTCGGTCAGCGGCATCATCGGTGTCGGCCCCCGGGCAAAAACCGGTCCCTATCCCTGCTCGATCTGCACCATGACCAACTGCTACAA
>CAZNDN010000198.1:4428-6114 GCA_964571815.1 uncultured Fibrobacterota bacterium | reverse complement strand
GCTGCTGTCGTTGGAGGGGAGAGGATGATCGCAGGGCGGCGGTAGCCGCCATTGCGCCGGGGTAGTGTCCTGCAGGGATGCTGTTACATGAAGGAAATCCGGAGCTTGTCGGCTTCTATATGCAGCTTCTTGTCAATGGTCCAAAGGAAATCACTGTTGAGGACTGCTGAAGCCGACCCGGATACTCCCGGCGCGACCCGGATACACCCCGCGGTAACTCAGTATCCCATTTCGGCGAGCAATTCGTACTCCCCATCCTGCATGAGCGTGATGGGGTCGGCGTTCCGGCGGTAGAATTCATCAGCGGGAATCCCGTCAATGACATACGTTCTCCGAAGCTTCATTTTCCCGTTCATGAATACCGTCTCGCGTATGTACTCGCCATGAGAATCCCTGTATATTCTGGGTTTTCGTGGCGCCTTTGGTTTTTTGCGGCGAAGATCTGCTACCACGTTTTCATCGATACTGACTCCCAGCATTCTAAGCTCCAGGGCGGCGCACAGGGCATCGCACCTGAAATGCCCGGCATAGCTCGAGACAGGGTTCTTACCTTTGTACTCAGCCAGCCACTTCTTGCCGGCCTCCAGCCTCCGGCTTCTGTTGAGCCGCCAACGCCTGGGCACACCCTTGTTCTTCTTTCTCTTCTTCACGGTATTCGATCCAACGATGAAAACCCCGGCTGCAGTTGCGCGGGAGACTCCGGATGGACATGAAGGTTTGGTTTCACACGCGCATACAGGGCTTGCGGTAGTGACTTGCCGAAGCGCCCGGTTATTGCCATGTTCGATCCCAGTTCGTTTCCTTCCAGCCGCGTATCAGTCCATTGTCTCCACATGAGGGGCAATGCCAACTGATACAACTGGGCTCCCCGGCCAGAAGACCCGCGTGAATTTTTCCAGGGCAGGGCTTCCTGTTCGGCCGGCGTCTGCACCATACGTTCGTTTCATGAGTTTCTCGAACCATGGCGACCGATGTGGCGGCCTCAACAATCGAACACAGGTGCTGCGCCACCAGGCGCGCCGGCGCGGGTCCGTCGATCAACTCCCCATCTTCAGTGAGGTAATGGCGCAAGTCGGCAATGAAGGTACCGCTCATGTGTTTGCTCCTGTAACGACCCGGCCGCGCGGCGAGGTCCGGGGTAGCCTCGGGCGGTTGGTTCCTCTCCTGAGCACTGAATGGGGTGCCTCTGGGGCGACAGCGCTGCAGGAAACCGCCATCGATCGAGTCGTCTTCATGATTACGTGTGCTTTCGGTCGTGTTCTTGCCTCATGCCGTTATCTTCGCTGAAGACGGCACAGTCCGAGTGGTTCACCCTGCAATATAGCAGATGCACAACGGTTCGTGAGAATTGCTCAGGGGCATGATGGTGGGTGACATTGCATCTCTATCCGCGGGCTTGGCACGACTTCCCATACGGCTGGACGGAGCAAGGACCGACACTTGCCGCCGGCCCGGACAATGCGTGCGGAGCTTCAAATACGCAATGTCCGCGAGAGTCTGGGAATATGAAGAGAATGGGGTCACTGGATCAGCAGGGGCGTCGATGCCCGCAAGGTGAAGTGACGGCATGGCAGTGCCGGACCGCCGCGGATCGATCCAGGGGGGGGGCGCAGCGTTAAAATATAAAAATTAGTCCGTCCCGGGCCTTCTCCTACAGAGAATCCACCGATCAACAGAAGAGATTCT
>CAZNDN010000198.1:0-4328 GCA_964571815.1 uncultured Fibrobacterota bacterium | reverse complement strand
ATTATTCATCGGGGCGGATTGCCTCTGTGTTTCGGCGGCTCGATTCCATAGCCCGGCAGTACCCCGGCAATAATGCATGCTCAGTGAGAAGAGGGACTTTCGATGTATTCCCTCGTGGGCTTGTCGGCGAACCAACACACCACAAGGAGCGATTCATGAGGAGACGGCAGGCGGGTATTCAGGCAACAGGTATTCTTCTCGCGGCCTGCCTTTTCAGGGTGGATGCACTTGATGAGATTCCCGGCGGCATGGAAGCACTGAGGGAGGAAGGAGCGGTGAAACGTTACACCAGCACTTTTTCGGCAACCATCGACACGGATCAAGCGCCGGCGAGAGACGATCCCGAGCCGGGCACTTCAATAACGGTGCTTTCGCCCAACGGCGGAGAGCGATTCGGCCCGGGAGACACCGTGCATATCAGGTGGATGGCGGATATCGATTCGGTGGACGATGTCATGATATGGCTGCTGCTTGACGGCGGCATGCGAAGGGTGCTGATTACTTCACAGTTTTCGGTGAGGCGCAGCGACGATACCTGGGGAGACTACCCGTGGGTGGTTCCCCCGGATGCGGTCAAGGATACTGTCTCCCTGGTGACCGACCAGGCAACCATCCGGCTGCATCAGTACCGCGATACCGACTTGCAGGACTATTCCGACGAGTTTTTTGCAATCGGGAACGATGTTTCCGTCGGCAGGGCCGGTCGGCATGCTGAGATGAGCAATACCGACGCCATCTCCATACGTCGGTCGCGAAATCACGTGAGTGTTACCGGGCTTGCCTCCGCCGCCGGCGGCACGCTGCGGCTTGTTGATGTTTCGGGCCGGGTTCTGGGTACCGCGGTTGTTGAAGGTCCTGCGGCCGCGATTGAAACACGCTCTCCCGTCGGCCCCGGTATGCTTCTGGTGCGTATTCGCACTCCCGGGGGGGAGATGATCGAAAAGTGCATTACGCACTGAAAAGTGTGCGTGTGAGTGTAACGAGTACAGGGTTTCGCGGAGACGAAATCGATTGTTGCGCGGCAAATATGGTGTATCGAGCTGATATGCAGGGGGTTGACAAGTGGTGTGGTTCTCGATATGTGGTGATGCAATCTTTCTCGGCCGGCCTGAAGGCTTCGCTCCCCGTATGGTCGGACCGTGATGGCCGGCCGCAATCCGGTCGACCATCCCGCGGTGACCCGGCGAACGGATAGTGCGTTGCGGGCGGCGCGGCGGCTGACTTCTGACTTCTGAGCTTTCCGGCCATGCCCGTTTAGGGCATGGTCTCACGCTCGTACAATACGGCCGGTGTCGGCAGAAAGCCTTTCCGGGACCTTTTCAGGGGGATATCGCCGATAAGAGCATGCGCCATCAGATACCCGATTGTCTGCAGGTCGGGTACGCACGAGGCAATTCCCCGGTAGTGCAGGGAGGCGTCGCCGTCAAAGCACAGGATGGCCGCATCGGAGGGCAGGGAGATGCGCTGAGTCATGCACCACCGGAGGGCCCGGCATGCGGTCGCGGCATCTTTGGTAACCCATACCGCGCCGCGGGGCGCTCGTCGCATAAGCTCTTCCATGGTGTCGCCCACCACCATAATCTTCTCCAGATCACGCATGGTGTATGGTTCGTACTTGCTGAGCAGGCCTTCAAGGTAGTAGAAATCCTTGTGTATCGTGTATGAACTTGTTCGCTTGAAAATATCTTCCGGCGAGCTGTCCCGGTACAGGGGTTGAACACAAAGCCTGATATCCGCGCGCGGGTTGCGCACGCGCAGCTCCGAAATGAACCTGAGATAGAAGCGCAGATCGGTTCCACTGTTTTCCGTTTCGTGAAAGAGAAGAACGGCCTTGTCGAATCCTTTCATGAAGGCATACTCCGCCGCGGTCCGGACCACATTCGTTATGATCGTGCCGTGGCAGAAGAAATGCAGTTTTTTCGGGACGGTATAGAGGCCTCGCTCCAGGGTGTAATGGCCCCCGCACAGGAGAATACGCTTTCCACTCCGTGTCAGGGTCGGCTCCAGGGCCTCCAGGCGCGGGGAGAGTTCCTCGTACTTTTCTTCCAGGACACTGGAGATGACGATGCTTTGGAAGTCGCCTTTCAAGAAGGTTTCGGGCCGCAGGACCATGTCAAGCTCGGCGGGGTCCCTGAATCGAATGCTCAAGCGGTGATTGTGCAGCTCGTGCTCCATGGCTTCGAACGCCCCGCGAAACTCCGCATTCACGGTCAGATCCGACACATCACCTTCGGAGAAATTGAAGCAGACAACGGTGCCGCGCGACCCGAAGGAGTGCAGGGGTTGCAGACCGCCCACCCAGAACCTTCTGCCTACTCGCCTGGCCAGTCCCCGCTTCTGAAGCATTCGGTACGCACGGGTAACGCTTGACTGGCCCGTCTTGAACTGCCGGCATACGAACTTCACCGGCGGAAGCGGGTCGCCGTGTTTGAGTCTGCCCGTGGCAATATCCTCGGTCAGGGCCTCTTCGATAGACTGTGCCGGAGCAATCGAGGGGGTGCCGGAGGGCACTTCAGACTGCGGCATCCGAGAGGTAACAAACAGGCCCCGTCCGCGAATCGCCGTGAGCGTGTTGTCTTCGATATAAGGTCGAAGCTTCTTCTGTATTGTCGACGGTGAAAGCCCGAAACTCCGCGACAATGCACGAACGGTTGGAAGACGATTGCCGAAGCCGGGATCGTCGATCGCCTTCTCGATCCACTGCCGGAAGTTCTCCGAGGGTTTTGGCTCCATAGGCACTCCTCAGAGAGAAAATAGTACAAGTAGAACAAGCTGGTACGAAGCGGGTCGAAAACCTGCCCCCCTTTCAACCCTGTATCCTTATTTTCGTTCATGAGCCATTCGGTCTCATGCCTTGTTACCCGGCCGGTGGCGGTGATTGTTCCTGAAAAAACGTTCTTTTCGGTACCCTGCGGCCAAGGGATTCGGCACGCGGGGAAGAGCCTGTCGAAAGCAAACTCGTTCGAGGAGGTTTACGATGTGCCCGAGGATTGAGCTGAGACGGAATCGTGACCGGTTCTCATTACGGCGGTCGATGGCCGGTCGGTTGCCGCGGGTTGTCTTCAGAGGCTTCTGGTGTTTGCACCTTGTTGCCGCCGGTTGGCTCAGTGCCGGTTATGCGGGAATCGCGGAAGACTGGGCGAGGCTGTCGGGCGGCAAGGCCGGGAAGCTGGCGTACACCAGGCCCGCGGGGAGCAATCAGGCGGGGAACGGCCTCTACGTCATGGACCTTTCGGACGGCCGCGAGCGGAAGATAGCCGACATCGAGTTTCCCAAGAGTCACTACTGCCTGGCCGGATCGATCCAATGGTCGTTTGACGGCAAAAAGCTTACCGTACAGACGATCAGGGGGGTATACGTGCTCAACGAGGACGGCTCGAATTTCGAGACCATCTGGTCGGGCACGATCAGGACGTGCGACAATATCGTTGAGGCGCTGATCTCACATAGCTGGAGTTCGGACAACGAGATCGTCTACAGCGTGGGAAAGAAGATCGTGAAGACCACTGTGGACGGCGACAATGCGAAGATCACGACCCGGGATGTGATCGCAACGTCTCCGGCGGGCTGTGCCTACGTGTCGGTCGGCATGAGCGGCAATTTTGTGGCGTATATCGACGATCAGGCAAACCGGCACACCGGCGGCTGGCATCGTCCGATGGTGGTCAATGTCGGCACGGGAGAGAAGTGGAAGATGGTGGCGGATAACTCGGACGGCTGCCAGTTGAGTCTGAAGCCCGACGGGCAGGGCACGGTCATGTGGTGTCGCCTGGATCACAGCAAACTCCTGGTGAACAGGTTCAAGAACGGAAGCCCGTTTCACACCTATTCTCCGTTCAACGACGGCATACAGGTTCCGAACTGGTCCAACGATGACGGATTCATTACGCACATGGGTGGACGGGTGGACCCGATCGGGTCATGGATCCGAAAAAGCTACTCGGACGACCATGTCGATCTTGGCGGTGATATCCTGCTTCCGGACCTGTTCGTGGGGGGCGACATGGCGCCGTCGGACAACACGCCGCCGTCGGCACCGTCAAACCTCTCGGCAACGCCCGACGGCAAGACGAAGATCAACCTGAGCTGGGAGGAAGCATCGGACGATGAGAGCGGTATCAAGGAGTACGCCGTCTACCGCAACGGCGAGAAGGCGGGAAGTACCGACAACACAAGCTACACCGATGACGGTCTGAGGGAAGGTACGACGTACACATACCGGGTTTCGGCGGTCAATGGTGAAGGCCTGGAGGGGGAGAAGAGCAACGAAGAATCGGCGACGACCGAGGCGGACAACGACACCTCGCCTCCGGAGCCGACATCGGCGA
>CAZNDN010000197.1:0-6165 GCA_964571815.1 uncultured Fibrobacterota bacterium | reverse complement strand
CGCGCAAAGATTGCGCGTTGCCTCGCTTGCGAGCGCCGACATAATCCTCCGGAGGGTGCAAGACGTTGTTGTCTTCTCCCCCGACGATCTTGAGCCGTGAAAACACCCGGCACTCTCGCCGGCACCCTGCGCTGCGCCGACCGCTACGGCACAACGGCAATCGCACTGCAGCGATGGTGCCGCGAACGAACGTCGATTACGTACACCCCGCCGGAATGATGTACCGTGGACAGCGCCACGGCGCCGCGGGCGCCGGCGGTACGCTTCGCGCTGGACACCCTCCCGCGCACATCGGTCAGGGTAAGGATGTACTCCGTTTGCGGATACAACCCGGATACGCGCAGGAGGGCGCCGCCGGAGAGCACCCGAACGCGCGGCACGGCGTCGGTGCTCAGGTCCGGCGCGGCAAACGACGCGGTCGCGGCGCCCTGCGGGGCGACAAAGACCACATACATGTTCCCGGCCCCGCCCGGCATGTTGCCGCCCAGGGTGACCGTGCCCGCATCGAAATCATTCGTGTACACATCGGAGCACCCGTCGCCGCACACCTCGTCTCCGGTTTTTGTCCACGTCGAAAGCCAGGACGGAAGGTCGGTTCCGTGGCGATAGGCGACATACACCGTAACCGGCCGGCTTACATCGAAACTGAGGAAGTTGTCCCCGGTCTCGCCCTTGTCGTCGTTGGCCGTCCGTATGTAGTGCATCCCCGCCAGATCGTCAACCGACTCCAGGCCGAAGGTCCTGTCGATGTAGCGCATATCGCCTTCCGCGATATTCTCCACGATCTCGTACGTCTTTCCGCTTGCGACCGTGAGATTGGTGATCTCCAGCTCGCCGGAGAATGAGAAGTCCTTCTGATCCCCGCCGGTATTGGGCGTGGACGCCTTGTCGGAAATGTTGGAGACGGTCAGCGTATACGTTGTACCCAGTGTGAGTGCCGATGTGGTCAGGATGACCGATGTCCGGTCGGACTCCAGCGATGCGCCGCTGACCGTAATGCCCCCGCTGATCTGGTAGTGGGAGGTCTCTTCGGCCGAGGCTTGCGTCACCGGCTCGTTGAATACAACTTTCACCGAGGTCTCCGACTGCGCGGCAACCGAGGCCAACCGGGGCGGGTCCTGATCCGATCCGGTCGTGGCCGACGCTTCGCCGCTCTTTTCACCCTCCATGCCCTTGCCGTTGACCGCCGATACCCGGTACGTGTACCCGGTACCCTCGTTAAGGCCTTCGTCGCTGTAAGAAGTGTTGGTGCTTGTGCCGATTTCCTCGCCGTTGCTGTAGATTTTGTAGCTGTCGACGCCGCTCTCGCCGTCCGAGGCTGCGTCCCAGCTCAGGTCGATCTGCGATTTGCCCACCGCACTCGCGTTGAGGTTCGAGGGCGCCGACGGCGGCGTGTCGTCTTCGGGCGGCGGCTGTTCGTTCCCCTCTTCAATGCAGCGGTCCATACGGTGTTGCCAGTCCCGAAGGTAGTTTTCCCGGTATTGACTGACTGTTTCTTTAGCGTTGTGTTGAAGATCGGTGTACCAGTTGGGACGACCGTCGAGCTTCCGATACCTGCCGCCCCAGTGATCGGTGGTGGGATCGTCGTCGCTGCCGCGAAGAAGGTAGGCATAGGTCGGCGTGTCCCCCATCTTGATTTCGCTGTTCCTCAGTGGATAAAAGTAATCTCCCAGAGCGCCGTGTCCCTTGACATGCTGTTCCACGAAGGCTTTATTGGCAAGATCCCCCCCCAGATCCCAGTTTTCGTACCATCCCCGAAACGTCCCGTTGTCCTCGATAATCCACAAGTCCTTGTGATTGTTGTCCAGGTAGTTGAACGACACGGTGTCCACTCCTTTGTTCCAGCTTCCGATGAAGTGAACCCGAATGGAACTCTTGATCGACGGGTCCTGCTTGACTGCCTGCGCTACGTCGCTGATCGCTCCCCACACAAGTACCCACAACGGCCGGGAATCACTCTTGTGCGCCTGCTGGACAATCCAGTCGGAGCCGTCGGTTTGCTTCATTCCCGCCTCTTCTTTGCCCTGTTTGGTGATGGAGCGAAGGTAGTCGGGTGACGGGTAATTGGATGAATGGGTGGACAGCTTCGGATAATCCTTTTCATACGCGTCAATTGCCTCTTTGATGTGACTGACCCTTCCGTCTTGCGGGGGAGACGAAACCAGTCCTTCGATATCGAAGAGGTCGGCATACAGGAAAAAGTGAGCAATGGACTGCATATCGTCCTTATCACTTCCCCCTATATCGGTAGAAACAAGAACCCGATACCGCTCGCCGGCCAGTGCCCCTCCTGAAGGATCATCGATTGCAAATACGGTTGAAACAACCGCGAGACAGAGCGAGAAAACAACATTTAAGCGTTTCAATGTCGCCTCCTTTGATACAATTGGTGAGAGGAACCAACGCTCATTCAGCTTTTATTGAAATATAGCGTTCGCTTTACCCATTTGCCGTGCGAAATAATACATTTCATTTCCACTAATGGCGCAAATGCCAACGGAGTGTGGAGGCCTATGGTGATTGAAGCTCTGCAAGCCTTTTCCGGGCGTGTTCCACACCGGGTGCGTTCCGGCCGGCCATCCGGGTGTAGCGCCGGTATGCCGCCCGGGCCTCGTCCAGTTTGTCGAGTTTTTCGAAACAAAGCGCGATGTTGTAGTGATATTGGGGCTTGTCGGGGTTGATGCGCAGTGCGGCCTTGTAGTCACTCAGCGCTTGCTCATATCTCCCGAGTTCGAATCGGCAGTTCGCCCTGATCAGGTAGAGTCCGTCGGTCTGTTTGCCCGCCTCCATCCTTGCGGTGCAATCCCTTATGACCTGCTCGTACTTGCCGTTCATGCTGTGGGCAATACACCTGTTTTCAAATGCGCGCGAAAGCGAAGGGTCAAGGCGCAAGGCAGTGGTGAAATCCGAGACGGCCCGGTCGAGCCGGCGTCGGGCAAGATGCGTGTTTCCCCGGTTCAACCACGCATCGGTATAACTCTTGTCAAGCTCGATCGCCGCCGTAAAATCCCGTGCCGCTTCGTCCAACCGTCCCATTTTCCGCAGCAGCAAACCTCTGTTGTTCAACGCGACGGCACTGGCCGGATCCAGACGAAGCACGCGGGAGTAATCTTCGAGCGCCTCCTGCTTGAAGCGGGTCCGGGAGAGAACGTTTGCCCTTCCCAGATACGAAAGCGTGTCGTCCGGTTTCAGGCGCAGTGCTGAAGTGTAATGTTCGAGGGCTTTCTGCCGCTTGCCGCGGGCCGAGAAGGCGATGGCGGCGTTTCTCTGTGCGGGAAAGTACCGGGGTGCTGCCGAGCAGGCCAGAACGAAATGTTCGCATGCCCCGGCGATGTTGCCCTGCTCGAAATAGATCTCCCCGATCAGATTGGCGGCGGGCGCTATCGCCGAATCGAGCCGCAACGCCGTCCGGCAGTCTCGAATCGCTCCCGCACTGTCCGCGAGAGCACGACGGGACACGGCGCGATTATAGTAGATAAGGGCATTTTCCGGCTGCAGCTCAAGGGCACGGTCGAAAAGCTTCCGCGCTTCGCGATAGTCTCCCCTGCTGTTGTAGATTACCCCGAGATTCAGGTAATTGAAATCATTGAGCGGGTCCCGGCCGATTGCCTTCCGGTAAAACGAAATCGCTTCCTCCGCCTTTCCCATCTCGTCGAGAATGTAACTCAGCGTAGAATAGGCGTCGGCGTAGTCGTCACGCAACGCAATCGACTGTCTGACCGCCTCCAGGGCTTCATCGAGCCGGCCTTCTTGAACGTACTCTTTGCTCCTGTCCAGAAACCGCTTGTATTCCACGGCCGGTACATCGATATGCTCCAGTGTGTCGTCGGGCATTGGCAGGAACTCCGGGAGGTTGACCGCCCGGTTATCGGCGGTCGCGTTCGGGACGAGTACCGGCCTGCTTGCGTTGCCCTCGTTGTCGATATGTGCCAGAAACATCTGCGTGTAGGGCGTAAACGACTTGGAACTGAACACGAGCCAGCGCCCGTTGGGAGACCATGAGTGCCACGAGTTCATGACGGGCAGGTTGCACGCAAGCTCGCGCGCCTCGCCTCCTTCGGCGGGAATGATATACAACCTGCTGTCGGGTCGCATGAGCAGCCCGTTGCGGCACTTGACGAATACGACCCAGCGCCCGTCGGGCGAGACCTTCGGGAACGTGTTGCTCATGCCGTTGTCGGAAGCTCCCGGCACCGGCCGGGGTGTTCCTCCGCGACCGTCGTTGAACGGCATACGATACAGGTCGTAGCATATCCGGGCCTCCCGAGGATCGTTGGCATGTGCCGGCATTTCGCTCGAACCGTACGCCGGCCGGGCCGGCGCGCGAAGGAAGTAAATGGTTGCCCCGTCGGGACTCCACACCGGATTGCAGTGTACGTACGATGAATCATCAGCCCCGGGAAGGAGCTTGATCGCGCCTGTCTTTCGCGAAAAGACCGCAAGCTTGCCCCTGGTCGGATAGAAGGTCTGAAGAAATCGATAGTCGGTGTAGTTGGCAACGAACACCTCTTCGTCAACCGACGAAACGGCGCATTGACCGTCCGGCGACACGCGCGAGAAGAGTCCGAAGGTTGTCTTTGCTGGATTGAAATCGTTCCAGGAGAAGACATCACTCTGCCGGATAACCATGCTGTCGGCCATGTCGCGCAGTGCGTAGGCTCCCTTGTCCCCCCGGGGGCCATCCATGTCCATGCCTGCAACCCCGCCGTCTCCCGAAAAGGAGTGGCAATTGGCGCAGGTGGGCATATCGCTCATCACCACGGGAGCGCTGTCCGACCGGATCCTGTGTATTCTCCAGGAAATGAGGTCGAGCGCATCCCGGGCCAGAGGTTTGACCACACCGGTCCTGGTCTCCGACGGCATGAGGGGAACGTCGCGGTAGAAAATGACCGCACCGACCGAATCATTCGACGTCGAAAAGGCGACGGAACCGGCCAGGGTGTCTCGTTTCCCTTCGCACGCCTCCGAGACTCCCACCACGGTAAGCTGCGCCCACGCCCCCCGGGAGTAGTATTTGATCGTTTCCCAGAGCCTCGGGTCGGGAGTCCAGCCGCAGTGGTTTGTGTCGTATCCTTCCGGCGGAAACCGGTTGGTCGGCGCCAGGCACGCCGAATCTACGCGGGGGCGGCACGGGACGCCCGCCGTACCGATAGAGACGTGGTGGGCAATCGAGGGGAAAGAGATATCGATGGTCCATCGAAACGAACGGGAGGTATCAACTGCCCACCGAATCTCGGGCGCCACAATCTCGGGGGGAAATACCGCACTGTCGAGTGGATAGATTACCGAAAGAGGGCCGAATCCGGGACGGTCCCCGTGAAACGCCAAGACCGCGGCCGACGAAACATGCCGCCTGGAGAATTCTTCTTCGGACACGGGATCCGATTCGGTGAAGAAACGATCTGTATCGACCCGGTATCGCTCGGAGGCACTCTTCTTTCCGGCCTGACGCCTCTCGCAGGAGGCATGAGCCAGAAGAAGAAACAGTAACCCGCCCAGTGCATACAGCCTCGTGTGCATACCGGCGACTCCACCTCTCTTGTGTCATGTCACGGGCACTTTGCCGCATGACACCCCTCATACGGCCCGATAAAGACAATATACACTCACTGCGGTGCAGCCCGTCACAATGGTTTCGAGGTATCCCGGATGGTAACCCGGGTCGGGGAAGTGACGGAATTCGCGAGACAGTCACGCGGGACGGCGGTAGTGTCCGGAAGCGCGGCATCACCGCGGAATTCTCAGCCGACCATATCCAGCAGCTCGCCGATCATGCGGTCGCGGGTCTTGAATGCCGAGGCATTGGCCGAAAGCGTGTGGGTATTGATAATCTGTTCCTTGGACTCTTCCACCAGGCTGGTACCTGAAAGAGGGGGACGGCCGGCCGAGCCGCGGTGCATGCCGGCGATCCTCACGCCTTCGGGGCTGACTTCCACCTGGTCGGCGCGGGAGGGGCTGAATCCCGGCGTATTCACGTTCGCTGTATTGTGCGCGGAGATATCGTGACGCGTCGCGGCAACGCGCATACCCGAGCTGCAGGCCGCGGAGATTCTCATAGTGGCCTCCCTGTATTGTACCGACTGTCCTTACCTTTAAGTATACAGGCCTCAGTCCGAAATTGCAACCGTGGAATTCCGGCCGTTCAGAGCGCATTCACGGACTCGG
>CAZNDN010000196.1:0-6197 GCA_964571815.1 uncultured Fibrobacterota bacterium | reverse complement strand
CACTCTGAACATACTGCCAAACAGAGCGCCGTAGGTGCGGCATGTCTGTAGAAAACCAGAAAGGGAGACGCTCATGAGGTCCGTAGGACCGCCATGTTCTTCAGACCTTGGTCACGCTTCATGCCGCCCCTACGGGGCTCCGGATGTCATTTCAGGGGGTTTTGTGTGCTACAGACATGCCGGCCCTACGGGCCTCAGGATTCAGAGGCGCAGAGGCGCAGAAGGCAGAAGGCAGCGAGCAGTAGGGTGGGTTGTGCAGTACGTGGCATCCGGAACTCGGAGGGGCGGAGGAGCAGCAAGCAGTAATGCAAGTTGTTCATTACGTGGAATCTGGAACTCAAATGTGCAGCCTGCCCGGCGTAGTCTCGAATAGAACCTGGTCTCACGGAAAAGGCCGGCGGTGGCGATTGATCACACTCTGAACATACTGCCAAACAGAGCGCCGTAGGTGCGGCATGTCTGTAGAAAAACCAGAAAGGGAGACGCTCATGAGGTCCGTAGGACCGGCATGTTCTTCAGACCTTGGTCACGCTTCATGCCGCCCCTACGGGGCTCTGGATGTCATTTCCGGGGGTTTCGTGTGCTACAGACATGCCGGCCCTACGGGCCTCAGGATTCAGCGGGGCAGCGGGGCAGAAGGCAGAAGGCAGAAGGGAGCGAGCAGTAGAGTGGGTTGTCCAGTATCATGCATCAAGGATCCAGTATCAAGCGTCCGGTGTCGTCCTTCGTTGCCCTCCGGAGCTTCGCGCTACCGCGGGTCGGACAGTGATGAATGAATTGCTTCATGGTTACCTCATTCTCCTGCTTTGCACGTTTGGAAGATATCAAGAAGTAGAATATCTCCTCCCCCGCTCCCTCACCAGCTTACCCTTGGTGTAAATGGGCATTCCGTGCAGTCTGAACGCACAGGAGGCATCGCCGCTGAGTACGCCTTACTCCGCAAGAACCGTCATCATCCGCCGCATGTCATCAACCGCATCCGATTCGGGATACAGCCGTGCGGTCGTTTCGATGACCTTTTCGGCTTCCGCTCTCTGTCTCAAATGATAGTAGCACATGAAAACGCTCATGAGTATTGTGTCACCAGGGAGGTGTTGTTCTTCGGTTTTCTTCAGATCCAACTTCCGGTACCAGTTGAGCGCTTCCGCATGCATTCCCTCCGCCAGATAGACCGTCCCGATCCGATAGTAGAGCAGTTGTTTCTGCTCTACCGATGCCCCGGATAGTTGCTCTACCAGGGGTTTCGCTTCTCTTGAAGCCCGCGCAGTTCTTCTGTCCCGGCTCTTCAACTCATTGAGTCCCCGGGCCAGGAATCTCTTGACACCATTGTAATGCATGGATGCAGGATACGCCTTCAAGAAATGTTCCCCTTCCTCCACCATCTCGTGCCAACGTTTGAGGGAATGAAGGGACAGTACGATGTAGTAGTCAATCAACTCCTTTGTTGCCGCCGCGGAGCCTTCGGGCGCCCGCGGCGGCGATGCGCGCAGTTCCCTGCAGTAGTTGAGAAGCCTGGTGTATTGCATGGATGACGCGTATGATCCGGTAGTCTGCAGGAACGTCCGATACGTCGCGGGCTGCTCGTGTCGTTCATCCAATGCCTGCCGCCGTGCTTCATCGTAGCCTTCCAGACGACGCTGGATTTCCGACAGTTCCTTCCTGAATGGTTCGTAATCGGGAATATCACCGAGAATGCTTCGCAGAAGCCTCCCGGCGCTCTTGAAATCCTGCTTGTCCTTGTAGTCGAGGGCACGGCCGAACACAGTCATTTTGTCGGTCGATATCACCTCGTTTCCCCTTTTCAACTCCGGCGCCGTGACACCCTCGAAATGCTCTTCCAGATCAGCGGCCACTGCTTCAGCAAGGTCGTTCTTCGCGCCAAGTATGTTCCCGGTTTTTCCGGTCACGTTGCCCGATGCAAGAACGTTGCCCTTTTCCACGCCGACGATCTTGTAGCTGATTATCAGTTTTCTTCTTCGGGCCATATAGCTGCCCATGACCAGATAGTGCGCCCCCAGGAGCCTGCCGACCCTGGGAGCCCGGGCATCATCCACCGCCCCTGTCTGCCCCAGGGCCATCTCCGAGAAAGCCTTCTCGATTTGTTCCCGCTCAATGATTGACACGCCTTTGACGTCGCTGAGATCACCGATCAGCATTTCGGTGAGCGCTTTTGCGAGACAGGCGTGCTTCTTCACCCGCGACAAGTCGTCGAAATACAAGATTGATATTGGAATGGATTCCTCCGGAAGAACCGCGGGGCAAATCAGCATACAGAGAAAGGCGGACAAAATGAATCGAATGCTCATAGACTACCTCTGGACTGCTGGTGGGTGTTGTTGAAAATATGTATTATTCCGCGGCAATCCAAAACCGAGAAGCCTCTCGCCCGTCTACGCCGATGAACCGCTGTGCATGCCCTTGTGTCAACGGAATCGCCCCGGTTTCAGCACATGCGGTTTTCCGCATTCGGTGCCTTACGCGGCTGATATGAATCGGCACCGACAGAAACATCTACGCAAAAAGCGTGGAAGTCCCGGACGGAAAGTCCACTTTCATCGATGCGAGCGGCGTTTGCGTTGCTCCCCTGTTGCACCAGCGCGGCTCAGGCAGTATTTTGGGGTAGTTTGGATTCGACCGTGATCCTCGCCGGGCTGTGGACGGCTGCCGCGATAGCTGTCGTGCTCACCCAACGTGTACAGGAGAAATGCAATGGCCAATGAACTGAATATTCGTATTGCCGGCGAAGCCGGACAGGGGCTGCAGAGTATCGGCGGCGTTCTGTCCCGCGTTTGTATCCGGGCGGGATGCTCTATCTTCACCCACAAGGGCTACATGTCGCGTGTCAGAGGCGGCAACAACTTTTTCCAGATCCGCGCGGCCGCCACGCCGGTGGCGGCGCCGCGGCGACAGTGCGACATTATCTGCGCGCTCGATAAGGAGAGTCCTTCCCTGCACGCGGATGCCCTGGCCGACGGCGGCGTGCTGGTGTACGATGCCGACACCTGGGGTGAGCAGAAGGGTCCGGCAGGGCTGCACAGCGTACCGCTTCAGGGACTTGCCAGGGAAGCGGGGGGCAAGAAACTGTATGTCAATGCCGTGGCATGCGGCCTTATTTCCGGGCTTGCGGGAATCGATCTCTCCCTCGTGCAGGAGGTCCTGGCGGAGCAGTTCGGGAGCAAGGGCGAGGATATCGTGGGGAAAAACAAAGACACCGCCCGGGCCGGATACGAGTACGCATCGCGCCTGAACACGGGCGACCGGTTTGCCGTCGAGACCGCCGGTGAAACCGGCAATCTGCTGCTCAACGGCAACGAGAGCATTGCCCTGGGCGCACTGGCCGCCGGATGTCGCTTCTACAGCGCCTATCCCATGACTCCGGCCACCAGTATCATGGATACGCTTGCGCACTATGCCCACGACGAGCGCCTGGTGGTGGAGCAGGCCGAGGATGAGATTGCGGCGGTCAATATGGCGATCGGGGCATCGTTTGCGGGCGTGCGTGCCATGACCGGCACCTCGGGCGGGGGGTTCGCCCTGATGGGCGAAGGGGTGAGCCTGGCGGCGATGACCGAGACCCCGCTGGTGGTGGTCGACTCCCAGCGTCCGGCGCCGGCAACCGGCCTGCCCACCCGCACCGAACAGGCCGACCTGGATTTCGTGATTCACGCCGGCCACGGCGAATTCGCCCGGGCCGTGTTCAGTCCGGGATCGATCGAAGAGTGTTTCACAATCACCGCGCACGCGTTCAACCTGGCCGACACGTATCAAATCCCGGTCGTGATCCTGACCGACCAGCAGCAGGCCGACGCGCAATACAATATCAGCAATCTACCGGAAAACCGGGTTCAGGTAACCCGGCACATAATCGGCAAACAGGAAAGCGAAAACGTCACGGAGTACCGCCGCTACCGTCTCGAAGAAGGCGGCGTCTCACCCCGCGCCGTGCCGTCGTGGATACCCGGTGTCATCTATGCCGACAGCGACGAGCATACCGAAGAAGGGCATATCACCGAAGACGGTGGGGTGCGAACGAGCATGGTGGAGAAGCGATTTCACCGGAAAGAGGAGAGGCTTCGGGAAGAGATCCTGCCGCCCGTTGCTTTTCGCGTGGAGGATGCGCGCGTGGTGCTGCTGGGATTCGGCTCCACCCGCAATGTGCTGCGCGAAGTGTGCGAGCGGCTGTCGGAGAAACATGTCGGCTGCATTCACTTCCCGCAGGTGTGGCCGTTTCCCGCGAAGCAGCTTGAGGATCTGCTGCCCCCGAAGGCACGGATCATGACCGTGGAAAACAATGCGGGCGGTCAACTGGCGCGACTGGCGCGGCTGGAGGCGAGTATTCATCCGGAGCCCGGGGTGCTGAAATACGACGGTCGACCTTTTACGGTCGATGAACTCGTGGATGAACTGAACAAGCGGATATAACAGCGGGCATAGCAAAGGAGACACGCGTGGAAAGCAACGATTTTCGGAGCCCCGACCCCATCGCATGGTGTCCGGGATGCGGCAATTTCGGTATCCTCGACGCCGTGCAGCAGGCGCTGGTGCACCTGGAGCTTGCGCCCAACCGCGTGCTGCTGGTCTCCGGGATCGGGCAGGCGGCCAAGCTGCCCCACTACGTGCGGTGTAACTGTTTCAACGGTTTGCACGGACGGGCTCTGCCGGTGGCCGCCGCGGCGAAGATGGCCAACCGGGAGCTGACCGTGCTGGTGACCACCGGCGACGGGGACTGTTACGGCGAAGGCGGCAACCATCTCATTCACAACATACGCCGCAACGTGGATATCACGGTTGTCGTGCACAACAACCAGATCTACGGCCTGACCAAGGGGCAGGCCTCCCCTACCACCGATCCCGGATTCAGGACCAAGGTGCAGAGCGGAGGCGTGATCGCGGAGCCGTTCCACGCCCTTCCCCTGGCCGTCACCATGGGCGCCGGTTTCGTGGCACGCGGCTTCAGCGGCGCGAAGGATCACCTTGCCGGGCTTATCGCACAGGCCGTGCGCCACCGCGGGTTTTCGCTCGTCGAAGTCCTCCAGCCGTGCATCTCGTTCAATCGCAAGAATACGTTTAAATGGTACAAGGATCGAATCTACAATGTCGACGGGCAGGAAGGCTACGACCCCTCGGACCGCATGCACGCCTATCAGACGGCAATGGAATGGGGGGAGCGTATTCCCACGGGGCTGCTGTACCGTGAAGAAAAACCGACCTTCGGCGACAACTACGGCCTGGCGCAATGGCCTCCACTGGTGGACGAAGAACACCCGGCGCGGAATATCGAGCACCTGGTGGCGGATTTTCGAGTGTAGGACGGTGTATCCCGCGGGAAGGCGTGCGACCAAAGGGGTGGCTGAGCCAAACCGGGGCCTGTGCCGCACCCACACCACTTCGAGAGGACTCCCTGCATTGGTCCGATCGTGCCCCTCGTTCGGGAACGCAAAGGTCTTGGAAGCATGCAAGCTGGACAGGTCTTTGTAATCGAGGTATATTATCTACATGGGCAAACGAAAGAAACTCCTGGTAGCCATTATGCAGGGGACCTCCGACAGTAACATCCCCTTTGCCGGTTTATGTGAGTTGCTCAAACGTCTTGGCTTTTCAACGAGAAGAAAGGGAAGTCATCACATATTCTTCCGCAAGGATGTTCCAGAAATTTTGAACATTCAGCCCAAAGGCTCGAATGCCAGGCCGTATCAGGTGAAGCAAATCAGGAACGTGATTCTGAAATACAAGCTGGGGGATAGCAAAGATGATCAAGTATGAACTCATTATCTATTGGTCGGATGAAGACGGGGCATTTGTAGCTGAGGTACCCGAACTCCCCGGTTGTGCCGCTGACGGGGCCACCTACGAAGAGGCCGTGAGAAACGTCGAAGTGGTCATTCGCGAATGGATAGAAACCGCCGAAAAGCTTGGAAGGGAAATCCCCGCTCCCCGCGGCCGCCTCGCCTACGCCTAAGCCGGAGAAGTCAGAGGTCAGTCCCGTTGAAACGGGATTTGAATCGTGTGGGCTGTGTTGTAGCAAAGGTCAGCCGGAAAAGCACGGTGTCTTGAGTGGCCAATGTGAATTAACACCGATAGAACCACCTGCGCAAAAAACGTAGAAGCTGCGGGCAGAGAGTTTAAACGTTATGCCGGGTTTTCAGCGAACAATACACCAGGCGCGGTCCAGGGTATGCCGAAATGCGTTCCTCTCA
>CAZNDN010000195.1:0-6235 GCA_964571815.1 uncultured Fibrobacterota bacterium | reverse complement strand
TTGCGATGGGGTTGGAAATCGGAGCGGACCTGTTGCGGCCTATGGCGATAGGGGCAATCGGCGGGCTTGTGATGGAAATGGCTGTTGCCCTGTTTCTGATGCCGGTTTTTTACTGGTTCGCGACGAGAAAAGAAATGCCTGCATAATTGGGGAAACCGCTGGAGTATATCACCCGAAAATATGTCACCGGTGAATATTCATGAGATATTTGGTGTGGGTGGTTTTGAGTTTCAATCAATGCCTTTGTTGCATGTTTAGTTCTTTCCTTTCGGCACCCCCCCCCCTTCATTTTCTTGTCTTTTTCCTGCGCCGCCTTCTTATGTCTTCGAACGGGCTGTCTTTGAATCTTTTTGTCTTGCCGCCGCCTATAATTTCATTCGTCCCAATTTATTGACCACAACGGCGCACATTGTGCAACTCCATCAACCGCGCGGCATGGTCGATAGAATCCTGCTCATCGCACGCAATCACTTCCTTGGTCATCACGTCCTGCACGGTTGTAGCCCCGGGATCCATTTCAACGGCAACCGTGCGCAATACGATGTCCCGGTCGGTGAGCATGCCTACGGGATCCCTGGCCTGGAATACCGGCAGGGCACGCAGGTCCCGATCCCGCATCATCCGCGCAGCCGTCAGAATCGTATCCGTCGATTGAATACCGTTAACTTCCCGGGTCATGGCGTTTTTCGCGGTCGTCTCCGCCTCCCCGGCTCGTGTCACTGCCTCTTCGTGAATCATGGCGATACCCTCCGATAAGAAAACGTGGTAATCTTACATGGGCTGAATATCTCTCAACCGTCCCCCCTTTACTCTACAAAATCCATGCCGGCCTTTCATTCCGCCGCCCGTGCGCCCTGGAACTCCCTCACCTTTCCCTTCGCACCGGGTCGTTCCCGCGCGGCTCCGGGGACCGGGCATTCTTGCGGAAATGAAAAAGCACTTTGTCGTTTCCGGGAAGACTGCGCGGGCCGGCGTCGTGTCGAATTCGTCCCGGGTAATCGAGCCCGGCCAGTGAGCACTGCCTCGCGATTCGGTTACGATTCGACCATGCGGGCCAGACTCCGGGCATTGCGGGGAGCATAGCCGTTTTGATCGTTGTCGAAATAGCAAAACACGCTCTTGCCGGCTCGTTTCCACGCGCTGATCGCCCCGGCCCATCCGGCCAGCGCCTGGTCCGAATACAACCCCTCGTACGCGTTCCCGGGTCCGTGCAGACGGATATAGACCCACGATGCCGTTGTATGGCGAGGGGTAGTTTTGCCCGCCAGATCGTAGACACAAAATGCCGCGTCCCGCGCCTCCAGAAGCCGGTAGACCTCGGGACGGAGCCAGTCCTCGTTACGAAATTCAAACGTGTAGCGATACCCCCCCGGCAACGCATCGAGGAACGACTCCAGACGCTCGATGTTGCAGGACCACGACGGAGGAAGCTGGAACAGGATCGGTCCCAGTTTCTCTTTCAGCTCACCCAGTGAACCTGTGAACGTATCAACCGGTCCACGAGGGTCTTTCAGTTTCTTGATATGCGTGATATACCGGCTTGCCTTCACCGCAAACACAAAGCCCTCGGGAGCTGCTTCGTACCAGGTGCGCACCTTCGAGGAATCGGGTAGATTGTAGAACGTATTGTTGATTTCGACGGTGTGAAAGTTTTGGCAATAGAAGGGGAATTCCTCCTCGGTGCGGACACCTTTCGGATAAAAGACCCCTTTCCAGTGAGAATAGTTCCACCCCGATGTTCCGACATGTATCCTTGCTTCCGTCATCACACGCTCCTTTCCCCGCCGTGTTCCGATGTCAGGCTACCGTAATCTGTACATCACGGTACACGTCCTGGATGGCATGAAGCAGCTCTATGCCTTCTTTCATCGGTTTCTGAAACGCCTTTCTTCCCGAGATCATGCCCATGCCGCCGGCGCGTTTGTTGATAATCGCCGTGCGGGTCGCCGCGGCGATGTCGTTTTCCCCCGACGGCCCGCCCGAGTTTATGAGTCCCACACGGCCCATGTAGCAGTTGGCAACCTGGTAGCGGGTCAGGTCGATCGGGTGGGATGATGAGAGGTCCTCGTACATCATCGAGTTCGACTTCCCGAAATCGAGTGCGGTGAACCCACCGTTGGTAACCGGCAGTTTCTGCTTGACAATATCCGCCTCGATCGTTGCACCGAGATGATTGGCCTGACCGGTCAGGTCGGCCGCTTTCTCGTAGTTTGCCTTCTCGGTACGAAACGCGCTGTTGCGCACGTAGCACCACAGTATGGTCGCCATGCCCAGAGCGTGGGCCTGCTTGAACACCGACGAAACCTCCTGGAGCTGGTCGCGGGAGCGCTCGGAGCCGAAGTACACGGTTGCGCCCACGGCCGCGGCGCCCATGTCAAACGCCTGCTTCACCGATCCGAACATGCGCTCGTCCCAGGAATTGGGATAGCTGAGAAGCTCGTTGTGGTTGAGCTTGACAATAAAGGGTATGCGGTGAGCATACTTCCGGGACACGCTTCCCAGCACTCCCAGTGTCGAAGCCACCGCGCTGCAGCCGCCTTCAATGCCCAGCCTGACGATATTCTCGGGATCGAAATAGTCGGGGTTGGGACCGAATGCCGCTCCTCCGCCGTGCTCCACGCCCTGGTCCACCGGCAGTATCGACAGGTAGCCGGTCTTGCCCAGCCTCCCGGAGTCGAAAAGCGCCTGGAGGTTTCGCAGTACGGCCGCCGAACGGTCCGTGCCGGAGAAAACACGTTCCACAAAATCGGGCCCCGGGAGGTGCAATCGGTCCCGGCTGATGGTCGTGCATTCGTGATTCAATAGGTGTCGTGCCTCGCTATTTACGGGAATGTGCCGTTCTTTTGCCGTCACACCTTCCTCCTTTGGTGATGGTAGATATTCGTAAGCATTGCATCATCTTTCGGATCGTTTCCGTTCTCGGCTATCTCTTGCAATAACCATGCCCGGCGATTCATACGCGTCTCCGCGAAGGTGGTCAATCGTTTCTCGCATACCATGATCCGCCTTCAGTTCCACCACAGTGGGTTCAGTTTTCCCCGTGCGGAAACCAAGGTGGCATCGAATTTGCGGGGATTACAAGGCATGCAGGATGCCCAATGGGCCGTGGCGGAGGGGTTTCCGTGGAAGACGACCTCAGCAGTGAAAGCGAAAGGAGCGGCTATGTTGACCATCAAACGGAAATTGCTGCAGGATGAAATTATTCGGCTTGCACAGACCGACGAGCAATGGTGCGTCACCATGTATCTGCCGACCTTTCGCAACGGACATAAGCGAAAAGAGAATCCCGTACGGCTGAAAAGCGCCGTGCACGCGACGAAGCAGGAGTTGGAGGCACGGGGGGTGGAACCGGGGTTGTTTCAATCATTGTGGCGGGAGTGTCAATCCCTTACGGAGGATACCGTGTTCTGGAACGAAGTCGAGGACGGGCTGGCCCTTTTGTCCACTCCTGCCGGAACGAAGATTTTTCTCACGTCGGAGAAGTTCGATGAAGACATAGTCGTGGATCATCGATTCGATCTGGTCCCGCTGCTCAGAATTGTCCAGAGCGGCATTCATTTCTATCTTCTGGCCCTTGACCAGAACCGCACGCGGCTCTTCGCCGGAACACGTCATGAACTCACGCCGGTGGATACCGGAGGTCTTCCCTCGGCACGGGATGGCATGCTCTCCGGAGAGGTGTTCGAAAAGGAACGGATGCGGGGCAGGTCGCTGCCGGGAATGCAGGGGGTTTCACCGGGCACATTTCACGGGCGAGGCCCGCGGGTCGATGCCGAAGAAAAGGATATGCTGCGGTATCTGCGTGAAGTGGATACGCGAGTGTACGAGCTTCTTCACGATTCGCACCGGCCGCTGCTGGTAGCCGGGACCGCCCAGGTGGTGGGACTCTACCGGCAGGCAAACACGTATCCCTACCTTTCGGCGGATACGATTCCCCACGACCCCCATGGCAACGACCTGCATCGGCTGCACAAGGAAGCGGTAGCCCGGTTGGAGGCCCAGGCCAGGGTGAGGCTTGAGCGGGCGGTCCACAGGTACCTCTCGGTGCGCGGTCGTCGTGGCAGGGAAGGGGCCGCGGAGGAGTTGGAGAAAATTGTTCCGGCTGCACTTGCGGGGAAGATAGATACGCTGCTGCTGCACGAAGGCGTGCACGTGTGGGGCGCGATAACCAATGGAAACGGCGAGCTGGAGTTGCACGATCGACCCGGTCCCGAAGATCACGAAATATTGTCGCTGCTTGTGGCGCATACGCTGCGCCACCGGGGTCAGTTCAGGGTGCTTGCCCCGTCGCAACTTCCCCAATCGCCGGTAGCGGCCGTGCTCAGGAAGTAGAATCGCGCCGGATGGTTCACAGGAAAGGAAGGTGTTACGATGCCGGTATACAATCAGGCGGGCATGACCGTGGCGATGGTGTCGCTCATAGCGCTGTTCAGCAAGGGTGTGGATGAGCCCGGGAAGGAGGCGAGCACGAAACGCCGTCTTCCCGAGAATCGAAGGTTTCGCGAAGTACACCACAACATCCCCGAATACGTGGACTCGGCCATTTCGTGGTACGGTGAGGTGGAGGAAGTTATCGAGACCGCAAACGGCGTGCGCCTCAGGCTGGAGCAGGTGCCCGCGAAGTATGTCCATCAGCCGGTGGCGACCAGGTACTCGCAGGGTCGGTTCATCGCTGAAGCCCTGTTCGAGCCCGACAGCGCGGTGACCGAAATCGATGCGATCGTGGCTGTGCACGGTAGTATCACGGGCTCCGAGACCAGACCGCTGGGAGACAACGAATACGTCTATCCGGTGGTACGGGCGGTGAAGATCGAGGCGATTCCCCGCTCGGAACGTATCCGGGGGATTCAACAAGAAGAAGAGGTGGAGACGTATTAGCAGCGAAAGGAACACCCGTTCGGGCGGGCGCTTGAAGAGACGGGGGGCGAGGGCGTCGACGCCGTATTCGATACGGTGGGCGGAGATACGGTGCAGAAAAGTCTGCGCGTCACGCGCCCGTGCGGCAGGCTGGCGGGCATTCTGGGAGCACGGGGCGATTTGACGACAGCCTACCGGCGAAATCAGACGTACTACGGGGTGATGCTTACACGGGAGCGGCAACGGCTCGTTTCGTTGAAAGCAGTTATTGAGCAAGGCAAAATACGCCCACTGGTAGACCGGAGCCTGCCCCTGGACGGGGTGGCGGAAGCTCACCGTCGGCTTGACACCGGACATGGACGGGGAAAGATCGTGTTGAATGTGGCCGGGTGAGTTCGGGTTGTCATTGCGGTGGAGCCCGCGGGCCTGCGCACTGAGGCGCCGGCAGATCGGCATCACTCGCTGTTGTAACGTGGGCCTCAGGTCAACGGTGGTCCACGTTCGTCAGACCGATTTCCGCAAAAACCGAAATGCGGGAGAATGAGGATAACGTACGGGGTGCGGAGACGCACCACAGAGCGAAACCACGTAACCACAGTTACGGCTGTCAAGCAAACCGCAAAGGAGCGTTCAATGAAAGTGACCAGCCCGGCATTCGAAAACGGGAGCACTATTCCCGAGCGATTCACCTGCAAAGGCGCCAATGTCAATCCGCCGCTGCGGCTGGAGGAGATCCCGGAGAGTACGAAAAGCCTGTGTATCGTGATGCACGATCCCGATTCGCCGTCGGGCGATTTCCTGCACTGGGTCGGCTACGATATGGAACCGGCAGCCGAGATCCCCGAGGGCGTTGCGCCGGGAAAGCAGGGGAAAAACGATTTCGGAAACCTCGGGTACGGTGGCCCGTGTCCGCCGCCCGGAAAACCGCACCGCTATGTCATGGA
The DNA here is from genome assembly GCA_964571815.1 of uncultured Fibrobacterota bacterium. GTDB lineage: Bacteria > Fibrobacterota > Chitinivibrionia > Chitinivibrionales > WJKA01 > CAZNDN01. The sequence goes on along the minus strand of CAZNDN010000195.1, from coordinate 434 downwards.
GGTGCATGCTCTCGACACACGCCTCCGGCTTCCGGAAGCAAAGACCAGGGAGGAAATCGAAGCGGCTATGCAGGGGCATCAGGTGGCGCGGGCCGAGCTGACCGGTACCTTCGCGCCGGCTGCATAGCCTGTCCGGCGGCTCGAATCGAGGAAAACCGGGGAGACCGATGCAGGACGGTCGGCGGGCACCGGGCGGGGTTGCTTTTCGGCGAAGCGCCGCCGGGCCGCCGGGACCATGCATGTATGGGTTGTGCACGATGGGCAGGTTGGAATCGCTTCTTCATACGCCGCGGCAGGGTTCGCAGGAGAGGAGACTCACCGTTAAATCGTCAAATATTTCCCGATATCGCGTAAGTCCTTGATTTTTCGTCGGTGGTTTTGGGGTAATTTGTTGCAATTAAAGCAATATCAATTACTTCCGTAGGCCCGACCCG
>CAZNDN010000194.1:0-6254 GCA_964571815.1 uncultured Fibrobacterota bacterium | reverse complement strand
TCGGACTTCAGCGGGGACAGCCGTTCGTTTATTGGCGGCGGCGATATCGCCATCATGCCCCATCCCGCCCTTTCGCTACACCGGTTCGCCGATTATCAGTACCGCAGCTATCCGGTCCTTGACAGCCGGGTGACGGAGAACATAAGCTTTTCCGCAAGCGCGGCCGTGAAATTCTGATTCCCGCACGCCCGCGCCCAACTGGCCGGGCGAGGCGGTCATAACCGGTGCGCACAATCTGCCCAACACCCACGTCATTGACTGCCTCGGACCGGTATGCGGAGTAAACGAGCCGTCCGATGCGCCGCAAGCGATGCTTTGCAATATGAGCTTCCCGCCACTTCGTCATCCCGAAAAAGGTGTCTCCTTGCGGAACGGTGGCACCATTATCTATTTTGTAACACTGCATTTGAAGTCCCATACACATTTTTCAAGGAGACGCACATGTTTTGCGCTTTTTTGGCAAAAACCCGGTCCATGACTGTTGTAACACTGTTCGGCACGCTGCTGGCACACGGCTCATCCGAAACAACGGGGTTCGTGGAACTCGACACCATCGTTGTCAACGCGCGCCGAACCGTGACGCCGGTAAAAAATCTGTCACAGAGTGTCAGCGTGCTTTCCAGCGCGGACATCATGGCGTCACCGTATGACAACGTCGAAGACATTGTCCGCACGACGCCGGGCCTGCACAACTTCAGGCATTCCGCCTTGCACACCAACGGCATTGTCAGCCCCCTGGACATCCGCGGCGTCGGCAAGAACAAGGTACTGTTTCTTGTGGATGGTGTACCCCAGAACGACAATTTCAATAACGCAATAGCCTGGGTCGGCTGGGGCCACATACCAAAAAGCGCTATTGAACGAATAGAAATCCTGCGCGGGCCGAGTTCCGCCCTCTATGGATCGGAAGGGTTGGGGGGCGTCATCAATATCGTTACCAAACGGCCAACCGAAGGGCGCGAAAGTGCCGTGCAGGTAAGGGGCGGCAACGCGGCCACATTTAATGGCGGCGCACGGCACTCCCAGAAAAGAGAAAACTTCGGATTCACGGCCACGGGCGGCTACGAACAGACCGACGGCTTCTATATGGTGGAAGATCCCGCCGATCACGAAATAAAGCGCTACCGCAAAAAGGGACAGCTCTTCGGGAGCATGCTGTATGATTTTACCCCCCGGTCCCGGCTTGAGGTGTCGGCGCTGTACTTTCGGCAGGATGCCGGACAGGGGCGCGAGCATTTCCACCAGGACCTGCAACTTGACCAGTATGCGCTCACCTATGCGCATAATTTTGACAAAAGCAGATTCCGGGGCATCGGCTACCTGAACCGGGCGAATAAGACGGCGTTTCAGGACAATGCGTCCGATAATTTCGCCACGCTGAATCGTGAAGAGCAGTTCAGGGGAACGTTCAATACCGGGGCCGACATCCAGGGAACAATTACACGATGGGAACCGGTGCGCATTGTGGTTGGAGGCGCATACAAATTCGCGCACCTCGATTATGACGTGGATTACGCGGCCGGCGAGCGTAACGCCGGTGCACAAGGCGACCAGCAGACGATTTCACCCTTTTGTCTTTTTGATGTGCATATGATGAATGAGCGGCTGCTGCTCAACCTTGGTCTCCGATACGACCGAATTCTCACATCCGGAGGCAGGAATTGGGACACGCAGGCAAGCGCCGGCAAGCCGCCGTACGACAGTACGTATGATGATACCAGGGCCGGCAGCGTTTCGCCAACGGCGGGCATCACCTGGCATCCGGACGACAAAAGCACTGTCCGCGCATCAGTGGGCACCGGCTTTCGGGCGCCGAGTCTTTTTGAACTGTACAAGGTCCACGTCCGCCAGGGCGGGAAATATTACCGCAACGCGAGTCCGGATCTGAAGCCGGAGTCGATCCTTTCGTGGGACATCGGGGCGGAGCGTATTTTTGTTGAAAAGTTGCTGTTGAAAGCAACGTTTTATCAGTCTTTTGCGCGGGACTATATCGGCGACCGTCTTACCGGCACGTACCCCTTTTCCGGCGGCACCAAAACACGCTATGAGTATATCCTGGACAATATCAGCGAAGTGAACATTCACGGTATGGAATTCGAAACGCACTACTCGCTGCGGGACTATCTGCGCCTGAGCGGCAATTACACGTACACGATTTCCAAAGTAGCAAAAGACCGGGAAAACGAGTCCCTCGAGGGCAATTATCTGCCCAACAATCCGCGGCACAGCGGACATGCGGGTATCGATTATCGCAACCCACGCATCATTAATGCCTCGCTGATGCTCAACGCATACGCGACGATATTCTTCGACAATGAGAATACGCTGGACAAAGACAACTACTACACACTGGACGCATCGGTTTCCCGGCGGTTCTTCGATATGCTCACGGTGTTTGTGAATGTAGAGAACATCCTCGACAACCAGTATCCGGTTTTTCTGTCACCATCAAAGGGCAATACGCTTGCGCCCGGGGTGATACTGAATGGCGGCGCAAAAATTGCATTTTAGAAGCACACTTTTTATGTACAAACAGAAATGGAGCCGGCAGTGAAATATCCTGAAATCGTAAATTTTCACGGCCATGCGTGTCCCGGTCTGGCAATCGGGTATCGCATGGCGCAGGCCGGACTCCAGGTCCTTACATCCTTGCGCTCGGAAGATGAAGAACTTGTGGCAATCGTCGAAAACGACGCATGCGGCGTAGACGCCCTGCAGTGTCTTACCGGCTGCACGTTTGGGAAGGGAAATCTCATTTTCCGCGATTACGGCAAACAGGTGTATACCCTCTACTCCCGCAACAGCCGCAGAGGCGTGCGGGTGTTGTTTCACGGCAAAGAAGCGCCACAGGACATCAGAAACGACCGGAAAGCATATGCCGAATGGGTCCTCTCGTGTCCGGCAGAGGATATCCTCGAGGTAAAAACCGTCGATATACTCGAGCCGGCGCCCGCGAAAATCAGGGCCTCGCTGTCGTGTGACAGATGCGGAGAATCCGTCATGGAAACACGCACGCGTGAGCTGGATGGGACGTCCGTCTGCATTCCCTGTTTCGAGAAGTCATGCGCACAGACGTGACACCAGACCATATACCACACGGTGCATAACGGAGGAACAATGACGGCGTCAAACCCGTGCTGTGCTTTGTCAAAAACCGGTGTTGTTTTGCGAAACCGGCTCACATCGATCCTGCTGAAAGGATTAATTTTGACGGCGGCACCGGGCGTGTGCGCGCAAACACGGCGCATCACCGACGAGGCCGGCAGAACGCTGAGAATTGCGGCATCTGTCGAGCGGGTCATTTGCTCGGGCTCCGGCTGTTTGCGGCTGCTGAGCTATCTTGGCGCGCATGAGCGTATCGTCGCGGTCGACGGCATCGAGGTGCGCGGTTCGCCGATTGACGTCAGGCCCTACGCCATAGCCAACCCGCAATTCGCGACGTATCCGATTTTCGGGGAGTTCAGGGGCCGGGACAATCCCGAGTTGATTGCCGCGCTGGACCCGCAGCCGCAAATCATTTTCAAGACTTGGTCCGGACACACGCATTCCCTGAAGAGTCTGCAAAAAAAGACGGGTATTCCGGTGATTGCTCTGCGGACAACGGCACTGGACCATGACCGGCATGAATTATACGCAACCCTTCGTTTGATGGCCGATGTTGTGGACACCCGTGGCCGGTGCGAAGAGGTCATCGCGTATATCGAGCACACCATACAGGACTTGCAAAAGCGAACCCGGGGTGCTTCCGTGCGCACCTGTTATCTTGGCGGGCTGGGCCAGAGCGGGCCGCACGGCATCCGCTCTACCGACCCCGCCTATCCGCCGTTTGAATACCTTGGCCTTGAAAATGCCGCCGCGTCCGGGAGTGGCGCACCGCCCCCGTCCTACCTGAATGTCGCAAAAGAGCAGTTGATTGTGTGGGACCCCGCATTCATATTTGTCGACATTGCCACGTTGCGGCTCGGGTCTGTGGGGAATGCACTGGAGCAGCTACGCACCGATCCGACGCTGCGGGGGTTGCGGGCGCTTAAAAACAATCGGGTGTACGGGCTGTTTCCCAATAATTCGTACAGCCAGAACATAGAAGTGGTGCTCGCCAACAGCTATTTTATCGGGAAGACCGTATTTCCGGAGTCTTTTTCCGATATCGAACCGTTTGAGAAAGCCGAGGAAATAGCGACATTTTTCAATGGCGGTCCGGCGTTCGCGCAGATGAACCGGACGCTCGACACTATGGGCTTTTCCCGAATCATGGTCCGGTGAGGTTTCGTGTCTCATTTAGCGTATGAACGTGCATCGCCTGTTTACACGAATTATATCAGAAAAAAAAGATACGTCCTTCTGGGTCTGCTCGTTGCGTGCGCGGGACTCTTTGTTGCCGCAATTTCGCTCGGCCCCGTGTATGTCCCGCCCCGTGCCGTAATGCGGACGCTTTTGAGGGCAAACGCTGATCCGGTATTCTCCACCATTGTCCTGGGTATACGCCTGCCGCAAGCACTCGCTGCTGCCATTGCCGGCGCCGGTCTGGCGGCGGCCGGAGCGGCAATGCAGTCCATTCTGCGCAACCCCCTCGGCTCCCCCTTCACCCTCGGCGTTTCGCAGGCCGGGGCGTTTGGCGCCGCGTTTTCCGTCATTATCGCCGGGGCGGGTATCATGCAATCAACCCAGGTCGGCTCCATAACGATTACCCATTCGTTCATGACCGTCACGCTTGCGTTTGTGGCCTGTATTGTGTGCGCCCTGATAATCACCGTTATCGCGCGTTTGTACGCAGCGACGCCGGAAGTCATGGTGTTGTGCGGCGTTGCGCTCGGCTCGCTGTTTTCCGCCGCAACGATGTTTCTGCAGTATTTTGCCGACGATGTGCAACTGGCCGCGATTGTGTTCTGGTCATTCGGCGATGTCGGCAGGGCGGGCTGGCGGGAAGTCTGGATCATGGGAGCGGTTGTCGCACCCGGTATCGTTTTTTTTATTGTCAACCGATGGAACTACAACGCCGTCGAAGCCGGCGATGAAACCGCGAAAGGGCTCGGGGTGAGCGTCGAACGGGTCCGCCTCTCGGGCATGGTCGTTGCATCGCTGATGACCGCCGTGATTGTCTCTTTTCTTGGCGTCATCGGCTTTGTGGGGCTTATTTGCCCCCATGCCGTGCGAAAAATAATCGGCGACGACAATCGCTTTGTCGTCCCTGCCTCATGCCTGTGCGGGGCGGCCCTGCTGATGGCCTCCGATACCGCCGCACGTCTTATTCTGGCGCCGCATGTGCTGCCGGTTGCCGTGTTGACGTCGTTTCTGGGCGCCCCCTTGTTTTTGTATCTGCTGCTTGCCGGGAGGGTTCGATAATGCTTTCGGTCAAGAACCTGTCGGTTGCGTACCGCGCGGGCACTCTTGTTCTTCACGATGTCGGTTTTGAGCTGGGGCGAGGGAAGATGCTGGCAATTCTCGGTCCGAACGGTGCGGGAAAAACCACCCTGCTGCGGTGCATAAACTCGATACTGAAACCGAATGAAGGCGTCGTAACCGTGGAAGGCGTCGATGTGATGCGTATGCATGCACGCGAAACGGCACAAAAGATCGGCTATGTGGCCCAGCAGCATGGCGCGGGAGCGATGAGCGTGTTTGACGCCGTGCTGCTGGGACGCAAACCCCATATCGGCCTCACAAGCCGCCGCGACGACGTTGCCAAAGTCCATGCCGCCCTCCACCGGCTCGGGCTGGAACACCTTGCCATGCGCCATGTCAATCGGCTGAGCGGCGGCGAACTGCAGAAAGTCTGCATCGCCCGCGCCTTCGTGCAGGAACCGCTGATATTCCTGCTGGATGAACCGACGAGCAGCCTCGACCTGAAAAACCAACTGGACATCCTCGGCCTCGTTCGCCGCATCATTACGCAGCATTCCATGGCGGTCGTCATGACCATGCACAATGTGAACCTTGCCTTCAGATTTGCCGACCAGTTTCTGCTGCTCAAAAACGGTGGTGTCGCCGCGCACGCTACGCAGGACACAATTACCGCCCCGGTTTTGTCGGACGTGTACGGCGTGGAGGTCGAACTGCTGCGGCATAACGGACATATCGTTGCCGTGCCGGCGGCGGGGGCGGGGGATAACCCCTGCGACGTGTGAGTGATCCCTTCCATCTTGATGCGATAGGGAGAGTCTGTCCCAAAATTGGCCTTCCGAGGCGGCTGGGTTGACAGAAGGCATAGGCTGCCTCGACTATTTGCATGGACAGAGACTACTGTTGCCTCGCAT
>CAZNDN010000193.1:0-6269 GCA_964571815.1 uncultured Fibrobacterota bacterium | reverse complement strand
TTTGCCAGGCTGACATAGTTGTCGAACTTGTCCCGAAGGACCGCATACGCATTGATCGAATCTTCGTCCAGACTTACCGAAATCTCCTCGACCGTATCGGGCTCGTTGAGACTGGTAACCGAATCGTTGGTGAGTTCTTCGACCCACACGTGCGACGCCGGCCCCGGTCCGATATAGACGTAGGCGGTTCCATCGAGCACGTAGGTGGGCACGTTGGGATCGATATACTTCGCATCGACCCGCACCCGCCGATACGCTTTCGTCGCACCGATCTGGGTGGTCGCCCCCGAATCGACGGTAAGCGTGTCGCCGGGTGCGGTGTCCCCAAGCTCCCAGGTTACCAGAGCTTCCTTGTCGGTCTGGCGGTTCCCGGCGCTGTCCCTGATCGCCGCTTCGAGCCTCCCCAGGCTGCCGGCGCTGACGGTGTCGTCCTTGACGATAATCTCCAGTTTCATGGGTGTGAGGATATTGGTGGTAATCCTGATCGTCGATGCAAACGTGTGCCTTTCGGCGTAGAAGAAGTCGAAGTGATAGTTTTTTCCCAGCTCCAGTCCGGGGATATCGTCAACATCGAACGAACCGTCGAGTGGACCGTGCGAACCTCCCAGGTCCAGTACCAGCGAATCGTTGACAAATACCCAGATGTCGTCGTCGCCGTTGAAATCGAATTTCAGCCCCTCACGGTAAGTAAAATCGTGATGCATCTCCATGGTGAACGCATAGTTGCCCCCCTTGCCTTCGTTGCCGAAGCCGCGATCGTTGATCCAGAAAAAACTCGGCTCATCCTTGCCCGTCCGGCTGAACCGATACGTGCCCTCCCCTTCGGAGGGAAGGTGAATGAATGGAAGTGAATCGTAGATCACGATCGTGGCACGGTCGTAGTCCGGATTGTAGTCGTTCGCCACGTACTCCCCCGGGGTTCCGCCCCGGCGCGGTACGAGGTTGGTCCACTCCCACCGGATATTGTCGGGGTTGAACGCGAACCGTGAGTTGGCCGCCGGGCCGTCGTTGCCGCTGGGGCGATACCACTCGTCTAAATGGGATGCACAGCCGAACAGGTTTCGCGGCGGATTCGGAACCGGCTTCCGGTCGTCGGAGATTTTCTCCTTGACCATGTTCTCGAGAAGACCGAAATAGCAGTCCCCGTCGAAAAGCTGTTCGAAGTCTTCCGTTGAGGCATCAGCATGGTAATCGTAGAAGATCACCGGAATCCACAGGGTGTCCGGAAGTTCCCGGGCGACAGTGTCCATGAACACGGCCGTCATCGTCAGAATAACAGCAATTCCAGCGGCACAACAGCTTCTCTTCGGCATGCCGGCACTCCTTCCCGAAATGATTGGGGGCACCACAGCGTGCCCGCTCTGCTCGACGGCCGGCCCGGGGATATCGGGCCGCCACCCGCCCCGCGGTCATTGGACCGGCTCGGATATGTAAGGCCCTGATTGGACTTTCTTACAGGGAAAAACGTGCTTATGGTGCTCGTGTAAGATAGTACGAATATGAGAGAGTGTAGAAACAATCGGTTGCTATGCTTTTTTGTTTCGGGATGGAGGGACGGTGCTAGGGAATTAGTTTATAACTCCGTTCTCACCCCACACGCAGCAGCCAATACATACTGCCGTTTTCTGTACCGCAAAGCGAGCAGGAAACACGGCTTTGGGGACAGCTATTAGTGAGATATGTTCTATTTCCTGATTTCCTACCACCGTCCCCGTATTCGTACTCGTGCGCTACCCTCTTCTCTCCAGATACGAGCTGATCTCGCGTGCCACGGCAGGGCGAAGCTCCGAGGGAATTCTGCTGAGCTTCCGCAGTTCGGTGAGATTGACGTAGCGCGTGCTGACGAACCGTCGGATCAGCTCGATGGGGATGTTCACCGGGCTGCGCAGAAGAGCGGCCGGAACCGCGGCGTTTGCCGCACCGCGGTGGAGAGCCGGCGTTCTGGCGATCTTGGTGATGATCCGGGCCGAGCGACTCCGCTTTACGATTTTCTCCACCAGGCCCGGCGTTCCGTACACCTTGGGATTCTCAAGCAGCCGGCCCAGGAGTACTTCCCGATTCATGGAGTTTGCCACGAGCATGCGAAGGGACATGGGTTCGGGTTTCCGGGCAAGCGGAACCGTCAGCAGGTCGGGACCGATCCACCCGGAATACGTTCTCGTGGAGAAGTCACCGCAGACAACGTTTCCTTCTACTTCCGCCCCGGCGCTTGTGAGCATGCTCGCGATCTCCCCGATACGCTCTCCCGCATCCACGCGAAACCGTCCGCCCTTGCAGGATTTCAGCGCCTGCTCTATCCACGAAAGGGGCGTGCCGCCGGCGTCACCGGCGATCCATCGGTGCAGCGATGACAGCGCGACCAGCGACAACGTGGGAAGCATGCGGCGACGCTGCAGCGCAAGCACCTCCTGCAATTGTCCAAGTCTCTTCTGCCGTGAAACCTTCGTGTGCCACTTGGCAAAGGTATCGGGACCCATGCGGTACTCGAAGAGGAGCACCTTCGAGCCGATCTGGGAACGCTGCATCAGCGCATCGGCGAAATCCCGGTACGCCTTCACCCGTTCGTCGTAGATTGACAGCCGCGGCAAAACGCGGGCCATCGCACGCATATCGTACGGGTTAACCGTGGCCGACAACCACTCGATACGCTCCTGGAGCGCATCGGCCTCCAGGCGTATGAGGGTGATCAGCATGGTTCGATCGTCGCCGCGCAGATCATGGCCGTCAAACACCTGCGTGATCCATATCTCCGCGTCGGCAGACAGTCGCGCCACTCGCTCCGCGCTGATACCGGGTAGCGCTTCAGCCAACCGATCCACAAGATTCTTCTCGGTATCGGAGAGATTCACGGCCGAAAGCTCACGACGCATGGCAAGGCGTTGCAGGCGCCGGAAGCCGATCACCTCGCGGGCTACGTCGATATCGGAGATTCCTATGTGCAGCAGAGAGAAGAGGAAGCGTTCGTACCAGGCAGCGTTCACTCCGGCCGATTCCCGGAGTTCCGCAAGAAGCCGGCCGGGATCCACGTTGTCTTCGGTACTCTTGAAAAAACCGGCGAGCGCGCCTGCGTTGTCCTCGAACGTGCGGTCCGGTCCAACAGTCTCACGGAGCTTTTGTAGTTCACGGGACGACGGCATGGAAGTCCTTGAGACCGAAAGGGGCTGTTCTGATCCTGCCGAGGAGATTTGCGCCCGGTTCCAACCGGAGTGCCGGGCTGATGTTTTCCCTCTCGGGTTGGTTGTACCACACAATGATAATATTACGTTATCGGTAGGTGCAATTGAAGCCTTACGGCATTTCCCAATATCAGCCTTTCCATTGGCGCTGTGAGTGGCCGCAGTGTAAGAGTCGGGAAGGCAGGTTGGCATTCGACCCTGGGGGGAGCACGTCGCATTCTAATGAAAACCAAACTTCCAGACACGACTGGATACATGGAATCCCGAAGCGCAGGAAGCGAATATTTATGGACCTCTGCGCGTTGGAGCGTCCTTACCACGATCAGAGTTACCCGAGAATCGAAGCCGAAACCGCGGCCGGATCGCCCCCGGGTCATTGCCGTGGACGGGCGTTTCACGCCCCTTCCCGCATCTCCTTCAGCTCCTCAAGCAGCCGCCGTATCTGCACGCCGCTGGGACACTTCTCTTCGCACATCCCGCAGCGGGTGCACGCGCTCAGGTCGGTGACAAATGTGTCGGTCTTGAATGAATTGAGCGCCGTGCGCACGTGGTCTTCGTACCCGAACAGCTTCCACTGCCGGTACATCTCCATGTACATGGGAACCGGAACGTCGTGGGGACACGGGATGCAGTACTGACATCCGGTGCAGAAATTCTTCCCCAGGATTTCGTTCATCCTGTCGAGACCCTCACGCATGGTATCGAACACCGGCTTTTCGTCCGGATCGAATTGCCTGACCGTGGCAACATTCTGCTCCAGTTGCTCCATGGTGTTCATTCCGGAACAGGCGCTGCTGACATCGGGATTGGACAGCACGAACCTGAGGGCCGCTTCGGTGGTAGGCATGTCCACGCCAAGGCCCTTTGAGATCTCCCGCGATTCGTTGGACAGCACGCCGCCGGCCACCGGGCACATGGCGATCACACCCATGCCCAGCTCGCCCGCACGGGCGATCACCGGCTCGTACGATCGGTTGAGCATGTTGTAGGGGACCGTGATAGAGTCGAACAGTCCCGTCTCGATGCATGTGATGAAATTGTCCGGTTTGTCGTGACCGGTGAATCCGACATGCTGCACCAGCCCCTCGCGCCCGGCCTCCCGCAGACCGTCGAGCACCCCGCCCGGCTTCAGCAGGTGCGGCATCAGCTCCCAGCAGAACCACCCGACCTGGAAAAACTTGAAATGGGACAGACCGAGGATATCAAGTTGGCGCTGGATCTCCTTGCGGAACAGATAGGCCGTGGAATCGGGCCTGATACCCTCCTTGCCCGAGACGATAATGCCGGCGGTCCGCCCTTTCAGCCCCGGCGCGGTCTTGTGCTGACACGTGCCTTCGATATAGTGGCGGGTGGTCTCGAAGTAGTTGATACCATTGTCAATTGCCGCAGAGATCAGCCGCGTGTTGAGATCCTGGTCCGATGAAAGCCGCATGCAACCGAACGAGAGCGCGGAAACCTCCAGCCCGGTCGAGCCCAGCGGGCGGTAGCGCATGGTCGTGTCGTTACGATGAAGCGGTTCGGAGTTGCTTGGTGCCGTAATGCCCATGAAAGGCCTCCTTTCTCTGCAAGAAAATATAAAGGAAGGAGACCCTCAACCGGATTTCTGAAATACTTTGACGGTATTTTTGCCTGATATGTTCCCCAGCCTTCCCAACAGACCGCAACAACCAACTGGTTATCCCCGGGTAGCGAGCCGGCCGCTTTCCGGTCTTCTGCCCACAGCCAGGCGGTTATTGCTTCCTTTATTGTGTCGAGTGCTTCCTGCTCGTCTTTTCCTTGTGAAACGCAGCCCGGAAGTGCGGGGCATTCCACGACAATCCAATCACTCTCCTCGTCCTTTTTCATCGTGACATGGAATACCATCGGTTCTCCCTTGTTGATCGAACCTTGCCGTGAGAAAACTGATTCATCAACGAATCCAGCCGCCCGGGCTTTGACCACAAGGACGAACTCGGATTCTCCCGCGGTCCGTCGACTCTTCGACAACCCACCCGTAGCGAACCGCGCACAACGACTATTTTGGTGACGGCCTGGTCGAAGAGAAGGGCCGACCTCTTCAATCCCGGTATCACCTCCGCTCATCGAGTCCCTCTGCAAAGGAGTACGCCCGTGAAAACGTTCTACCTTACCGCAACCGGCAACAGCCTCTACGTTGCCGGGCACGTGGGTGGAGAGCTGATCTCTATTCCCCGGGTGCTCAGGGAGGGAGCGAGAGCATTCGACGACGACACCATCGGGATTGTCTTTCCATGCTACTTCTTCGGTACGCCGCACATCGTGCGGCGATTTGTCGAAACTACTCAACTGAAAGCGTCTTACGTCTTCGCGATCATAACCTACGGTAACCATCCGGGCGGCGCTTTTAGACATTTCTCGAACATCGCCCGCCGCTCCGGGCTCACCCTCTCGTACCTCAATCATATCCGCATGGTCGACAACTACCTGCCCATGTTCGAGATGGAGGCTCAGGTGAGCGGCGCACCGGGCAAACATATCGACCGGCATCTGGAGACGATAGTCCGCGACATTCGGGCGGGAAAGAAAGCTGTCAGGCAGTCTCACCTGCCGTGGACCGTGCTCACCGCCCTGGCGCAATGGGGCTCAACCCGTAAGAAGGGACGAGGCGACGAGAACTTCACCGTCGAGGATTCCTGTAATCAATGCGGGATATGCGAGAAAGTCTGCCCGGTTGACAACATACGCCTCAACGGGAAGCCGTCGTACCTTCACCACTGCGAAGAGTGCCTTGCATGCACGCACAACTGTCCGCAAAACGCCATCCGCCTCAAGAAGGAGCGAAGCAGGGAGCGGTTCAGAAACGAGCACGTCGATTTGAATGAGATCGTGCGCGCCAATGGTTGAGAAAAGTCTCCCGGTGCGAATCCGCATTCGGATGCCTCCCATTGAATCACCTCGAAAAACAATAACCACGTCCTCGGATTCCGCATTGGGACCGACGACCGCTATGGTAGAGAGGTCTTTTGGAAGGGGCAGACGATTGTTTTCGTTTTTCAGCAGGACGACCGATTCGCGTGCCGCCTGGAGCGCAAGGCCCGTATGCTCGGCTCGCTCGACAAAGCCCGATCGCTCGTC
>CAZNDN010000192.1:0-6322 GCA_964571815.1 uncultured Fibrobacterota bacterium | reverse complement strand
TCTTCTCCCTGTATCGCGAGAGGCTCGACAGCGCTCTCTCCGTTGAGCCGCTTCGGCGACAGGACCTGTGGACGAAGAGTATCGCCGTGGGTGACGAGACATTCGTGGGCACCGTCAAACAACAACTCCGTCACCGGGCGAGAAAAAGAACCGTTGAAGCAACTTCGGAGAGCGACGGGGCGTTCGTGCTGAAGGAACCCGCCGTACCCTACCATGAAGATATCGCCCACAGCCTCGAGTTTGACGAGAACACAATCCCGTGGGCGGAAAAAGAAGCTGCCGGCGTAGATGAACGAGAATCGCCGTAGCCTGTTGCTTGTCGCCCGGCCTCTTGCGGAACCGAATCGCAACGCGCTGCAGCACGGCAGTTGAGGCAGGCCCGGCGCGGACTCTCACCGAATCTCCCGGTGGTGATACAACGCGCGAACATCCGCCTGTCATCCTGTCAAGGTATGAAAGCCGGAGTGTTCCGAATTCTTGTGTCCCGAATTCTTGTCAAAGGTGGTTGTTGGTTCGCATCGCCTGCCTTGCGCGATCGGTGCAATAAGCACATCCGGCCCCCGAGCAGATACGGCAACGCATGACGTCCACCTCATGCGCATCAGCATTAATAACCGGGAGGATCAAGACCTCTCGTTCCTCGAAGCGGAGATACCCATCCGTTCTTTGCGTTTTCGGGAGCCCTCGCCTTCGCCCCCATGTCACCCGCCTCGATTCCACGGCGACAAAGGGTATTTTTACTGTATGCACGATTCTTCCCGCCGCTGCTCACCCGGAGCCATAGTCATCGCAGGCTTCCTGGCGACCCTGGGATTGCCGATCCGCTCCGCCGAACACGGCCCCACCGTACCCTTCGACTCCGCATGGGTCCCCGCTCCGGTCTTTGATGCGCACCCCGGCTACGTGGACATGTACTGGAAGGCGTGGAAGCTTGCATGGGAGCACGTACACTGGGACAGTGCCGCGCCCGCGTCTCCGTTCATGGATGAAGCGTTCGCGGACGGGACGATTTGGATCTGGGACACGGAGTTCATGGCCCTCTTCTGCAAGTACGCCCCGGAGCGGTTCCCCGGTGTCGAGAGCTTCGACAATTTCTGGAAGCCCATGCACGACGGTGTCCCTTCTTCGCAGATAATCCACCACCCGGACAACCCGCCGTTTTTCGCGTGGGTCGAATGGCAGCACCTTCAATTCACCGGCGACACCACCAGGATACGGCGAATACTGAGCAAAGAGAGCTATCTTCAGCGCCATTTCGCCTGGTTCGACCAAACCCGCGGGACCCATCCCCGCGGCTACTCATGGAGCGGCAACCCAAGCGGTATGGACAACACGCCCCGGGGCAGAAACTGCGGAGGCCATTTCGGGATGCTGTGGATGGATGCAATCGCGCAGCAGGCTCTCTCGGCGTTCTACATCGCGCGGCTTGCCGACATCCGGGGAAACAGCGCAGTGCGTGATTCCTTCGACGGCACATTCGCTCGACTGAAAAACACAATCAACACGCACTACTGGAGCGATGAGGGGTACTATACCGATCTCTCGGCCGACAAGTCCGCACGGAAGTGCAACGTTGTGACGCCGGCCACATTCTGGCCCATGCTTGCGGGGGTTGCGGATACTCTCCAGGCCGCACGCCTCCTGTCACTGGTTGAGAACCCAACTCTGTTGGGCGGGAGGGTACCCTTCCCTTCCCTGGCACGCAGCGACCAGGCGTTCGATTGCTCCGGGCGCTACTGGCAAGGAGGTGTATGGCTGCCCCTGGTGTACATGGCAGTGAACGCAATGGAGCGGTACGGGTTCGGGAAACAGGCCGACATGGCGGCCTGGAAGGTAGTAGACCACATGTACCGCACCTATCACGACTACGGCGATGCTCCCACAATCTGGGAATGCTACAGCCCCACCCGCCCCGAGCCTTCAACGGGAAAGAACGGAGCGGTTGTGGTACGACCCGATTTCTGCGGCTGGTCGGCGCTGGGCCCGATCTCGCTGCTGATCGAAAACGTTATCGGACTTCACGACGTAAGCGCCCTGGAAAACCGCGTCCACTGGCGTCTCCACCATCCGTGCAGGCATGGTATCGGGCGATTGCGTTTCGGCGCAACCGTGACCGACCTGCTGTACGAACAGGGTAAAATAGGCATAACTTCAAACAACCCTTACGTGCTGGTGGTGAATGACGTGGCGCATGAAGTTCCGTCGGGGACCACGACAATCTCCGTGCCTGCGCCCGTGCCCCTTTCTCTTCCCGAACCCCCTCCGTCGCCTCCCAACCAGGCCCGTGACGCTGTTGTGAACTCATCTCCCCCACTCGAGTCTTCCGAGTCCGTCACCGACGGTTTTCTCACTACCGGCCGCGATCTCGAAGGGATACTGCCGGACACGACCTCTCTGCGCTGGCCCGAGCTTGTGTCGATCGACAGCTTCTTCGTGTTCACCCCCTGCATCACCCGCCGGACTATACAGTATCGAACCGACACCACATGGCTCATCGCCGACTCTTCGTCGGGAGAACACCGGGAGATTGGTCTGCCCGAGGCAATCCGTACCGGCGAACTCAGGGTTGTGTGCGCCGCGGGAGACCCTGAGTGCGCTTCGATACGTGAGCTTGAAGTTTACTCCCGGGATGAATGGGAGGCAGAGATGAACCCTCGCGGCCGCCGCGCCAGAAACCGGTTTCGCCGAAACAGGCCCCATCGCATGCTTGCCGCGGACTACCGTGCCGGGAACCTTCTGGCCCTGCCCCGCGGCGTGAAGGGCGTCGTGCTCTACAATATCCGGGGACAAAAAGTCTGGGGATACCGGCGCACGAGGTGCTCCGCCCCTGTCAAGGTTCGTCCCCCACTCACTGAGGCCGCCATGGGAATGCTCGTTGTTCGATGGATCGAGCGGCAAGGCTCGTTTCGTGGAGAGGTCAGGTGAGTATTGATCCGGGCTTTTGCCTCATCGTTTGATAAGGACAGCGCGGGCGAATCCGTTCGGAGGTCACTGGTGTCCCTGAGCCATGTCCGGGGGTGGGCTCCGGGATGACGATGGAAGCACTGGCGGGAAACGAGCGATTAACCGAATACGGGATTTTCTCGACTTACCGCAGCATGAAAACTCACCGGACGTCCACGCCGGAAATCGTCAGAAATTTCACGATAGCGCGTAAGTCGTTGATTTTTGGTCGGCCCAACCGGCCAAATGCGTCGTATCTGACCTATTATGAACGACTTGCGTAGGCCCGACCCGGTTTTCTTTCGGCCCGCTCCGGCCGCTCGACGGTGGAGTCAAGCATACGCCCATAGGCATTGGTTCCGATGCCCGCGTTGATGGAATCCACCCAGTACGTTGAATCCGAATCGACAAGCTCCACCTCACCGTCCCTGATCGCTTCGTACGCAGCCCTGCGATACCACAGCTCCGACGGCGGCTTGCCGAGAGCCTCGTGCAGACCGCTGCTGTCGGCGATGTGAAGTTTGATCGAACCGTGAACGGTAAGGGAAAGAAGGGACATTAGAAGAACAACGGACAGGTTCAAAAAACGCACCATACATAACCACCTTTAGTGAATAAGGGTTCTGCAAAAAGGAAACGATGCTCAGTGTCTCCTTTTAGAAATATAGTTGATCGTACTTGAAAGTTTGGGCACACGCGGCACATCTTATTTCATTCCTCCTTCACCACTTCCACTCGGGCGTGAAACGGCAACGGAGGGGCGCCGGTTTCGTGCCCTATCTCGGCTGCCCTCTTGGGAAGGCGGCCTGATCAACATCTGAACACAGTTGAATGATAACAGCCGCCCTGCGGCCGAGCAACGGTGAGGGGACGTGACGGAAGACTGCTCGATGATGTGAAGATGGCGGACCATAGAGAGATCACTCCGCAAAAAACTGGATCGCTGGGTTGAGCAGCAACCCTTTGAGACTCAGCCGGAGCTGAGAGCTCCAATCGTCTCAGATTTCACGATATCGCGTAAGCCATTGATTTTTCGTGGCCGAAAACGACCGAAATCATCGTATCTGATTCATTACGAGGGAGTTGCGTAGGCCCGACCCGGTTGGGGTTGAGCTTGTCGGTGGGGACACTGTTTGCGGTCAAGTTGCCCTGTCGGTCGTAAGCTTGTTCGGTTCCGATAACGTCTTGCGTGTGCTGCCGCCCTTCCGGATCGAAGTATCTGCGCAGCACGAAAGAACCCACTTGGTGCAAACTAATGACCGCCTTCAGCCTTCAAATAATTCCCGCGGGAGACGGCTTTGACGGATTATCGATTGGAGGGTTCCGATTCTGATTTCGGAGTGGTTCGGCACCGGAACGGTGATCGTGGATTCCCGGGTGCGCTTCTGCATGACAATGTGACTTCCCCTCTGGCGCACATTGGCAAAGCCCCTTGACTCGAGGATCTTGCAGAGTTGGCTTCCTGAGAGCCTAAGCAGCTTTGCCAATCTCTACCTCCACCCTTGTCACGAAGACTTCTTCGTGGAGTCTCTCGCGTAGTTCCGAAGTGGAGGCAGTCTCCAGAAAAAGTCCCACTGCTTCGACCAGATTCTTCCGCGCCCCTTCGACGGTATCTCCCTGGCTTGCAATGTCGAGTTCGGGACAGAAGGCCACGTAGCCGGCGTCTTCGTGTTCGATAACGGCCGTGAATGTTCTTTTCATATTCACTCCTCCATGTCGGGTAAAAAATACGAGATGGCGTGGGTCGTCAGCGAACCAATGGCGATAACGGCGGAAGGTTACACGGGTTCACAGATTGCCACGTTACATTAAATCCTTTCAGCGCCACGGACGCCGGCCGCAGAAGATGCGTGCGTGGTCTCAGATGTGCCATGAGTGACAATCACCTGAGCATAGCGGATATCGGTGAACTTGTTGATCGAGTCTCCGGTCCGGACCATGTGCCTATGCCGGTGACCCGACCTCTTTCCATTCGTGTGTTGCTGCGAATGGCCTTTCGTGATCTTGTGTTCCAACGCTTTGCAGTTCAGACAGTTACAACAATTCCCAAGGCCCGGCCCGCACTACTGTGATAACAACTACCCGGCTTGGTCAGGGGTTGCCTGTCGCCTGGGGATTACCGCACAACCCTGATCAGTTTCTCTGGACCATACTCCCCGGGGGATGTGACGATATACCTGGCATTGGACGAAATATCACCGCTGCCCAATCAAGAAACCGTGGAGCGGTCGACCTTTCTGCCGTCAAGGGAATAGAGGATGTACCCGTCGGTGTTTTCCGTTCGGCTGAGTCCCGGCCCGCGCGCGGGGGGGCAGCCCACCGCCACGCCAAGTCCGCAGTCGTCCGCCGGCGCTGCAACACATGCCTCGTAAGCTGGCGGCGGGCTGCCAGGTCGGTTTCTTTCAGGTCGGGATCGCACTCATCCAACTCACAATAGAGCACATCGCACGCGGACTGCGCCGCAATGGGGGACCGTTCCCCACGATGTTCGCACCAGACTCGATAAGTTATTCGCTGCTGCACAGAAAAAATGATGCCGCAGGTTGTCACTTACAAATATAGTTGAATCTCACGCGCAACCGAGAGGCTGCGTGGGGGGGGGGGGCTTCCCTCATCATGGCCGGCCCTGCCGGGGCACAGCCCCTTTCAGACTCATCCGGCGCCCACAACTGCAATCGTTAGAAATTTCACGATAACGTGTAAGTCATTGATTTTTTGTCGGCGCAAACGGGCAAAATCGTCTCATCTGACGTATTATGAAAGAGTTGCGTAGGCCCGACCCGGTTTGCTGACCCGGTTTGCTGCTCTCGATGTCATGGTCCCTCTGTGGTCCCTCTGAAGCTGTCCATGGGCGTAGTGAAGGACGCCGTTCGGCTGGCTGAGTCCGGGCTGGAGGGCCCCGGCACATGGAAGCCGTATGAAGCCGTATAACAGATACCAGCATCGCGGTGTTGAGTTTGCCGAGGAGGTTTGCCACATCCGCCAAACCGGTATCTGGAACGAGTGCAGTGCGGAAAGATGCGCACCCCCTGAGGAGCATGGACCCACCACACTGAGCAAACCCCAAAGGCGTCTCCCGGGCTCCAGTCCAACCCTATCCCCTCCCTCCGGGATTGACGGACCAAGGCCCATGAGCCGCCATCGTGCCTAACCACGCCGTCCAGAGATCAAAAAAGACTTCGCCGTGCCACAGATACCCCTCTGCGCCTTCTTGCACTGTCTGAGTCACAGGGATTATGATCCCTCCTCTTTGCGACTGGTCTCCCCTCGATGTATTTTTGTTTCGTAGATCGTCTACCGAAAAACCACAAATTCGAGCAGCCGTTACCCGTGAAGGGTACGGCGTTCCCGTGCAAAGGAAAGTCCCGCCGCATGGTTC
>CAZNDN010000191.1:0-6330 GCA_964571815.1 uncultured Fibrobacterota bacterium | reverse complement strand
GGTTAGAGCATGAAGATAATATAATTGGTAGATTGGAATTTTCCAAATCCCTAAGCTCAAGGCCGGACTCACGAACGGAGCTGTATCGAGCGCCGGGCCACAACTCCATTTCATCGGCGTTGAAGAGAGCCGTCACCGATCTCATGGATGCCGGCCTTGTCGCCTACAACATACCCGAAAAGCCCAACAGTTGCCTCCAGAAATACCAGGTAGTCAAACCAAGCCGACGAGGGGACTGACCATGGCAATCAACCCCGTCTCCTACACCGAAAAAGTAGTCGGCACCTTCCCAACCCCCCCCTCCCACGGAAGCTTTCCCTGTTTTGCACTTCAATACAGGTGCAGGCGGACGATGAAGCCCGCGCGAACAGGGGAGGGGCGTGGACGAGGACGAGAGTGACGGCAGTTGCATTGAGCGCATGGTACCGGCGTATTCAGTTGGACCCCGAACCCACTTGAGAACCGCGAGCGCGGTATCGGAGACTCCCTGATAGACTTCGTCCTGGTCCTCGGATTTTCGTCTTGTATTTCTTCTGCCTTCGCACCCGCGTATGCCGGTGTCGGTCAAGCGGGTTCTCCGGATGTCGCGTGTAGCCAAAAAGTATACTTACACTAATATATATTAACACTACTATGAAATGACAATAATATATAATGTCAGTACTGTAAAACTTTACATCTTTCCGGAGAACACCCATGAATCTGCCCTTCATGAACAGGACGAGCGAGTTGCGGAAATTGAACCGTCTCGTGTCGGGTACGGCTTCGATGCTGGGTGTTGTGTATGGGAGGAGGCGATGCGGTAAATCGCGGCTCCTTCAGGAGCTGCCCAAAGCGCGCACGGTCTACTACCTCGCGGACCGGAGCGACAGCTCTCTGCAGCGGCAGGCAATGGCCCGGGAGCTGTGTGGTGTACTGCCGGGGTTCGACGATGCATCCTACGCGAGCTGGAGCGCGTTTTTTGATGCGGTGAATAAGCGCTCCCCTCGCTGCAGGAACAGGCCTGTCACCGTTATTATCGATGAGTTCCCCTATCTGGCGGCAGAGGACCCTTCGCTTCCGAGCGTGCTGCAAAAGATCATCGACACGCATACCTGGAAAACGCACCTGATTCTGTGTGGTTCTTCTCAGCGGATGATGAAGGGTATTGTGCTTGACGAGTCCGCCCCACTCTACGGCCGGGCCCGTGAAATAGTCAAGGTGCGACCGCTGAAGGCCGGGTGGATCGGTGAGGCTCTGGGGGTGGATGGAAAGAAAGCGGTCGAGCACTTCGCGGTGTGGGGCGGGGTCCCACGGTACTGGGAATTGTGTTCGGAGTATTCGACCCTGCGGCGCGCACTGCGGGAACTTGTGTTTGACCGCGACGGAATCCTTCATGAAGAACCACGCCGCCTGCTGCGTGATAATATGCGCACGGATACGCAGCCGCACTCGCTCCTGGCACTGATCGGCTCCGGAGTGCATCGGATTTCGGAAATGGCCGGTCGGTTGGGGAAACCGGCGATGAACCTCACCAAACCGCTTGATCTGCTCATTGATATGGACCTTGTGTCGCGCGAAGTACCGTTCGGCGAAGCGGAAAAAAACTCAAAGCGGACTCTCTACACAATCAACGACCCTTTCTGCAGGTTCTGGTATACGTACGTGCAGCCGAATCTGTCGGTGCTGGAGCAGGAGCTGTACGATCGCGTGATCGGGCAGTGGAGGGATACATTCCCGCATATCTGTGGACAAGCCTGGGAATCACTGGCGCGCGAGTCGATTCCACATCTGAGAATCGGCGGTTACACCTGGAACAAGGCCTCCCGATGGTGGGCAAGGCGCGGCAGCGGGTCACACCGGGAACTGGATATTGTCGCGGAGTCCACCGACGGCACGGCGCTGCTTCTCGGCGAGGTCAAATGGGGGGCGTTTCACCCGCAAACGGAACGCGCCCGCCTGAAACAACTCTCGGAACGACTCCCCTTTGCGCAAGGGAAACGCGTGGTCACGGCATGCTTTGGAATGGACGTGAGACCCCAACCCGCCCGCAATGTCTTTGGCCCCGATACCGTCTTGAAAGTCCTCCGCTGATCGGAGCTGCCGTAACGGCCGGATCAAAGGTGCTTTGCGTAGTAATCGAGAAGCGTTCCTCTCCCGGCATTTCCCCCGGCTTCATCACTCCCCCGCGGGACTACCCCCCGGAAAGCCTGCCCCCTGAGCTCCCGATACCACGTACTGCCCAACTTGCATTACTGCTCTCCGCCTTCTGCCTTCTGCCCTCCGCCCTCTGATTCCTGTCACGGTCATTAGCCCCGAAACACCCTCCTCTTGCCGCCAGGACTCAGTGCCGCCAGGGAATTCACCCCTGGCGCACCGCGATTTGCGGACCCTGTTGTGATTCCATATTGCAGAGTGGTGGAACAATTCCCCGAAACCCTGCGTCCTCATGGGTGAACATGAAAAGGAGGTCGTATGAGGGGAGCGGAGCGGAGGGAAAAGTCTGGGGGAGGGGCTGAGGCAGTTGGCCTGCGTACTGCCGCGGGGCCCAGCTTGGCGCGGGTACGCCCGTGGGCCGCTGTTGCCTCTCGCCGCCGCTTACTGTCGTGCCGTGTTTCCGATCAGACGGAACAAATACGCATGTGCAAAACCACGCGAGCAGTGCGGCGTGTCGAAAGGTCGATTCACTACACTTGTATCCTCGACCACGAAAGGAGATAACAGGCATGATTACTCATTTTGAAGCTGCCATGACCATGAGCCCCATCATAGAGAGGGGCAAGAACTTCCTCCGTGACGAAGGATTTCTGTTCCCGGCCGTCTATGTTCTCACCAGGAATGAGCCTCTGATAATGGACGTGGACTATTCCTGCGTCGTGAATGCCAGGAGCGACGAAGAGCCCGATCTTCTCGGGATCTATAAGAGCGTCGTAGCCCTGGAGTCCACCACGTACGAAGGTAAGTCCTCAGTGCAGTTCGTGGCTGAGATGGTGGCTCGCAAGCACAACCCGGATATCATCGGCATTTACATGATGGGCCTCTACAAGAAAGTGGCCCGCAAGGATGCCGACAAGATCACTCTCCAGATGGATCCGGAAGCGTTGCAGGTACTTCACCTCTGCTTCTACCAGCGGGGAAACAAGGACCCAATGATGGTTGTCATTCCCTACCTCAATCGGGGCCCGGTTCCCAAAGAAGACCTTGCCCCCTCGGAAATAGACCTCGAAGGCGACGGCCCGTACGATATCAGTTTCGTGGACATGCCCTGGACCAGCAATGTGGACGATTTTCAGCCTTTGCTGAAGTATCCGTTTTGCGAGATGTAGTCAGACGGCAGAGGGCGGAGGGCGGCGAACAGTAGTCTGATTCGTGCTCGTGCTCCCTTCGACAGGCTCAGGACAGGCGTAATCGTAAATTGACCTGGTGGAACACAAGCCGGACGTGCGGTTACCGGATGGGCAGAGGGGCAGGCAGGAAAGCTGCAGGCATTGAAGAAGGTACAACCTGTCCGGCATCAGCAGTCCAGTTTCAAGGATCAAGCATCCGGTATCAAAAATCACGCACCCGCTATCCCAACCGAAACAGCGCCGCAGGTGCGGCATGTCTGTAGTTAAGCCGCAAACACAAAACCTCATCAGCCCCGATGGGGCTCCGGATGACATTCCGGGTGGTTTCGTGTGCTCCAGACATACCGGCCCTGTGGCCCTCGGGACCCGGACGTCCGGGGTTACGGAGGCGCAGAACCCAGAACAGAGCCTGCCACGGCGAAGTCCCGGAGGGTCGGGTCGAAGCCGGCCCCGCCGATCATACCGCCCTGGAAGAATTCCCCAATCCCTTCGTCATAAGAGGTAACAAAAGGAGGCGGTATGATCGAGGAAATCTTGAGGTGGACGGCGGGAAACCGGGGGCTGGTCCTCTGCGGGACCGCATGCGGGATTGTGCTGCTGCGCCTGCTGGGAAGACTTGGCCGCGGCAGCCTTGTCAGGGGTGCGCTGATTGCCCTGGTCGCGCTGGTACTGCTCACGGCCGCGGGCGTGGAACCGGGCGGTATGGGCCGGGCCGCCGGTATGATACTGCGGACTATCGTCGAGACGGCCGACTCAATTCAGCTCCAGGCACGCAACCGTGCTGCCGAAAAACACGGTGTCCCATGACACGCACTGTGTCAAGCGTGTCCCTGCTCCGACACACCAGTTAGACTCTCAGTCCGTGACATCTACACTTCGGCAGGTGATACAGTGAGCTTGTCGAACTGCTCAGTGCATGCGTTTTTTGCGCGTTGCACTGAGTTTATCGAAGTGTGTTTCTTTCTATCAGTGTCAATTCACGTTGCCCATTTTCTTATGTTGCTCATGCGCCGGCCTTGGGTACGACACAGGCTGCAACTGCTCAAATTCCGTTCTATCGGGACTGGCATCCGGTCTCTCCCGCTCCGCGGGCAGGACATGCTACATCCTTCTCAGAAACTCGTCCACATCCTTCCCGTACAGTCCCAGCAGTATCTTAAGGTCCAGCACCCGCTGCTCATCGATAGGCTGCCGCTCCGGCTGAGCCTTGAGCACGCCCCGGCACGGAGCGGCCGTGCACTCGCCCCAGATCTCCCGTTCGGCGGCAATGATGCAGTACGTGCAGGCTCGGCGCCACGGGTCGAGGAACTTCCTGATACTCTCGACCGCTATGATATACGGACGTCGAAGCGTTACGCAGACCACGCACGGGTTCAGCGCGCAGGTCATGTCCTCCAGGTCATTGGCCGCCGCGTAGCTTGCGAGCTGCTGCGTGAACACCTCCCTTTGCGCCATGTCACCGTCAAAACAGGCCCTGCGCAAGAAGCGCGCCTCGTGTCGCTGCCGGTGGGCCCAGCCCCTGATCTCTTCGCATATCGAGCCGGGCAGGTCGGGGTGAAGCACCACCACCGTACGTCCCACCACCGCGGTTGCGCCGCCCTGCTGCCTGAAAGCCCGCAATCCCCCGGGGAACCGCACCGCGAGCATCATCGCCAGACTGTGTCCCATCAACGCTTCCGCCATACCCTCACCTCCCCCCCGGTTAAGGTTCGCCTCCACCCTCTGTTCCGTCTCAGGTGACGTACAATCCGGGCATTCCTTCCCCGCGGCTTCCGGCAACTCCGACACATTCCGTGCGTAGCCGCTGCCGCATGGGGCCTCGGGGAAGAATTCCGCGGTTGGTGCGTCCTTGCAGCTAACGTGCGGGGCACTACCCTCGCCAAACCATTCGCAAAGGAGGATACTATGCACGCCAACCGGGGAGGGCAAAGGTGAAACCCTCTGATATCACGGTCATGACACTGCTTGCTCCGGCGGCGGGAGCAATCCTCGGCGCGCTGGTCATTGCCCGTATCCGCAAGGCGTGGAAAGATTGGCGCATGCTGCGAAGGTTCAAGCGGGGCGCGCAGGGCGAGCGGCAGGGGCTGCGATACCTGAAGAAGCACGGATTCAAGGTGCTCGCCGGGCAGCCGCCGCTGAAACCGTACATGGAAATCGACGGCCGCCGGCAGGAGTATACGATCAGGGCCGATTTTCTGGTGCGCAAGGGCCGGCGGCGCGCGGTGGTGGATGCAAAGACCGGCTCCTGCGCCCCGGATCCGTCATTCACCGCCACCCGGCGACAGCTTCTGGAGTATGCGTATCACTACGGGGTCGATGACGTCTATCTCTACGACGGGAACCGGGATGTGTTGCGGCTGGTGCGCTTCCCGCGAGCGGGGCAGAGAAAATTCCCGGCCCTTCGCGTGTTTTTCCTCGGGCTTGCGGCCGGCATTGCACTGGCCTGCGCCGTGATTGCGGTAATCTGAAAACAATACACGGGAGCACGCACATGAAACACCCACACGAATACGACATTTTCCTCCCCGCGCCGGATCCCACCCCGGAGCCCCGCGCGGAGAGTATCACCGAACGATCGCGCTTCCTCCTCTGCGCATGTGCCCGGTCATCGCCCGCCACCGCGATTATCAGGCGTATGTACGTGTTCCCCGAAATCAACGCCGTCATAGACTACCTGCGGCGCAGCCTCCTTCCGTATCTCTTCAGCCACTGTCGGGGCAGAGCAGACTCCACCGGCCGCGGTATCAGGCTGCGGGAGATATTCGGACGCCCCGGCCGCCGCGCGCGCTCCGGGCACGACCACGACCGTTTCACCATGCGAGTGGTGTCAGCCAATCTCGCCCGCGCCGGCGCATTGACCGATTCGGGCGAGGCCGATTCGTACCTGCAATGGGTGCTGTCAAAATGGAACGCCGCCTTCTCCGGCGGCCGGCAGCCGGGCTGCACCCTCCAGGTCTTTGCATCCCCGCTCGCCGCGGGACGCGCCATGCGGGCTTCACTGGCG
>CAZNDN010000190.1:0-6353 GCA_964571815.1 uncultured Fibrobacterota bacterium | reverse complement strand
ACCGGGTTGACCATGTTGACGACCGGAGGATTCCTGTCGGGTTCGGACTGGTGAGGAACAAGCGTGATCACCTGGTACTGGTCTTCGGAGCACACAACGGTCAGGTTCCCGAAAACGGTGACGAGGTCCATGTCCGCATACTGTGGGTCGTCCGGCTTTTCGGGGTTGGTCAGAGGACCTGTCACCCCCACCGACTCACCGGTTGTCAGGTCGAACTTCTCGTATCCGGTTCGCGAGCCGCCCCAGTGGAGGAAGTTGTCCTGGACACAGGTGCCGCCGGTCGAGCATTCGTGGTTACACTCCCCGGTTCTATTGTAGGTGCGCACGAATGTGATATTCGTCGGATCGGAAATATCATATTCATGAACGGCCGGACCGGAGGCGAAGTAGCGATTGCCGTTGATAAAGCCGCAGTACAGATTCTTCAAAGGTGTATCATTGCCGCCGACAAAATCGAGTTCCACCGGGTTTTCCGGATCGCTGATATCCATTGCCTGGATATAGCGAGAGTGGACGTGAGCCGAGTGAATCAGAAGGTTCCCCACTACATTGACGACACCGATCGCCATGTATCCGCGTTCAGGATAGTCGCAGTAGTCGACACGTTTCGCCACGGTCGGGTTTTCGATATCATGCACGTCGATTATGTCCAGGCCAACCCCGCGCATCACCGAGTACAGGTAAGGGGCCTGCCAGGCATGGGCAATCGGGCCTCCGAACCCCGCATGATAGTCAGGACACCCCTCCGGCCCGCCGCCTTTATAGGGGCGCCACGGCATAGGGAGATCGACCGTACTCACCTTCTTTGCATTGGTGTGATCCGTGAAATCCCAGAAATCCAGCGACTCGTACTCGTCGGCGTGAGCCATGTGAACCCCGCCGTATCCGGTTGTCATTCCCCAGCCGTTGAATTCGGGCACATAGCTGCTGTAATTCACCGGATCCGCGGTCACCACGTTCTTCTTGACCAGAACCGGATTGTAAGGATCGGAAAAATCGAATACCGGATACGCATCCCGACACCCGACGATTACATATCCGTTCAACAGCAGGGGAAACTCGGGATTCTCACCCCATACCCATTTCTGCTCCGGACTGGGATCGTATTCAACCGGGATTTGCGAGATGAACGTGAACAGCTCATCCTCGGGAAAGGTCATGTCCGGGAGTCCCGCGGGGGTTTCGGCACACACCGCGGCAACCAGAGACGCACACGCAAGGGCCGACCATCTCAAAGTCTTGTTCATACTACCTCCCTCCTCCTCTCAACCAACAGGAAAGAATGAATGTGATTTTGGACCGGCATCATTGAGCCTTCTCCATACTGCCCAACCATGCCGCGGGCACCGACGCGCCTCACTCGGCAGGCTTACTTGTATGTCCCCGATGGGAAAGGGCATACCGACAGTTACCTTCTACCGTCTGCATACAATCGGACACTGCATGACATTCCCCGCGAGGGCAATCCGCAGCACGTACACGCCCGAGGGCAGCGTCGACAGCGGTATCGCGACCTGCGTTCTCCGGCTGAATCGGCGCTGATACACGACTCTTCCGCTGACGGTGACAAGCTGCACATGCGGATCAACCGCTTCATTGAACGATATCCCAAACCTGCCGGCAGTGCGGTAGAACCGGGTGAAGCCCGGTTGTTTCAGGGGGTTCACCACCGAAACCGACTCCTGCCGGGCAATCGCGACAGCCGCGAGCAGCGCCTGATTGATCTTGACTTCGGGAAACGTTACATCGAGCATCCCGTCGGTCACCGCGTTGTTGTACATCACCTTGCGGACAGCCTTGTCGTGCCCGGCTTCGGCCCAGATATCAAAATCATCGAGCACGACCTTCCCCTCCACGGCCACATCGAACTTGCGCCAGTCCCTGAAAGGTACGGCATCACCGGAGCCGGTACCGTACCACGGCTCGGCGAAATGAAGCTCGACCAGGTAGAGTCCGTTGTCCACCGGGAACCGGTACGAATTCAGCTCCCTGCCGAATCGCGCGGTCTGATACAAGACATCATCACCGGTGCCCCGGATCGGATCGAACGTCTGTGCCTTGGAGCCGATATCGATCCAGTCGTCGCCGTGCGACCGGCAATCGTCCATGTACCACGTGTAGTTCTTTTCGTCGATCCAGGAGACACTGCCCCGGGAGCCCTGCTGACCCGCTTCGAACCGCCGGTCGGCCTCCCACGTGTTGCCGTTGACATCGGTGTACGCCGCGCCCGCGCAGTTGAGGCGGTACCGGTAGGCGTCGTTGTTAAGAACCGGCTCCGTCGTATTGGGCGGATCGGCATCGAAAGCCTTCAGGTTCGGCGCTTCAGGAAGGTTATCAAGCACGATAATGTCCGATGCGACCACGTTCCCGCCAACCTTCCCTTCGGCATAGAGGACATTGTGCTGTATGTCGACTCCGTCCCACTCGAACCGCGTATACGGAACGCGATCCTTAACACCCAGAGACCGGCCCTTGTAATCGTTGAACAGTTCAACCTTGTCGCAATTGCTGTAGACGATTACATTGTCTTTCGTTCCCGGGCCGCTCCAGCGATCGGGCCAGGTATGCGAGTTGATAACCACGACGGGGCGGGACGACGGGGTCGTGTGGGCCTGGTACATGTAGGCGGCATCGAGCGGCTCGTCCCAGCAGGTAAGAATCCCCTTGGGGTTGAGCCGCGGACCGACACGAAAACGGTTGCGCTCATGACCGTACATGTTTTCCCATCGCATGTCGCGCCCGTTTAACAGGGTGCGAAACACAAAAAGACACGCACCGCAGATACTGTTCCGCAGCTCCCAGTATGAGCGTAAGTGATGTTCCAAAAGGTCGGTAACGTATTCTTCGCAGTCCTTTTCCTCCCCCGCCAGAGGACCCGGCGTTCCGTCCGTCTTGTCCCAGATATCGTAGTGTACCCACGGACGGTGATGCACGCCGTATTCGCCGAGGAAATTGCCCTTTGAATCGCTGAAATGGCCGACAATGTTCTTGTAATTGTTGCCGTAGGTTCCAAACCAGCACTGTTCCGGTGCGAAATCCGCTTCACGCCCCCAGTGGCACATGGTGGTGGCACGCTGCCCCGGACAGGTCGGGTCCTCCTCCCGGATTATCTCGTTGCACGCGCTCCCCAGCTCCGAAGAGAGAGAACTTTCATTCTGAATATCGTAGAGAACAACGCTGGGATTGTTACGGCGCTCCCTCACGAAATCGCGTATCAGGTTCTTGTAGTTTGCCCCGAACTCGGAGGAATACTGCTCATGGTCGGGGGTAACACAGGAAAACTCGGGCCAGGCAAGCACGCCCAGCTTGTCGCAGTACTCCAGGTAGCGGATGTTCGTGGGGTAGATATCGAGACGCGCGAAATTGAATCCCAGTGTCTTCATTTTCAGGATGTCCGAGTAGATCTGTTCTTCACAAAACGCAAACGACGTCCCCAACTGCGTCTCCCAGATATTGGCGCCGTTTATTGGAATGTGTTTTCCGTTCAAGGTGAAATACGGAGGATCCCGGGTGCTTTTCAGCGCGCTGTTCCACTTGTGCCGCGGCCAGCGAATCGAGCGGAAACCAAACGAGGTCAAACACGTGTCCCGCACCTGCCCGTCGACCACAAGCGTGGTCCTGAGCGTATGAAGGTAGCAGTCGTCAAGCGACCAGAGGTGGGGATTGGAAACAGTTATTCCCTTCTGCTCGAATCTGACCCCCTGCCCGGCGCCGACATCCTGTGTGGATTGGGTTGCTGCCAGGACAGTCCCGCCGGCATCGAGGATCTCGCTCTTCACCGTAACGGCGGCCGTGCCGTTCTCGTAACTTCTGACCTCGGTCCGGATGTTTGCTTCGGCGGATGAAGAAGAGACCTTGCCGGAGTCGCACCAGACATAGGTCCCGAAATGCTCCACCCGCACAGGATCGGTAATGAGAACGTGCGCGGGACGGGCCATGCCCAGGGGATGGGCGCCGTGGCCGAGCTTGTCGGAGCCCACCTTGGCATTCTGCAGCACCGGATCGATCCAGGGGATATCGAAAGGATGCTCGTCGAGATCGGGCAGCCACACTTTCACGGCGATTACGTTGTCCCCGCCGAAATGAACATGGTCGGTGATATCGACCGGGAAAATGGTCCTCCCTCCCTTGTGCTCACCGGCGAGGGTGCCGTTGATGTACACCTCGCCGTAGCTGCATATCGACTCGAATACGCAGAACACACGCTTCCCTTCGTACTCCTCGCCGATGCTCAGGTGACGGCGGTACCAGCAGGTCCCGGTCATGATTGTGGTTTTCACTTCCGAGGGAATGCCGCGGAATTTGTGATACGCCGAATGGTTGTGCGGTAGCCGCACTTCTTCCCAGGAACCGTCGCCGAACGCCGGCTGTTCGGCACCCGAAGGATCGGCGAATACGGTGCGCCAGTTGTCGTTGATGTCGAACCGAACGCGACTGAACCCGGCGGCAGGGAAATTCACCAGGACGATTGCCGCGGTCGTACAGATCAACCATAGTTTTCCGCTCGTAATCTCTTGCATTTCATCCTCCCGCACTCCCGGCCCGTGGCCCACCTCGATACGGTTGGCGTGCACGTGGCGCACGCCCGTCGATGAAAAGTGGGTATTGCGCTTCCTAAAGGGGACATCTGCCGCGCTTGCTCCCGCGAGGCTCCATTCCAAGACAAACGTCTCGGCCACCCCAACACGTTGGTTTTTCACGCCTTACAACCAACGTCGCAGCTCGAGCCGCAGTCGGGGAAACGCCGACAGACACAAATATAACGACCGCGGACTCTATGAAGGTACTATTTAGATTGCTTCAAATGCAGTATTACTATGCCAAAAGCACTAACTGGTGGGATTTTTGTGTGATGTTTGCGGTGCGGAAGCCGTTCCGGTTGAACGGCGTTCGATTATGAGACCCTCGATTTCCCGGCAGCGATCCGTCCTTTTCCGTTTGAATTGCCGCGGATACAGGCAGTGGAATATCATCGCGTGAGCTATGCCGGAGGTATTGAAGCTGTATGACGTGAGGTTGTTGACAAGGGATTCGGAGCTGTTGTCGTAGCTGATCACCGAGATCCGGCCGGGGATACGCACACCCCTCTGTCCCAGGAAATCAAAAGCATAGAGCGCGGTACGGTCGTTCGCCACGACCCATGCCGTGATCGATGTATCCGCAAGCGCCTGCCGGAACAGCGGCTCAAGTGATTCATAGTATGCCGATCCCACGATAAGGTTATGGGTGGTATTCTTCACGAGAGGATCCAGGTGACTTTCTCCCGTCAAGCCGACAGCGTCTTTCATGGTTTCGTATGATTCCAGAAACGAATGCATATCCCATTTCCCGAACCCGCTTCGCCTGAAATCGTCGACTGTTTTCTCACACACGAAAGGGGTAACACCCCGCGGGATGTCGGCATCACGATAGGTCTCCTCGAGATGGTAGAGCCGCAGTTGCGACCAGGGGTAGCCGTGAAGGCACGATATGAACGCGGTGCGGTAATGATTGAGAGAAATGAGATACCGGGCGATTCGCCGTGAAGCAACCGAAAAGCCGGCCAGCGAAAATATTCTAACCGGCAGCCTTTCCGGCACATACGAGTCGGCTTCCGCCGCCATGTCCGCCTGATCCAGTACCGCCACCGGGCGTTTGAGGCGGGCAAGCGACCTGAAGAGCACTTCCCAGACAGGTCCCGGTCCCGGCATGAGCACCAGGTACCCCAGAACCCCCTCATTGGAAGCGAGTGAAAATGGGCGGTTGCCGGAGCAACTGAAACAACCCACGGTCCCGTCGTTCTCCAGCCGCACGGTGACCAGTTCCAGCACCGTGTTGTGCGACGAGCACTCTTCTTCGAGCTTCCGAAGAAGCTCCTGCCCAAGCACGCCCATATCGACGGTATTCGTATACTTGTCGTGGGTGCCCATGAGGACGATACGCGAGCGGGAATGCGATGCCACGATCGGCACAACGGCGTAGTTTCGTCCCGCCCGAACGCACAAGCCCTCCGCCACGGTCTGCCTGAGCGCCTTGCTGAGGGTTCGAAACGACACACCGTAGCGATACCTAAGCTCTTTCTGCGAGGGCAGGGTCATGCCGGGCCGAAACACCCCTGTAAGAATGTCCTTCTCGATCTGCTCCTTCACCCTGCGCCAGACCTGTTTCACCGGCACGTACCGCGAACTCGCTTCGGACGCCGGTGTGCTCACCTCCTCCGGCCTGCGTTGGAACGGCTCCGCCACGCGCGCCCGGCTGCTTCTGGAGACCGAAATAACGCCGCGGCCCTGAAGCTCGCCGAATGCCTTCCATATCGTGACCGGCGACACCCCCGCCTTCCGTGCAAGCTCAACACCCGGTGGAAGCGTATCGCC
>CAZNDN010000189.1:0-6385 GCA_964571815.1 uncultured Fibrobacterota bacterium | reverse complement strand
TTCTCCCACTTCACCTCCGGAATCTTCTTGATTCGTATCAGAAAGCGGTATCCCGGGTTCACGCTGCCCGGAGGGCCCCAGCGGAAGCGCATCTCCCAGCACTCAAGATCGTTGTAGAAGTTTAAGTCTCCCGAAGTCATCCGGTTACGCTCGAAATCGTAGCCCCCTCCCCACGATACCGACCACTTGCGGGAGAAACCGATGCGGGCATTTGCGTTGAGCTGGTAGACTTTCTCGGTGCTGAACGGCGCCGACGGTGTGGCGCGGGAGCTGCGAAAGGTGTAATTGGGGCCGATTCCCAACGACCATTCCTGCATGCCCGCGTTGAGATATTTCACGGGATCGTCCGGAACCGGCCCTTCAAGCACGACCCGGTCACCGCCCCACAACAGCCCGGTTGCCCGGAGATTGACCTGCGGACTCAGCCGCACGCTGTACTCCCGGAGAATCGGGGCGCTCAGATTCCCGCCTCCATCGTAGAGCCAGAACGCCGAGCCGAAATTCACATTGAGGAGCCTGTTCGACGTGCGGGCGGTGAGGCTCAGATCGCGCCACTTGCGCTCTTCGGCCTCAAAATCGTACCCCGTAGAAAGGTCCGCGCCAAGAAAATGAAACGTCCTTTCTTCCGGCTCCCCCTCGCCGTCGGAGGAAGAAACCGTTTTTGCATGAAAGTCGTTGCTCACCGAAAACGAGACGGCCTGGCTCCTTCGTCGACCGCCTCCCGGCGAGATTCCCACCGGGTAGAACGTCTTGTTCGGCTGGTTGGTCTTGGGCGTATAATTGTAGGAAACCGACGGGGTCAGAATGTGCCGCACGCCGGCAAGACTCAGGAACCGAATCGGAAACAACCCGTAAAGGGTCGTATTGAGTGAAACGCCGCCGTTCCACGTGTAGTCGCCGAACCACTCAGTGGTTGGCTCGAATATGACCAGGGAATCTTCCCGGATTTCATCGACCACAACAAAACTGGTCTCCACCACGCCGAGGGTGTCGTCCACCAGCGTATCCAGCACCGGGAGCGGCTCGGCCGACAGACGGACCCGCACTGCCGAAAGTGTATCGAACGTAGTGTCGTTCCAGCGAAGTGTGTCGTCGGGAACCGTATCCTTGTAGGCATCAAGCGCGAAGGTCCGTACCGAAAGGCGGGGGCTGATATTGAACCACTTGAGAATCGTGTGATTGTACCTGAGGTCGGCCGACTGCTCCACGCCGCTGCGGTAGTACTCCCTGTCGAATGCCGGCCGCTGCTCAGGGTCGCTCCGATGCTTACGGATTCCACGCGCCGAGTAGGAATAGTAGATCCGTCGGTACCATTCGGGCTCTTCCGGTTCTTCAGCCTCGCCGCCCCCCGGCTGCCGGTCACGTTCAGGAATGATCGGCCTGCTCGGAAGGCTGAAGCTCACCGAAGGGATGTTCTCGTTGATCGTATTCGTCGACAGATTATGGTCCCGGCTCCAGGAAACGCTGGAGCTTGCATTGATCGAGGAGAACTTCTTGTGCAGCGACATATCCGCCTGCGTCGACTGCTGGAGAATCTCATCCGTACGCTCTGAGTTTTCGCGGTAGAAATCCTTGTTGCCGACCAGGCTTCCCCGGCCCGACAGCGTTACCGAGCGGTCGGGCGTAATGTTCTGATTGTGGCCGTAGTCGAGTGCCCAGGAGCTGGTCCGCCCCCGGAAATCACCGCCGAGATTATACCGCGCTCCCAGGCTCCCGTTGAGCCGGTACCGAAGGTTGTAGCGGGAAGATGCCCTGAGGAGAAACTCATTGAACTCTTCGACGCGAAACGCCCCCACCATGTCCACGTAGTCGTTGGGGGCATAGTAGTAACCGACATTATCCAGATACCCGCCCCTGCCGGGATTTCCGCCGAACGACGGGGTCAGCAGACCGCTGGTTCTCTTGCGCTCGATCGGGAAAATGAAATACGGAAGGGCCGCAACGGGCACGTCGGCAATGTCGAATACCGCCGGTCGAGCCACGGCCTTGTCGTTGGGTATGACCTTGATGTCCCTGGCGTAGAAAGAATAGTGGGGGTCCTCAAAACGCGCGCACGAAGTGTAATTTCCGTCCTGTGCGTAGAACTCGTCCTCGGGGTTTTTCACCACGCGCCGTCCCGTGAAATACATTCGATCCATGTGTGAAGCGGCATACGTCACGCTCCCTCGCCTTGTTTTTATGTTGTAGACCATCGTTTCGCCCACGGTGGTGTCGCCGCCCTCAACCAGTTGGGGAGAACCGGAGGCGTGAAACAGGTTTTCGTCCATGGTATACGTAATGCTGTCGGCCTCCAAAACCATATTCCGGTATCGTACCACGGCATTGCCGCTGAGGTAGAGCTTCCTGGCTTTGATCTCGTACACAATAACGTCCGCCTGATATTCGACCGAGTCGACCGTGGAGGGCGTTGTTCGCGATGAAGTATCGGTCGCCGAGGTATCGACCCCGCTCGCACCGACGGTGGTGTCCGGAGACACTCGTGCTCCCGGCACCGAAGTGGTATCGCTCATCTCGGCCGGGCCGGGAGAAGGCGACTCCCGGGCCGCGCAGAGTGCAACCAGGGCCCCGATCAGAAGCGTACGTGTGTGAGAATAACTCATCATAGTAGGCAAGCGCCACCTGCGCAACAACGACCCTCAAAAATACGTACATGACCGTCTCGCCGGCGTTTGTTTTGCATCGCACGGTGCAATGAACCATTTTCTAACGACTGTTTCTCTCCCCGCCGAGTGCCCCGCGGGGAAACCGGTAATACGGGAGTTGAACCATGAAACCGTGTGTTGTTGAGCGGGCGCTGGTGAGCGTGTCCGACAAAAAAGGGATCGTTGATTTCTGTCGCGGTCTTGCCGGGCAAGGCGTGGAGATTCTCTCCACGGGCGGCACGGCAACCCTGTTGCGCAAGGAAGAGGTCGCGGTGACTTCGGTGGACTCCTACATCGGGTTTCCCGAAATCATGGGAGGAAGGGTCAAGACACTCCATCCTCGAATTCACGGCGGGATACTGGCGATACGGGACAACCAGGAGCACCGGAAGCACATGGAGCAACACGGGATACGGCCCATTGATATGGTTGTCGTGAACCTGTACCCGTTCAAGCAGACAGTGGCCGGCGACTCGGTCACACTGAAGGACGCGGTTGAGAATATCGATATCGGCGGACCGACCATGATACGAAGTGCCGCGAAAAACCACGGTTCGGTCACCGTAGTCGTCTCCCCCGGCGACTATGAGACCATTCTGAGAGAGCTTCGCGACAACGGAAACATCACGCTTGAAACCCGCCGACGACTGGCAACGAAGGCGTTCGGCCACACCGCCGACTATGACGCCGCGATCCATGCCTACCTGAGGAAAACGTTCGGTGGGCAGGAGGCCGAAGTCTGATTGACGGCCTCGCTGCCGTGAAGGGGCGACGAGGCGTGAACGACAAGACCCGAAGCGGCACAAGAACAGGAAGGACAGTGCATTGGTATGGCAAAAAATCTGGTAGTTGTTGAGTCACCGGCGAAGTGCAGGACTATCTCCAAGTACCTGGGGAAGGACTACGCGGTCAAGGCCACAATGGGCCATGTAATCGATCTGCCCGAAAAGGAACTCGGTGTCGATATCGCTCACGATTTCAAGCCCAAGTACACTACTTCCAAGGGCAAGCGACGTATCCTGCAGTCCTTGCGAGAGGATGCCGGCAAGGCTGAGACGGTCTTTCTCGCCCCCGACCCGGACCGGGAAGGGGAAGCGATCGCGTGGCACGTCTCGGAGGCAATCGCCAAGGTAAACAAGAATGTCAAACGCGTGCTTTTCAACGAAATAACCAGGCGGGCCGTCTCGGCCGCATTCGCGGAACCCGGTGAAATAGACATCAACAAGGTCAACGCCCAGCAGGCCCGCCGAATCCTCGACCGAATCGTCGGCTACCAGGTGTCGCCCTTCCTGTGGCGGACGGTGTTCAGGGGACTGAGCGCCGGTCGGGTCCAATCCGTGGCGCTTCGTCTGATCTGCGAACGCGAAGACGCGATCCAGGCATTCAAGCAGGAGGAATACTGGTCGATTCAGGGGATTTTCTCCCACCAACTCGGCACATTCAGGGGAAAGCTGGCTACCGTCGATGGAGAAAAGGCTTCCATACCCGACGAAAAATCGGCACAAGGGCTGGTGGCCAGGCTGACCGACAAGGCATACGCAATCACCGACGTGCAGAAGACCAGGAAGGAGCGTCGACCGTATCCTCCGTTCATCACCAGCACGCTCCAGCAGGATGCGGCCCGCAAGCTCGGCTTTTCCGCGGCCAAGACCATGATGATTGCGCAGCAGCTTTACGAAGGGCTGGAGCTGGGAGAGATGGGAGGCACCGGACTCATCACCTATATGCGTACGGATTCGACCAGGATAGCAAGTGAAGCACTCAACGATGCACGGAGCGTGATCACCGAGGAGTACGGGAGCGACCACTATGCCGGCAAGCCACGAGTATTCGGCAAGACCAAGAACGCCCAGGATGCGCACGAGGCGATCAGGCCCGCCCAGATTTCTCGTGATTTCATGCCCGAAAGTATCAAGAAGTATCTCTCCAAAGACCAGTACCGCCTGTACTCTCTGATATGGAAGCGTTTTCTTGCCTCCCAAATGGCGCCCGCCGTCTACGATATGACCCGCATTGACGTCACGGCGGACAACTGCGTGTTTCGTGCAACCGGTTCAATCCTGCGCTTCGACGGCTTTTTGGTGCTCTACGATGAAGCGGTCGAGGAAAAGGGGGACAACGGTGAGGGACGCAACGAGGAGCTTCCCGACATGAAGGCCAACGACAAGGTCGGTCTGGAACAACTCGATCCCAAACAGCATTTTACGCAGCCCCCGCCCCGATACACCGAAGCATCGCTGGTCAGAGAGCTGGAGGACAAGGGGATCGGAAGGCCAAGTACCTATGCACAGATTATCGATACCCTCAAGCGCCGCAAATATGTCCAGGTCAACGCAAAGAAATTCGAACCGACCGAGGTCGGCGGCGTCGTAAAGAAGATCCTCGTCAAGGAATTCCCGGATATCTTCGATGTCGGATTCACCGCCGGCATGGAGAACTCTCTGGACAAGGTCGAGGCCGGGGAGGCGGGATGGATCGAGACGCTGCGTAACTTCTACAACCCCTTCCAGGAAGAGCTGGAGAAAGCCAAGGGCGATATCCGGGAACTGCGCGCACAGACCCAGGAAGTTACGGATCGTGTCTGCCCGAAATGCAACAAGTTCAACCTGGTCGTCAAGTGGAGCCGCAATGGGAAATTTCTTGCCTGCGAAGGCTTCCCGGCGTGCCGCTACACCGAACCCCTGGAGAAATCCGAAGCGACGAAGACCGACGAAATCTGCGACAAGTGCGGCGCCCCCATGGTCATTCTCGAAA
Organism: uncultured Fibrobacterota bacterium; assembly: GCA_964571815.1. Classification (GTDB taxonomy): domain Bacteria; phylum Fibrobacterota; class Chitinivibrionia; order Chitinivibrionales; family WJKA01; genus CAZNDN01. Next base: position 989 of record CAZNDN010000189.1, on the reverse strand, counting down.
TCCGCAACAACCGTTTTCTGGGATGTTCACGGTATCCCGACTGCCGCAATACGAAATCGCTTGGAACCGGCGTTGACTGCCCCCAGCCCAACTGCGAGGGAGAGCTGATCGAACGACGTACGCGACGCGGGAAGACCTTCTATGGGTGCAGCTCCTACCCCAACTGTACGTTCGCCACCTGGGACCGACCCGTTGCGCGCGAGTGCGGGAAGTGCAAATATCCGATGATGGTCATTCGGGAGACAAAACGAAAGGGTGTTTTCTACCGCTGTCCCCAGTGCAGAGCCGAATTCGACATGGAGCCCTCCGAACAGCAGAAGCAGGGAGCGAACGAAGAAGAAAGCCGATCGTCCGCGTAGACCGGGTGCCCACCACGAAGCCGTGTTACCGTTCGGGCCTCCAGAGGGCTCCGGTCAACGATTCGCTATCTTGTCCCGGTAGGCTTTCGTATAGCGAAGTACTCCCTCCTCCTGAAGCACCGTCATACCGCGCGGCCGCTTGTAGTCCCCGATCAGCTCATCGTACACCGCCAGCCATACCTTGAACCGGCGCATCGACGTGTCCAGTGAGGGCAGCATCCGGGCAATCGACGTTCCTCCGCCGGCTATCACGAACAGGGAATCGAGCGGCAACTCGGCCTCGTCCAGGTTCCGATAGAACCACCGGTAATAAAACTCCTCCATCAACATGGTGTCCCTGTCGGGCGTGACAAGATGGAACAGGTCCCGCGTGGTGTCCGGCGCCCCCGGCGGAGCATCGGCCATGATACCGCTGTCGGCGGCCATGAAGTATGTGTAGCCGGTATCGATCACGATCGTATCGACTTCCAGGCTGCTGTCGAACGCATGGTAAAGGTAGTCCAGTGTGTATGTGCCCCTGAAGGATTTCTTCGACGGATGAAAACCGTAGATGTTCTTCCCCTCGACCCGGTATACCCCCAGCCACCTTATCCCGGGGTTCCTGTTGACCGCCAGACGGTCGGCAAGAAC
>CAZNDN010000188.1:3172-6394 GCA_964571815.1 uncultured Fibrobacterota bacterium | reverse complement strand
CTAGTCCCGTACTCAACTATGTCGGGTATTTCTTTGTGTCGAACCACACACGGCACACCGAATCCCCCGTTAGAGAGTCGCACCTTTTCGGCAGTGAAGTGGGCAAAGCACGCTCCATTCCAGAAAAGGCTGTTGAAATTCGCACCACACGTATCGTCCCCGGGGATGTACTCTTGTATCATTACGTCGATACCGCATTCATGTGCCCGGCGGAATTCCCGTAACAGTTCCTTTTCTGAACCCACAAGTACCATCTTCTTTTTGAAGCAGCTCTGATAAATATGACTCGTGCACGGCTTTACTATACAGGGAAACCTATACTCTTCAAGATAGCAATGGATGTCCTCCAGGCTCTTAGGATGGCATGTTCGTGGCACTGGAATCCCAACTCTCTCCGCCAACTCATAGGTATACCTTTTGTCAAGGCACCTGTTGGCGGTCTCCCATTGCGGACAGGCCACGACGAATCTAGACTCGAGGTCTGATTTGCGCTTAGAAACTGCCGACAAGGCCGCGTCGTCACCTGCAAAGAGTACTGCCCCGGAATAGTCACACGGCAAATTGAATAGGAACTCAACAAAAGCGTCCGGACTTGCCAGAGGGTTTGGCGTCTTCAGTGCTTTCCCTGCAAACCGCGACACTTGGCCCATATCCGTGGATTCGTATGATATTGCCAGTATGGGAATACCGTGAATACCAAGCGAGCGTATAATCCCAAGTCCAGTCACATGACTTCCACAGACGATTGCGGGTCTCATAGGAAGCGTGTTCTCTTATTTGAAGATGAGACTTTGGCCGATTGATGTAAGACCTACTAGGACCGTCTGTCGGTACAACACGGTTTCAATACACTACAAGAGCAAAAGGCGCATCAGTGGAGAGAGTCGTTTGTGGAACCAAACACGGCCGAAACGTTTTTTTCCTATTCAGCTTTCCTAATGCTGAACCTGAAATGGCATTGCGCGTCTTTGGACGCTCCCCACCTGTCCTTGAACTACATGAGCCTGAGGTCTACTTCAAGGGTTTTCCCAGAGACAGCCAATGGATTCCGGCAATGCGACAGTAACGGATCGACTCCCATATGAACAGGTTGTGGGCCTTGAGGCTCTTGCCGGTGTTGTCTGCAGGGCCGAATTTGTAGCATGCTTTGCCTCCGCCTGCAAAAACATGGCTGCCACTACAGATCTGCGGGGCAAACGAGCCAGTGGGACTATCCCCTGGTTGGCGACAATGATATGTTCATGGACCATGTTAGAGTACCATGACTAAGGCGTAAGCCCATGGCACTTTCTGGCAGTGCTGTTTAGCCGGAATAAGGCGCGTGTTGCCCGCCAGCAGGTCTCCAAGGTGAGGGGGTTGATTGCGAAAAGTTGGTTGGACGACCGCGCTACTGCCAAATACCCCAAGTACGGAAACCACAGCGAAAAACCATGTTCAGGCGGTCAATTGCTTGGGTGAAGTACGAACCTTTCGGCCCAACCGATTCGAATGCCCATTGGATGGTCGACTCGTAGCGGTAGCGCTCCTCGTCAGGCGAAGCAATTCTAAGTTACGCCGCAGTCTTCAGTGCGTCCATACCTTCTTCAACTCACTCACTCCTGCAATGGAGATCATCCCGATACCCGACAATTCAAAGACCCAGTTCAGCCGGACTCCCGATACGGTAAAATCGGTGACCCTCTCGAAATGGTGAAATGACGCAGCGCGCACGAGAATGAAGGTGCTCAGGAAGCAGATTCCGCAGATCAGCACCAGGTACACGGGATCCCCAAGGAAGGCCCTGAAGAGCCACAGAAAGCACACAAAAACCGCCGCGCCGCTCAAGGCAAAGCCCAGCACGAACCATTTCTGCACGCTTCTGCGGCTTTCGTACCACCCGCCCGCCCTGCTGATCGCCCGGCCGATATCGGTAAATAGAGACTGGATGTCCAGTTGCTTGTTAACCGCGAGAAGAAACATGAACACCGCCAGTGAGCGCCAGAGAAGCCGGTGTTTTTCACTCTCACGACCACCGGAATACCCGCACAAGCCCACATACGCGCAGAGCAAGGATGCCGCCAGATATGCCACGACCGTAACCCATCCCATGACACTGGGATCTCCTATTCCGGGCCGCCAGGAGATGTGGCTTATCATGGTTTATGCCACTATCCTATATGCCCATACGCGAGGCTTCCCACAGCCCGAAGCGCCGGCAGGGGCATGAGCGAGAACAACCTGTTGTGTATTCCGAACACTTTCGACGGATACCGGGTGAAAGCTGCATTGCGGATATCGAACTGCTGGTAGTGTCGCAATGTTTTTTCCCCTCCCCACCCATCCTTGAACTGCATAAGTCCGTGATTCTCCTCAAGGGTCTTTCCCAGAGAGAGCCACTGGGTTCCGGCATTCAGACAGTGACGGATCGACTCCCATATCAGCAGGTTGTTGGGTCTGAAGCTCCTGCCGGCGTTGTCTGAAGCGCCGTATTTGTACCATGCTTTACTTCCGCTTACGAAAAATACGGCTGCCGCAACAGGTCTTCCGGACAAACGGGCGAGTGCGATGAATCCCCGGTTGGCCGCAATGACATTCTCATGGACCCTCCTGAAGAAGTACCATGGCTGAGGCGGAAGCCCGTGGCTCTTCCGCGTGATGCAGTTGAGCCGGTAGAAGGCGCGTGTTGCCTGCCGGGAGTTCTCGATGGCGACCGCAATGCCGCTGTTCTCAGCCTTCCTGATATTCCTTCGTGTGCTGCTGCGCAACGCTTTCAAGAGACCGGACTCACCACGTCGAAGATCGAGGATATGCTCGCAACATCGCAGGGCCTTGTCCGTGTCGCCGAAACTCTCACTCCATCCCCGGGTTTCGAGATATTTCCATTTCCGCTGCTTTCCGTACGCCACCACCTGCTTGAAAAGCTCGCGTTCGGAATCCTCTTTAGCAAGAAGCGGCTCGCAGAAATCCGTGAACGGCAGGCACACGCCCCGCCGTCCGGTGAGCCGACTGTTGATTTCGATCATGGGTACAACCGCGGAAACGCCGGGCTTCGCCTCGCGCACAAGAAAGCAGGGAGCGTAACCGTAGGAATCGACCAGCGTTCGTGTCCAGGCCGTCTCGTGAAAGAATCCCGCTTGCGGGAATTTCGCGACCTCTCGATCCCAATCGGGGAAGGTGAGGGGGTTGATTGGGTGAAGGTGATTGGACACGCGGGCTACTACGAAACACGCGAAACTCGCGAAA
>CAZNDN010000188.1:0-3072 GCA_964571815.1 uncultured Fibrobacterota bacterium | reverse complement strand
TGGGTGAAGGTGATTGGACACGCGGGCTACTACGAAACACGCGAAACTCGCGAAAAAAGACTGGGTCCCGGGTAAAGATTTTGGCTTTTCGGGGTTCGCAGGGACTCAAGTGGAGTTCTTGAACAATCGGAACTACGAAACTCGCGAAACTCGCGAAAAAACACTTGAAACCTTTCTAAACCTTCTATACTCTGTGGGTTCGCGGGGATCGCGGTGGAGTTGTTCGGCAACCGGAACTACGAAACTCGCGAAAGGAGAATACGCTCTATGAGATTCTATTGACTGAGCAAGGGTCAAGTGGTTCGTAGTCGACCAAGTTGACAAACGGAAAGCCGGCAAACAACTCAAACACCTTAACCAAGACTGTCATGCCCCCCGGAAACCCTCTGCATTGCCCAATAAGTTTCGCGTGTTTCGCGTATTTCGTAGTGGCTCTTCGCTCTTCATCCTTTCGTGTCTTTCGCGTGTTTCGTGGTCGCTCTTTCCTCGCTACCTCCCCCTCACCGCCTTTTTGATCCGGTTCACCTGTCCCCTGCCCAAACCCTTCACTTCGCAGTCCAGCTCGAAATACCGCCGAATCTGCTCGTCATCCAGAATACCGAAACAGTCGATAATCGCGGCCGGTTTGCCGATATGCTTCACGACTTCATCGGGCGTAAGGCTCAGATACTGCTCGTGGCGCACGGCGAAAATCACCGCATCGACGTTGTGCAGGGCTTTGGCCAGGTCCTGGTTGACCCGCAGCTCGGTGAGATGCTCCTGGTTGCGGAAGAAGCGGGACCACGAGTAGCCGGGCCTCGGGTAGCTCTCCTGGGTCTCGAACTCCCACCAGTGCTGCACGTAGGGATCGTGCACGCGAAGCTCGGCGCCCATCTCGGTGAGCTTGCGTACGATCAACTCCGAGCCGCTGTAGCGCGTATCGCCCACATCCTCGCGGTACGAAGCACCAAGCACCACAATCTCGGCCGCGGCAATGGGGCGGTCCATGTTCCGAAGCGCATCGCGGGTGAGCTGCCCTACACGCAACGCACGCGTATCGTTGACATTGATTGCGGTGGGTGTGATCTTGAAAATGTTCTCTTCCCACCCCAGAATGTGCTTGTACGCCCACATTCCCAGGCCGCCGTCCTTGGGAAGGCAGTACCCGCCGATTCCGGGGCCGGGAAAGATGATATTGCTGTGTGTGGGACGGACCTTGACCGCCTTGATCACCTTGGTCAGGTCCACCCCGTTCTGTTCGGCAAACAGACTCCACTCATCGAGAAACGCCAGAATTGTCGCCCGATAGCTGTTCTCCACGATCTTGGCGGTCTCGGATTCGATCGGCCGGTCCAGTACGGTCAGCGGGAACTCATCCGTATTGAGCACTTCGTTGAGAAACCGCGTCACCCGCTCCCGGGACTCATCGTTGACCCCGCTGCAGACACGCCAGAAATCGCGGATACTCTTCACGTACTCCCGTCCGGGCATGACCCTTTCGTAGCTGTGCGCCAGCAGGGGCTCCGAGGAAATGCCGCGTTTCTCGAATGTCTTGCGAATCATCGGGTAGGCCACCTGCTCGGTGGTGCCGGGCGCGACCGTGGTCTCGATCAGCACCAGGGCTTCGGGGCGGATATGCCGCGCAATGGTATGGAACGATTTTTCCAGGGCCTCCATCTCTACCCGTCCGGAAACCAGGTTGCCGAGATCTTCCTTGAGATAATCACACTGCACATCCACCACGACCACATCGGCCAGACTCAACGCTTCCTCGGTGTAGGTCGCCACCAGGGTTTTCTTCTCGATCACACACCGGTGAATCATGGGCTCGACTTCGGGGTCCTCGGCCTTGACAGGTGACACGCCGCGGTTGAGGAGCGGGATCTTCCAGTAGCTTCGCGTGCTGGGCCGCTGCATGCCGATAACGAACTTGGAGGGTTTGCCGGTTTTCTTGTCGACAGTATCGGCAACGATTGCCGCCATGACCGCGCCGACAAAGCCGACGCCCACGACCACCACCACTTCCCTGCCTTCGGAGCGAGCCTGGTCGGCCAGCCCCTGAAGACGTTTCATCTCGGCGGGGTATTCATCTTTGGTGGGAAGCGCAAACACTTCTCCTTCGGGACTGATCGACTGTCTGGGTTCGTCAGGCGGCATCTACAGGGTCCTTTCAGTTGGGGTTAGACTGCGGTGGAGTTGTTAGTCAAACACATACTACGAAATACGCGAAACTCGCGAAAAGGGGCTGTGACTGCTTGCAGACGTTTTCATTTTCTGTGGTTCGAGGGGACCACGGTGGAGTCTTTCGACAACCGGAACTACGAAATACGCGAAACTCGCGAAAAGGAGAATACATCATATAAGATTCTATTGTCTGAGGAAGGATCAAGTGGTTCACAGCCGGGTCAGTCGACCAAGAGCAACCCGCGAACAAACAGAAACCCGTTAAGAAAAACTATCATGCCCCACAAACCCTCTGCGTTGCCCAATACGTTTCGCGTTTTTCGCGTGTTTCGTAGTAGCTCTTCGCTCTTCACCCTTTCGCGTCTTTCGCGTGTTTCGTGGTAGCTCTTCTTCGTCCTACGACATTCGCGGTTGGTTGACGAACCGTTCGTGTTCCAGGCCGGGGTGGTGGCCGAAGTTGACCAGGAGGCCGAGTTGCAGCCCTGTTGCGTTGAGATAGTTGATTATCTGGGCTCGCCAATCCGGCGTTATCTCTTTGACTGCCTTGGTCTCCACAATGATTGCGTCAAAACACAGGAAGTCCGGTACGAATTCCTTTGACAGAGGGCGCCTCTTATACTTCAAGGGAACACGCGGGTGCTCCAAGTACGGAATCCCCTGCAGTGCCATCTCAATCGCGAGGCACTCCTGGTATACACACTCCAGGAAGCCGCTACCCATCTCCTTGTATACCTCAAAACAAGCGCCGACAATGCGGTAACTTTCATCTTTCAGGACAATGCGGTCTTTGGGGGTTGTGTTTGTCTTGAACAATTCGGTGCTCGGTGGTGATGTTCTCGGCGAATAATGCACTACGAAACTCGCGAAAAGGGGCTGTGACTGTTTGCAGACGTTTTCATTTCTTGTGGT
>CAZNDN010000187.1:0-6498 GCA_964571815.1 uncultured Fibrobacterota bacterium | reverse complement strand
GGACAGTCGAAAAAAATACATTATCACTTCCCGGGCCCGGACGGTGTGCGGGGCCGGGTGCACCCGCCGGCCGACCATTCGAACGGGGCTCAGAACGGTGAACTCGTTCTTCGTCGGATATAGATCCGGTCCACTGCCGCACGGGGGGAGAGGCTGAGCAGGAACATGACCGTGTGCGCGATATCTTCGGGCTGCATGAGGACCGAGCGGTCGAGGTCGGGGCGGGCCTTGCCGACCAGCTCGGTGTCGACCCCGCCGGGGAGGACGGCCGACACACGGATCTCATGCGGTTGAGCCTCCACTGCCAGCGACTTGGTCAGGCCCATGATGCCGTGTTTGCTTGCCGTGTATGCCGCCTGTCGGGGGTAGCCCTTGAAGCCTGTGACACTGGAAATATTGATGATGTATCCCGCGCGATTCGGAATCATGCGTTGCATTGCCAGTCGGCAGCACTGAAACGTGGCTCTGAGATTGGTACGAAGAACCCGGTCGTAGTCGTCCATGGAGAAGTCCGCGACGGTGCCGAAAATTCCCACGCCGGCGTTGTTGACGAGCACGGAAAGGGGGTTCTTGCACCTGTCAACATCGGCAAAAAGCTCTTCTACGGCGCTGTCGTCGGTGATATCCACCGGAGCGGCCTCGGCAGACCCGCCGGTATCGACGATCTCCCGAACAGTCTCGTCCAACTGGCCGACGGAACGTGCCGTCGCGACCACGTGCGCCCCGGCCGCGGCGAGCGACCGGGCAATTGCCCTGCCGATTCCCCGGCCGGCGCCGGTCACCAGCGCGGTACCCCCGTCAAGAAAAGGTTCCACGGTTTTTCCTCCCTTGTCGATGTCGCACCCGCGGGGCTAGCCGGAGCGGCTCCGAAGCAACTGTCGTGCGTGTTTGCGGGTGATTTCGGACTCTCCGCCAAGCATCCGGGCAATCTCTCCAACCTTCTCCTCCCGGCCCAGTTGGCGGATTCGGGTCACGGTCCTTTCCCCCCGGTTCTCTTTGTAGACCGAGTAATGGTGGTGGGCCAGGGATGCAATCTGGTGCAGATGAGAGATGCAGATTACCTGGTGGGAGGTGCTGAGCTGTTCAAGCGCCGAAGCCACCTGCCTGGCGACCACGCCGCCGATCCCCACGTCGACCTCATCGAAGATGAGCACCGGCACGTGGTCCCGCTCGGCGATCACGGTCTTGATTGCCAGCATGAGGCGTGAGATCTCCCCGCCCGAGGCTGTTTTGGCCAGCGGCAGAAACGCTTCACCGGGGTTGGTACACACCATGAACTCCACCTCTTCCATGCCGTCGGCCCCGGGAACATCCCGATCCCGGAATGCGGTTTGCCACCTTCCCCCCTCGAACCCCAGCTTCCGCATGTGCTCTTCGACCGCGGTGTCGAAGGCCGCGCCCGCTTCGTGACGCGCACGGCTGAGGCGCGCTCCCGTTTCTCTGCACCGCTGTTCGGCCTCGTGCATCCGACTCTCCAGCACCCGGCGATCGGCCTCGATATTCTCCAGCGCACGGAGATCCTCGCGGATACGCCCGGCCTTCGCAATCAGCCCTTCCAGGTCGCAACCGTACTTCTTCTTCGCGCGTTGAAGCGCGGCAAGGCGCGCATTGAGACGCTCGGTACGGCCAGGATCGGCCTCCGCGCCGGCGTCCTGCGCATACGATTCACAGAAGGTTTCCAGTTCGGAAAGGGTTCGCGACGCCGCGGTGATATCTTCGACCCACGGAGCGAACGTCTCATCGAAAGCGGCAAGCTGCTCGACATCCTTGCGAAGCCGCGCAAGCACGGCTCCCGGCGCGGAATTCTGCTCCCCGAGCGTATTCACGATCCGGGAGACGATTTCGACGCGGCGGCCGGTGGACTGAAGCAGGCGAAGTTCGCCCTGGATTTCCTCCTCCTCTCCGGCTTTCGGCCCGAGGTTTTTCAACTCTTTGTGCTGAAACTCCAGAATGTCCCTGGTGGCGGAGAGGTTCGCGGCCTTTTTCTCATGCTCCCGGAGCGCGCCCGCGGCGCGTTCGTAGGTACTCCAGGTCTCCGCGTACGCAACGGCTTCCGGGGCGACATCGGGCAGCGAGTCGATAATAACCCGGGCGGTGTCGGGCTGCAGCAGCGACTGGTGTTCATGCTGGCTCTGAAAATCGACAAGATGCTCGCCGATACGCTTCAGGACACTCAGCGGAGCGGGGGAGCCGTTGATGTGTACGCGGTTCTTGCCGTGACGTGTTATCCTGCGCCCGATTACCAGCGAATCCTCTTCCAGCGCGATCCCGGTCTCTTCGAGCACCTCGCGCAACGCGGGAGTAGTCCGGCTCAGTTCGAACACGCCCGAGACGTCGGCCTCCCCGGCCCCGGCGCGTACGATCTCGCTCGATGCGCGGTCGCCGAGCAAAAGGCTGACCGCGCCGATCAGGATTGATTTTCCCGCACCCGTTTCTCCCGTGAACACGAGCAGGCCCGGAGCAAACTCCACGTGGACGTCTTCGATCAGCGCGATATTCCTGACATGAAGCTCACGAATCATCGTGGTCCCGTGCCTTGAGGTTTTTTCCCCAGTTCATCTTCCGGCGCAGCAGATCAAAATACGACAGCCCCGAGAGGTGCAGCAGTTTCGTGTCCGCCTCGCCCCGGCCGATCAGGATTTCGTCGCCACCCTTGAGTTTGACCGTCTCCAGCCCGTCGGCACTCACCATGGCGTGCGGGTTGTCCGGCTCGGTGGTCAGCCGGATCGGTGTGGACGAAGAAAGGATCAGGGGGCGCTCGGTCAGGGAATGGGAGCAGATCGGCGTGAACAGGAACAGTTCCAGGTCGGGTTCGACAATCGGCCCGCCCGCCGCGAGCGAGTAGGCGGTTGACCCGCTGGGCGTAGCCACGATCACCCCGTCGCCCTGGAACGTGCTGATATGGTTGTTCCCGTACCACGCGCCGACCGTGATCAGTTTCGGCTTGTCGCAGCGGTTGATGAACAGGTCGTTGAGCGCGCGGAGTTTCTTGACCGTTTCGCCCTCACGGACGATCCGCGCTTCGAGGGTCATTCGGTGCACGACATCGAATTCGCCCGCCGCGATATGGTCCAGGCTCGACTCCAGTACCCGGGGCGTGATATCCGTGAGGAAACCCAGGCCGCCGGTGTTGACTCCCACCACCGGCTTGCGGGAGAAGCCGGCCATGTGCACAACCGAGATGAACGTCCCGTCACCCCCCAGTGAAAGCAACACGTCGCTTGCCCGCAGAAACTCTCTCTTCGATGCGGGCGTTTCAATGCCGCGCGGGAGTCGCGGGGTACGCGGCGGATGAAAAGCAATGCGAACCGGCCGGCGGGAAGCCCAGCGTGCAATGCGCTCCAGCAAGCCCCGGATTGCCGCGCTGTCTTTGAACGATACGACACCGATACACCGGACGTGTTTGCTCATTGCCGATACTCGCAGATGGAAGAGATGATTTCGTCGAACCCGGGCCAGCGTTTCCGTATGGAATCGTCGCTCACGGAGGTCGTCCCCATGCACCGGAGTCCCGCGATTGCCAGTGCGCCGTTGACATGTGCTCCCCGGTCGACCTCGAGATCGAACCCGTCGTACTGCAGAGACCCCTCGATAACCAGCCCGTCGGGCATACCGCCGTGGCGGGCTCCGATCCGGGCGGCGCAGGAAATCAGCTCCTCGACACCGTCGGGATTGTTGCGCCTGAGATCCTCCAGACCGCGGAATACCGACTGCCCGGAAGCGAACATGGCCATCGTACACATCGCGGGAATATGCCGGGCATAATGACAGGCCGGTCGGCAGAGGGTCTTGCGTCCCGTAAGATCGAGCGTCTGGAGCTGGATCATGCCCGTCGCGCCGAACGACGATCGCCCGGTCTCCTGCACTCCGGGCTTGCACCCCATCCTTCGCGCCAGCTCCAGTGCGGGCGCGGCCCATTGCTCCAAAGGCGCTCCCTGGACCACCAGGCCGCCGCGGGGAATCAGCGATTTCGCCGCAATCAGCACTGAGCACAGAGTTTCGTCGCCCGGGAGGCTGATTTCGGCGGATTCAGCCGGCCCTTTTTCGAAATCAATACGCAGTTCATAGCGCGGCGGCTCCTCCGCGCCTTTTTTCCCCTTCATCCGGCGAATCCTCCGCGCCATCGGGTCGCGCTTCTCCACGCTCAGGTCCCGCACCGAATACTCGTAGCCCAGATCGCGGAGCAGCGGACGCAGCGGACTCGAAAACGGTGTGTCCAGTATCAGTTTCACCGAACGTCGCAGTCCCATGGCAAGGCCCGGAAACACGTAGAGCATGTCGCCGTCGAGCGCATCCTCGGGTACCCGGAATTCCTCCGCACGCTCAAGATGAATCCTGAGGTTGGAGTTGTCTCCGGCGATCGCAAGGGAACATCCGGCCGATTCGGCAAGACTCTTCCACCACTCAGCGCGGGCACGGCACGATTCGGCACACTGGAGCGTGTGTCCCAGCCCCAGGCACACAAAGGCCGCAAAATCGCGCCAGGGAATCCGGCAGTCTCCCAGCGGCACGACACCCGTCTCGCCGCCCGGCGTGATCCGCCAACCGGAATCGCCGCGCTCAAACGAGAGGAACCCCTCGAAAAGCCCCCTCCAGGTGTCGGATTCCGGGGTGTCGATCGCGGGGCTCACGTGGAGCGGGACGCGGCCGGCCAGTGCGGCGATGCATGTCAGGAAGAAGAGGTCCGAACTGGGCGGAAGCGTCACTTTCCCCCGTATTTCCTTTGCCGCGGAGACTTCAAGCACCGTAGCTCCTACCTTTCTCTGGCTGAAAAGCCGTGGTTGGTGAGCACCTTGACCGCCTCGCCGGCGGTTTGACGGGAGTCGAATGCCAGGCGGATGGTTCCGCCCTCGCCCTCACGAACCTTGAGTACTTCGATGTCTTTGATATTGATACCCTTGTCGGCCAGGGAGGTTGCAAGTGCGGCGATAATGCCCGGCTGGTCTTTGGTTACGACAAGAACTTCACTGAGCGGCGTGATGAACCCCTTCTTGTGGGAGGGGAGCGAAGCACGCGTGCGGGCCGCCCGGTCAAATGCCTCTCCCAGGTCGTCTCCCGCAAGACCGGCTTTCATCCGGCGAAGCGTATCGACGCAGCGATCGAGCACGGGCTCGATGCGGGTGCGGTTGGTCCGGAAGATGTCTCGCCACATGCGGTAGGGGGACGACGCGATCCGGGTGAGGTCACGAAATCCTCCCGCCGCAAAGCTGAGCGCGCCCGGCACCGAATCGTCGATTTCCTGAGCCACGTTGACCAGGGCAACCGCAAGAAGATGGGGGACGTGGCTGACCGTCGCGGCGATGGTATCATGAGTTTCGGGCGTGAGGAACGCATGGCGGCAGCCGAGCCAGGTCTCAAGAAACGCTCCCAGTGCCCGGTCGCGGGCCGACGGGACCGGTGAGTCGGGCGCCAGAATGTAGAGGGCGTTCTGGAAGAGGTAGGGGTCCGAAGCCGAAGGGCCGTGTTTTTCGGAGCCTGCCATGGGGTGACCGCCCACGAAATGAACGCGGTCCGGAAGCGCACCGGCTGCCGCAAGAATCTCCCGCTTCGTACTTCCTACATCGGTTATCACCATCCCCTCGCGCAGATCAAGCCCGGCCAGGTGACGGAGCGTCTTCATGATAACGCCGATCGGGGAACAGAGGATCAGCAGGTTGGTTCGCCGGACAACATCCGGCAACGAATCATACCCGTACCCTTCGTCGATACACCCCAGTCGGCGCGCAGTGTCAATGGCCGCGGGCGATGACAGACCGATAATCGTGCCGGGAAATCCCGATGTTTTCAACGCCAGGCCCAGCGAACCGCCGAGCAATCCGACACTGTAGATCGTAACGACTTCGGGGGAAAAAAGGCTTTCCTCGGACATGGAGGGACTCACGGGACGGGAATAGAATCCGTTGAAAACCCAGAAAATAATTGGTGCTCTTTCCCCGAAAGGCGGCGGAGTTCACCCGGGAGCCCGCGGGAGAGGCGGTGGGGTCACGATCTCATGGCGCAGCGCAGGGCTTCCACCACCCGGGCATCGCGGGTGAGGAACTTGAACCCCAGCGTGTCTTCGTACCGATAGACCTGCAGGGAGCGAATCGGGGGCGTGCGGTACCCGCTGTCGGTGATGATGGTGATGGTGCAGACGCTTCGTGGTTCCGGATCGTGTGGAGTGTTCGCCCAGACCAGGACACCCTGGACGGATATGTCTTTGACCCGGGCTGTCAGGGTAGTCGACCCGGTTTCGATCCGGGCGTCGGCCTCCAGCGGGACGCGGAGGAAACGACGACGATTGCGGGCTTCGAAGGTTGAGCGGTTGAGGAGGTAGTCTCGTAACCGGCTGAGCGGGAGCATGTTTTCGCCCTGGAATCGCAACCCGTGCACGTCACCCGCATGGTACAGGCACTGGGCCTGAAGCGTGAGTTCGCCGGCCAGACCGGGCAGGGTAAAGCTGATGCGCAGGGGAGTCCGGTCCTCCGGCTCCTCCAATGCGGTGCAGCGCAGCAGCGC
>CAZNDN010000186.1:0-6628 GCA_964571815.1 uncultured Fibrobacterota bacterium | reverse complement strand
TGGAGGCGCTCTACCACGACCATCTCCTCGTACCGTATCATCGGGGATACATGGTCCCCTCCGCCGGCGGAAAGAAGACCGGCGAATCCATTCTCCTGTTGTGCCCCGGCAACAAGAAAGGCGAGTTTCCCGCCAACGCGATCAACGAGACCTTCCTTCGTACCGTCGGTACCGAGTGTGCCAGGAAACAGCTCAACCTCTCATCGACTGCCTATTTCATTGAAGACAGCAAACTGATGTTCAGTTCGGTTTCCCGTGGAGTGTTTGAGGATCTCAACGAGCTGGGCGACTTCTTCGGGTTTCTGGTCCTGATCATGGAATCGACGACCAAGCCGGAGCCCACGACCATCCTGCACTATCTGCGGCGCTTTCACAAGCCCATGGCCGTATTCGATCAACTGGGCGAATGGAAACTGTCGCAATACTATCAGCAGCCGCATGCGATCAAGTTCTTCGAAGTGAGCACATCGGAGCATTGCGGAAGGATCGCGGGCAGGATCCTCCTTGAGAAAGACCACACCAGCGTTGCCTTTCTTTCACCCTACCACCGCTCGCTCTGGTCGGTAAGGCGACTTGCCGGTCTTGACTCGATATTCAAGAAAGCCGGGCATGCACAAGGAGTCACCGCCTACACCTTGGACCAGAGCGTTGACATCTCACGGGACCAGAACGAAGAGCTGCTTGCTCGACGGTATGGTTTCAGCGCCGTGCTCGAATCTTACTCCCGATGGACGGAGAAAGCCGATCCGCTTGCACTGAGCCGGATCGATCCGATCATGCAGTCGCTTCGGGGATATACCCTGGCCAACATAGAGTTCATAAGGAGAATGCGAATCCTTTTTGACCGCGCTCTCGCCTGCGACTTTCATACCGCCTGGGTTGCGGCAAACGACACCGTAGCAGTGGAGGCGATGCGCTACCTGATCGAGAAGGGGATCGACGTGTCCCGCCGGTTTTCGCTCGTGGGCTTTGACAACACCTATTCATCAATATGGTACGGCATCACCTCCTACGATTTCAATATCCCGGCGCTGGTGCACAACATGCTCGATTTTGTCCTCTCTCCCCGCCATAACAAGTGGGCCGGCAAGAAGCCGGTTCAGATCGACGGCCTTATCGTGGAGCGAAGCTCCACACGTTCCCCGACCGGGCCTGCCCATCCCCATCGTGCGGATGCCCCCCTGTCCTCCGGTGATTCCGGGTAGGGGCGCAGTTGTATGGAGGGGACCGGGGGAGAGAACTACATCACCTTGCAAGTTTCGCGCATTTTCCTGCTCTGAATGCCCTCAATCGGGCCTCGTGAATGAACCACATTGCCTTATATAAACTTCCACATCATGGAAGTGCATTATTTGAAAATTTGAAAACATTTATTTGGCTTGTGAGTATACCCAAACTGGCGTATTTTTTACGAGACAGACCGAATGAACTATCCGGCATAGACTACCGAAAGTGTGGTTCACATCAGAGAGCGGGGGGGGGCTGCATGAACCAGACCACCACGTCGCGCAATGCGCTCAGTCTCACCGTCTCGTTATTCCTGACAACGGTCTTATGTCCGACAGCTCACGCTGCACCCACTGCCGCGCAGGCAGCCCGTGATTTCCAGAACCTGGAGTACCTTAGGATGCAGAAGGTGATTGGCGAGGGCGGCACCCTGAACCAGACCTTCACAGTCAAGAACAGCTACAGCATGCGCCGGGAGCCCGAAGGGACCGTGCTGGATTCCGGAGTCTACATTAAAAAGGAGCACGTGCTCGATGAACAGGCGTTGATCCATGCGACGGACGCCGACCCTCTGGCCGTGGTAATCCGCGGAACCGAGGCGTTGCTGAATCATCTCAAGGTGTTGGCGGGCACGCCCGATCTTTCGGCCCTGGACAGCGAGTTCATGCAGAAGAAGGGGAGTGCATCGGGCCGGCAGGGCTATCTGGATATCTGTGATATTCGCCGACGGTGAGGACGGGGATCCGAATCACACCAAGGCCGTGATCAGCATTCAGAATATCTACGATACCTATCCCGTGCCCTGGCCCGAGGGGGTGGTGGAACAGAAGAAGATCAAGTGGATGCGAATTGTGCAGTTTGTCCCCAAGACGTCACCCGGACAGGACAATCCCAGAGTGGGCGATTACCCCATGGCCACCTGCCGCATGTCCCCGGGGATTGTGCCGGTGGAGGATGACGGGAGCGTGTACTGTGAAGCGCCGATCAAAGTGCCGATTTATTTCCAGGCGCTCGATAAGAACCGGATGGCGATACAGTCGATGAAATCGATCACGTACGTTCATCCGGGCGAGAAGCTCAGTTGCGTGGGATGTACCTGCTGATGGTGGCGCGGTCATCGGGCGCCGAAGTTGCGCGTATGGTTTCGGTTTCCGGGCGCTGACGACGAAGTGACCTCGCGAGGGGTTGGAAAGGCGGAGACAAAAGGCACTGAACCATAACCGGCACGATTCGGGTTTTCCGGACGGCTTACATTCGGCTCCGATCTCGTGAGCCCGGCACGGAAATCGAAAAAACGCCACTTTCCTTCACTACCGACGGCACATTCCATTACCCTCCCTGGAATGACCGGCGGATGGTAACCGGCGGAAGTGGCGTTTTTTTTGTTTGGCGAAACGGTTGCATCCGCGGCGGATTGACGGCGTGCAATCCGCGACTGCCCGGAACAGCCGTATCCGATTCATTTCAGAAATCGATCGAGTCTCTCCCCCAGCTCCGATCGCCTGAACGGCTTGCGAACGCTTGCCGTGAAACCGTATGACTCCGGGTTGGCCATCACCGGGTCTTCGGAGAAGCCGCTGGCCACGAACACGGGGATTTCCGAGTCGATTTCGCGTACCCTCCCGATCGTTTCTCTGCCTCCCGCCCCGCCGGGGATCGTCAGGTCGAAAATAGCGGCACGAAACGGATCTCCACTGTTTCGGCGCGCCTCGAACGCCTCCAGGGCAGCCGTCCCGTCCGTGACGCATTCCACGGTGTATCCCATCGAGGAGAGCATGTCCCGCGTGATATCCCGCATCACTTCCTCATCGTCCATCACCAGTATCGCTCCGCTTCCCCGGTGGGTAATCGAGGACGCGCCGCCTGCCGCGGTGTCATCGGCGCCGCAACCAGGGAGCAGAATGTGAAAGGTCGTCCCCTTACCGCTCTCGGATTCCACCTCGATACGGCCGCCGTGCTGCTCGATTATTGAGAAACTGGTGGCCAGACCGAGCCCGTGTCCCTTGGTCTTGGTCGAGAAGAACGGATCGAATACTCTGTGGAGCATGTCGGCGGGAATACCCACCCCGGTGTCTTCCACGGAAATCCTGACATACTCACCGGCCGGCAGCTCGCCCCGGTCGGCGTCGGTGAGCCGCACGTTCCGCGCGCGAATCGTCACGGTCCCGCCCATGGGCATGGCCTGCTGGGCGTTGATCACCAGGTTGTCGATCACCTGCCCCATCTGGTTCCGGTCGATCGAGCAGGGCCGAAGGTCGGTCGCGATGTCATAGGCACTGGTGACGTTCGACCCGCTGAGCGCGAAGCCGGCTGCCTCCTGGATGAACGGAAAGAGCGCCTGCACGCTTCGTACCGGCGCGCCGCCCTTGGAGAAGGTCAACAGTTGTGATGTCAGCGCGCGCGTGCGGTCGATGGTATCCATCGAACGTTCCAGATATCCCGCCACTTTCGGCTCTCCAGTAGTGGAAATGGCCATGTCGATATAGCCGTAGATGCCTCCCAGAAGGTTGTTGAAATCGTGCGCAATGCCGCCGGCCAGCACACCCAGCGATTCAAGCCGGTCGGCCCGCTCCATGGCCCGGCGCATCCGGCGCTTCTCGGTCATGTCGCGGAACACAAGCACCACGCCGACCACCTCGCTCCTGCTGTCTTTGATCGGGGCGCCGCTGTCGGCGATGATTCGCTCCGTGCCGTCGCGCGCGATGAGCATCGTGTGATTCTCCAGCTCGATTACCTCGCCCGAGGAGAGCACGCGGTCCACGGGGCTTGCGAAGGGCTGCTCCGAGATTTCGTTGACAATGTGGAAGACCTCCGGAAGAGGCTTGCCGCGGGCTTCTTCCTGACGCCACCCCGTGAGGGTCTCCGCCACCTTGTTGACAAGTACAATCCTGCCGTTCACGTCGGTGGTAATGACTCCGTCGCCGATACTCCGAAGCGTCACCGCCAGACGTTCCCGCTCCGCCGCCAGAGACTCCTGCGCTCTGGTGCGCCGGGTGATGTCGATCCACTGGCACACCACGTAGCGCAGCTCGCCGTCGGGCGAGCGAATCGGGTACAACGCCACGTCGATAATCATGTCCCGTCCTGCCGAGAAATCGACGTCTCCGGCCTCCGCAGCACTCCAGGGGATACTGAAACGGGCGGGTTCGTGGCGGGAAAAGACCGCTTCAACCGAGGGCATGACCCCCTGTTTCTCGAGGTTGGCGTCACAAAGCACGTTGTACTTGCCGACAATCTCATCATCGGTGAGATTGATCGTCTCCCGCAGGGCGCGATTGGTCTTGATCACCGTGCCCTCTTTGTCGGCAACCCACATGGGAAAGGGCGTTTTCTCCTGAATCGTCTCCAGGAACACCCGGTACGACTCCTTCTCCGCTTCCTCGCGCTTGCGCTCGGCAATCTCCCTGCGAAGCTCCCGCGTGCGCTCACGAACCAGCTTCCGCAACGACCACGTCCAGGCCAGCACGACCGCCAGGACAACCAGCAGTATCGCTAAAGCAATGAGCGCATTACGAACATGGATCCCATCGGGCCCCAGCAGGGGAGCAAGCCATTTCTCCCGCAGGGCCTGATAGCGGTTCGTTTCCTTGAGAATAGCAAGTCCCTCGTTGAGACGCATCAGCAGGTCGGTGTTCTCCTCGCGCACGGCGAAACAGTACTTCGACGGTCGAAGGCCGCTGAGCTGCATCGTGACATTGTCGGCTTCCAGCTCGTGCACCCAGTGCAGTCCGGGCAGCTCGGCCAGAAGAGCGAAATCGTGGTTCTTTTCGGCAAGCAGCCGTATTGCCTCGGCCTGGGACTCGACCACAGTGGGACTATCCGTGAGATTATGCTCCAGCACGTAATCGTGCATGATATCGTCTTTCATAACGATCAGACGTTTCCCGCGGAGGTCATCCTCGGATTTTACGGGAGGAGATTGATCGTGAGCAAAAACCGCGTGGTGCACGACCGCAAAGGGAGCGGAGAACTCGAACTCCTTGTCGCGCTCCTCTGAGTAGAACATACCCGCCACCGCATCGATATGCCCACGGCTGAGATCGTGACGGATCGCGCTCCACGGTTTGTAGACCGGGTCGATTTCCATGCCGGTTATCTCGGAGGTCGCCTGTACCAGATCGACGGTGAACCCCGTGGGTTTGCCCTTTTTGTCAAGAAACGAGTAGGGTGGATAGGCTGCCTCCGTTGCCACCAGGACGGAGCGATCGGAGGGAAGCTTGTCGGAGCCGATCCATCGTGCCTGGAGCCGGGTGAAGGTGCCGTCGGCGATCACCAGCGCCAGCCCCTCGTTGAGCACCGACAGCATGCCGTGGTCGCCCTCGGTCACGGCAAAGCAGAAATCCTGTCGGAACTCCTCGACCGGCGGGCCCGGAATGCGGAGATTGTCAAGCCGGTTGCGGCGCATGAGCCGAACGGCGAGCAATTGCTGCATGAGTACGGCGTCATGCTTCCCGCCGGACAGCTCCCGGAGCGCCTCCTCGAACGTGGAGGTGGTGCGTACCGTGCATCCGTAGTCTCCCCGCCGGATGAACTCCTCGGCGTTGTCCCCTTCCATCACCGCGACTTCACGCCCCTCAAGGTCTTCGAGGGTCCGGATATCCTCATCGCCTTCGCGAACCACCAGCGCGCCGTGGAGAGAGAGGTAGGGGAAGGTGAAATCGAACACTGTTTCGCGCTCCGGCGTTCGTCCCACCAGCGGCAGCGCATCGATTACATCTTCGGCAAGCAGCGTCCTAATCTCGTTCCACGGGCCCGTTCGAAACGTTGCCTCGCGGTGCATGGCGCTCACGGCTGCGCGCAGCAGGTCGACCGCGAAGCCGCGGGCGGCACCCGTGCCATCGACGAAACAGAGTGGGGGGTAGGCCGGCTCGCAGGCGGATATGATCGTATCGCTGTTTGCCGGCGGGAGAGCTTCGGCGGGAGACGATCCCGCGCTCAGCAGCACCGATGCGGCGAGCAACGCCGCGCAACGTCTGATGGTTCTTCCCGGTTTCGCTCTACCGAAAGGGATATGCATAGGCCGTTCCTTTCGCGGCAGGGAGCACGACCGGAACCCTCCGAAGTGACCCGGGGGGGTCCTTGAACAAGGACCTCACACATTGTGATGCTGATGTGTGAGGTCTGTGACCGACAGGTGAAAAATAGTTCTCTTCGCGAAGGGCGTCCATCCTGTATTCGAGGATCTATGCGATCCGATGGCGCATCGGCGCCGGCCCGGTCGTCCCTCGCTCAACGACCATTCCCGGCGCCTCGATCACCCGCTGACTGCCGCTTGCGGAGGCGGGCGCAAGGAAGTAATCCAGGACGCCTTGAACCACGGCGGGGACGTTGAAATTGTAGCTGGAAAAGTTGTAGCTGTACGCTTCGCTCGCATCATCGAAACTCACCAGCGACAGCTCTC
>CAZNDN010000185.1:0-6636 GCA_964571815.1 uncultured Fibrobacterota bacterium | reverse complement strand
TCGTGTTCCCGGAAAAACTTCGTGAACAGGACCGGCATGGAGTCCTTCGCGATGCCGACACCGCGGTCTTTGACCGCGAGCGATACGCAGGAGTCGAGGTCGTCGATTTCCACGATCACCGGCCCGTTGTGCGGATCGTAGGCCAGTGCATTGGTCAGCAGAATGAGCACTATACGGGCCACCTTCTCGTAATCGGCGTGGATCACGGCACCGGCATCGCCGCGCAGTGTGATGCGGTTGTCCGGCTCCGTTCCGGGAAAGAGAGCGCCGAGCCTCCGGTACACCCGCGGGAGCACTTCGCCCACCGCGAAATCCTCGGGTTCCACGTGCACCCCCGCCAGGTTGGTTTCGATGTAGAGCAGATCGCGGAGATCGGCCAGCAGCGTGTTGAGCCGATCCACTTCGTCGCAGCTCATGCCCAAAATCTCCCGTGCTTCACCGGAGAGCGACGACGATTCGGCGGTCAACACCGAAAGCGAGGTTTTCAGCGATCCCAGGGGGTTACGAAAGCGATGCAGGATGGTGGTGATGAACTCGCGTTTGACTTCCTCGATGCGCTTTGCTTCGCCGCCGTCTTCCAGTATCGCCACCAGTGTGCCGGTCTCCGGGGCGAGTCGATGTACGCCGCAGCGTACGCTCTTGCCGCCGAGCGAGAGTGTGCGGCGCTGGAGTGTGGCTTCGCCCGTCGCGGCGGTTTCAATCAGCTCCACAAAAGGCGTGCAGCCATCGCGGCGCTCCAGCTTCCCCCTCAGTATGTCGTCGGGCCCAAGGCCCAGAAACTGCATTGCCCGCTCGTTACACGTGAGGATTGTCATTGTCTCGTCCACCGCGAGTACGCCGACGGGCAGCAGTTCGATGAAAGAGTCTACGGTTCCGGGAACATTCCACATGGTGATTTCTCCTTGTTTTACCGGGCGCAATTGGCGATGATCCGCAGAAGCTCATCAAATTCAAAGGGCTTGGCAATGAAACCCGCGGCTCCGCGCGCGCGGGCCAGCTCGGAACCGTCAACATACTCCCTGGCCGTGAAGACAATCACGGGGATCTCCGCGGTGTCGGGATTCTCCTTCAACCGTGTAAGCACTTCCCAGCCGTCCATGCGCGGCATCATGATATCAAGCAGGACGACGTCGGGCCGGAATTCCGCGGCCGCCTCCAGCCCGCTTTCACCGTCGTGTGCCTGGCGGGTCTCCATGTCTCGCCGGTGAAGCGCCATGCAGATGGATTTCACCAGCAGTCTTTCATCGTCAACAATCAGTACTTTCCTGGACACCATACTCCCTCCCGTGTCGTGGGGACCTTTTGTATCTATGAGTCCGCCTGATCGTTCGTTTCCCGTGACGACCGGCGTTGCTTCTCGTTGTCACTGCCCGGCGCGTTTCCGGCTTTGGCCGAAGCGCGCGTGCCGACAAGGGCGCAGGCCCTTTCTACGGGGATACGCACATCAAACCTGCCGCCCCCTTCCGGGCTTTCGGCGACCGTGATGTCGCCCCCCAGCACGTCAAGTGCCCTCCGCGTGAGGCACAACCCCAGACCGGCGCCCTCGTGCATCCGGGTGAGTGGATTTTCGATCTGGTAAAAGTCCTCAAAGATCCTCTCGCGCAGCCGGGGCGGCACGCCGTGCCCGGTATCCTCCACCGAGATGTGCATTACGTCGAATCCCTCGCTGCTGTCCCTGCGTACAGCGACTCGCAGTTCACCCCCCTGCCGGTTGAATTTCACCGCATTGCTCAAAAGCGTGTCGAGTACGATCCCCAGCGCCCGGGAATCGGTGAGAACAATCCAGTCCGACGGTGTGATCGAGGCGGATACCGAAAGCTCGCGTTTGCGCACGGCCGGCGTGAGTGATTCCAGCCGGGCGCGAAGCAGCCGTGAAAGGTCGATCTCTTCCAGCGTGGCGCCCGAAGTGCCGACGGAGAGGTGGGCCATTGCGATGATGTTTTCGACGAGGTATTCCAGTCGGCGCGACGCTTCCTTCATATCATCGTAAATGCTTGCCGCCCGCGGATTGCCGTCGAGCACTTCGTTGAAATTGGTCATGTGTATCGCAAGTACGCTCAGAGGGGTACGCAGCTCGTGAGCCACGATCGAAAGAAAGGAGTTCCGAAATTCTTCCATCCGGACCTTGTCGGTCTGGTCGAGCAGGGCAATCACCTTGCCCCGCGCTGTTCCATCCGCGCTGAACAGCGCTGATACCGTTGCCGTGAAGTGGCGGCGACGGTTGTCAACGGTAAGAGTCAGCGGAGTGTGGTGCGATTGGGGGCGGCGAAGGACCCGGCTCAGACGCGCCCGGTCGCACCGCCTGATCAGCTCGACCACCGGACTGCCGACGACGCGCGATTCCCCGGCGCCGATGATGCGTCGAGCTTCATTGTTGATCATGGTGACCCGGTCGGCGAAGTCGACAACGACTATTCCCGCATGCATGCTGTTGACGATCGTATCCAGTTCCCGCCGCTGGTCCTGTACCGTTTCCAGTGCCTCCTGAATCTGTCGAGTGCGTCGGCGGACCTCCCGCTCGAGATTTTGTCGATAGCGCAGCTCTTCCCGGATTCGCATTCTCGCGGTAAGCGCGTTGTGAACGTTCTTTGTCAGTTCATTGCGCGAAACCGGTTTGCTTACGTAGCCGCAGGCGCCCAGCTCCATGGCCTTGCGCGCATCGGCCAGACGCTCCCTCCCCGAGACCATGATGGCGGCGGGAGCGGGATCCACATCCTTGAGCCTTTCGAGAAGCGCAAGGCCGCCCATACCGGGCATCGTCACGTCGATCAGCAGCAGTGCATAATCCTCCCCGCCGCACATCTCGAGGGCCTCCTCACCGCTGGACGCCTCGTGAACGCCGTACCCCTCAAGACGAAGCATTTCCGCCAGCACATTTCTCTGAACAGACTCATCATCCACCACCAGAATCATTCCCTGCGCCGGGCTCATCGGGCCGCACTCCTTTCCCGGCGGTCTTCCATCACGCCGGCGAGCACCCGTGAGAGGTGCGAGAGGCGAAAGGGCTTTCGAACAACCGCGGCCGCTCCTTCTTCCACTATCCGGGCTTCCGCATCCCGGTCGGTGTAACCGGTTACCACCACGACCCGAACCGCGGGGTCGATTTCGCGAAGCAGGCGAAAACACTCGGCGCCGTTCATGTTCGGCATTATCAGGTCCAGCAACACCGCGTCAATGGATTCCCGCTCCGACGTGAACAATTCCACCGCTTCCCTCCCGGCACTGCACCCCAGAACGGTATAGCCCAGCTCCGAGAGCATTTCCATGGCCGATTCGCGTATCACGGCTTCATCGTCCACCACCAGCACCGTGCCGTTGCCCGGCGCAGCCGACTGCTCGTCGCGCGCCTCTTCTTGCGGCTGTCCGATTGCGCCTTGCGGGAGGTATAACTCGATTGTCGTTCCCTTGTCGGGGGCGCTGTCGAGCGTGATACAGCCGTTGTGCTGTTTCACGCTGCCGAATACGCCCGACAGTCCCAGACCCGTTCCCTTGCCGGACTCCTTGGTGGTGAAAAACGGTTCGAACGCCCGCTCCCGGACTTCCCCGCTCATTCCGGTCCCGGTGTCTTTCACGCTCACCTTGACATACATCCCCGGAGCGCCTTCCGCGGAGTGCTCGCGTAACCACCGTCGTTTGAGATACACAAGCTCGGTGCTCAGCGTGATCGTCCCCCCTCCGGGCATGGCGTCTACGGCATTGATCGTCAGGTTGAGCAGCGCGTTTTCGAGCTGGTCCCGGTTTCCGTCGATCAGCGAAGAGGACGCATTCAGGTCGGTAATGATCTCGATTTTGCGATCGATCGTTCGCCGCAGCATGGCAACTACGGTCCGGATTATCTCGTGCATGTCCGTCAGGGTCTTTGTTGTGGGCGATCTCCGGGCAAAGGTCAGCAGTTGGCGGGTCAGTGAAGCGGCGTGGGAGCCTGCCTCGGTGATCTTGCCGACAAAAGGCAGCAGAGGCGAGTCCTCGCTCAGGCGAAGCTTCACAAGGTCGGCGTAGCCCATCATGCCGCCGAGAATATTGTTGAAGTCATGGGCGATCCCGCCGGCGAGTCTCCCGATTGCCTCCATCTTCTGAGCGTGCAAAAGCTGCTCCCGCAGTTTCTCTTTCTCGCGACGCTGCTCCCGGCTGTCGGTGATGTCCACGCCTACGGCCCATGACGTCCAGCCGGTAAGGGGAAACTGCGCCGAGATGTTGGACCAGAGGACGGTCTTGACTGAACCGTCGCGCGCTTTCAACGGCACCTCGCGGTCACGGTAGTCGCGATCGCCCCATAGACTCAGGGCGGGTCCCTTCCCCGCGACAAGCTCCGCCATTGCTTCCGGCTTCTTCCGGAGGTCTTCCAGAGCGTAGCCGGTCACCTTCTCACACTCTTTGTTCCAGGCCGCGAGGCCGCCGTGTTCGTCCACCGCGGCAAGCATGATCGGCATGTTTTCGATCACCGTACGGAGACGGGCTTCGCTGCGGCGGAGGGCCTCTTCCGTCTTGATTCTCTCCCTGATGTCCCGCGCAATCCCCAGAACCATCCGCCGATCGTCGACCTTCACCGGAAATGTCCGAATCTCCACCGGCACAACGGACCCGTCCCGGCACGTAATCCTGAATTCGTCGGGACCGCTCGGTTTCCCCGTCAGGTTCGCGGCCAGCAGCGCCACGGCGCGGGGCGCCTGGTCCCGGGAAAGAAGCCCCGCTCTGAAGAAGCTCTTCCCCTTGAGTTCTTCGCGGCCGTACCCGGTCAACTGCTCGGCGGCCCGGTTGCCGTCGATGAAACGACCGCGAAGGTCGTTGAGATAGAACGCATCGGGCGCGTACTCATACAGTATTCGAAACCGCTCCTCACTTCGTTTGAGCCGCTGCTCATAGCTCTTTCGCTCGCTGACGTCGGTTCCGTAGAGGTTGACATGGTCGCCCCGGGGAATCGAGACAACGCAGAATGAGAAGGTGCGCCCCCGAACCCTGATTTCCGGGTACACGGGTCGCGCCGTTGCGACCGCTTCGTTGGCGGCTCGCCGGAGTTCACGGGGAAACGGTTCACCCGAAGCGCGCTTCCATTCGTGCAGGAGCCGGCCGGCCGGATCGTTGGCGTAGAGTACCCGCCCATCGGTGGAGACGCGAAACATGGGATTGGGATTCTCAGCCGCGAATTGAGCGAGTTCGCGGATTCGCCGCCGCGAATCTTCTTCGGAGGTCATATCCCGGAGCACGACCATCGTGCCGTGCCGGGCCTGCCAGGTGCAGGCCACGGCCCGCATTTGCACCGGGACAATTCGGTTCGGCCGCTGGACAATGGCCACCTGCGCGGTCTCGTCGACAACAATGGGGAACCCGAAGGGCATGCCGACGGCCTCTGTCGCATCGCGATTGAGAAGTTTTTCCGCCGCTGGATTCAGATACCGGATACGCTGGTCCATACCCACTACTATCATTGCGTCGGGAGAGGCGGTGATAAGCGCTCTGCAGTCTTCAGGGTTCTTTTCCTCTTCCTCGTTGCAGTGCTGTTGCGCTTTGGTGCGCAGGCGGTGCCGAAGCACCGCACGCGAGAGGGCAGTGCACCCCGATCGGTGGCCAAACGCTTCCGGCGAAAGGCAGTCCTGCACTCCCCGGGCGATCAGCTCGTCCGCGACGGAGTCGCTCTCCGCGGATAACAGTGCGACGAGGGGCAGTTCCGGAAAGGCGTCAAGGAACCGTTCGATTCCGGAGGTCAGCTCCGGCGACATCACAACCACATCGGGACGGCTCCGTGACACGGCAGTCAATGCCGCGGCAATCGTCGCTGCTTCGGTGACCTGAATCCAGGGGTCGACGCAGTGTTCCAGCCGGATACGCAACGTGCGCGCCTCGGTCCCCGACCCGGCGGCCAGAAGTACTCTCAGCGTCTGCGTGCCCATGCGCTGCGCCTTTCCCCGCCGTGAAGCGGATGAGCCGGGGCTGCCCGGACACTGCATTGACTCCGGGGTGCGCCGCGGCAGCGTCTCGGGGGGATGACCAACCCCGCGAAGCGTGGAGGCGTTCGACGGCCGGTGCCGGCTTACTCCCGCCCCGCACAGCAGGCGACGGAGATTCGGTCGGGTGCCCGCTCGGGGTTCGTGTCGACCGGCACGGCCCTCCTCACCGGGCCCTCCGCTCGCGGTTTTCCCGATGCCATTGCGTTTGATTTGTTGCCTTTCATTCCGGCACAACCAGATCGAGTCGATCCAGCACCGCCTCGACATCCGTAAGCTCGCCCACCACCCGGCGTTGGGGTGGGGGAGCGGTTCGCACAAGGGCGGGAACGGCGAAAACCCGCTCACGCTCCGCCGCGTCGGGCTCCGTCTCCACATCGACGATTCGCAGTTCGCAGTAGCCGCGCGGAAGCATACGGCAGATATGCCGCGCCGCCTCGGTCGCTCCGGGTGCGTGCTCCGAGGAACCCGCGATGAAAAGACTCAGCTCAACGCCCACATGCCCTTCCTTCTCCGGTCTCCGGTCGCCCGCAATATGAACATTTTCACGAAGTTCGCCCATGACCGGCCCCGGGGAATACCGAAACCCTCCGACCTGCCGGGAGCCGGTGGGTCGGGTGAAGCGGAATATGTAGATTATATCATCAACGCCCAGAGCGGTCAAGGCGAAAATCGAATTTTCGACACAACGTGC
>CAZNDN010000184.1:0-6748 GCA_964571815.1 uncultured Fibrobacterota bacterium | reverse complement strand
CCGTCGGCCTCGAAAATCGTGTAGATATAGTACGATGAGCCGTCGGCGAACTCGTGATGATGTCCCACGGCCGAGATCGGGCCCGCCCGGTCGACCGGCTTCACGCTGCCGGGCGCAAGCCTCAGCAGGACATCGATCAAGACCAGCACAATGAGCACAGAAAGCGCGATCGCCGTGAAATTGCGCTTGATCCGAAAGATATCGTTCCCGGAATCGGTTTCAGTCATGCGTCGCTCCTTCGAAAAGGATGATCCTTACTTGACCCACATCAGTTGTTCGAGCCGCGCCTTGGCGTTCCTGTTTCCAGGATCGACATTCAAGGCCTGTTCGTACTCTTTTTTTGCCTCCTTGTATTTTCCCTGCCACTCGAGCACCTCGCCCTTGCCCAGGTACGCGTCGATTTGTGTTTCATCCTCGGCAATCACCTTGTCAAACTGCGTAATCGCATCATCGAACTTCTTGTGCCACCCCAGTACTTCGGCCAGGTGCAGCCGCGCCCGCACCTTCCAGCGAGGCGGTGGATCGGCGGCAATAATCGCATCGAAAATCTTTTCGGCTTGCTTGAAATGCTTGTCCCAACCGGTGAGTACACCGATCTGGACCCACGATGCATAGTCCTTCGGGTCCTCTTTGCGAAGTTTTTCGTAAACAGCAATTGCCTTGTCGTACTGCTTGTTCCATCCCAGGGCCTGGGCAAGCTCGCGTTTGATCTCGGCGTTGTCGGGATGCTCCGCGGCAAGCTTCTCCAGCTCGGTCACCGCTTTTTTAAACTCCTTGTTGCGTGCCAGTGCGCCGGCATGCATGATTTTCAGATGCAGCTTATCGGGAGCACGTTCGGAGGCCTCCTTGAGGTAGCTCTTGGCTTCCCCGAAGTAGTTCATTCCGTAATAGGCTTTCCCCAGCAGGGCCGCGGCCCCGGGCTGGTCTTCGCATTCCTGAAGGGCCATGATCGCCTTTTTATACTCCTTCCGATCCAACAGTTTCTCCCCTTCACCGATACACTCCTGCCCACGTGTGTGCCGTGCACCCGCGGCAAGCACCATTGCGGTTATGATACAGACGGCTTTTGATGAAACAGTTCGCATGAAAGACCTCCCCGGTCGAGGGTTTGTTCCATTGCCTCTACCACTGCCGCGACACCTTCATCTCCACCACGTGGTATGAGTACGAACGATCGGCGGGCGTGAAGTAGGCCCATTCCGTATACGGAACGTTGAGATAGTCGTACCGAAAGTCCAGCGACATCCGCTCCGACACCCTGAAGGAGAGGCCAAGCCTTGCCGTGAGCGGACCGGCGAACTTGTGCGTTTCGTACGTATAGTTCGAGATATGGTCTCCCATGTAAATGGTTTTCGGCGGATAGAACATGAGCTTTCCCGAGTACACGGGCAGTGCCAGCTTTGCTTTCAGCCGCAGGGTCTTACCCACCGGGGGCGCAACCTCGACGATGAGAAGATGCACCTGCTCATCAAGAGGTGTGGGGTAGGGATAATACGCGTACAGGAGCCTTGTCCCGCCCGGTTGAGGAGGAGCGCCGGGCCTTCGTGGTCCGCTTCCGCCCGAGACCGGCTCCGTCAGCGTTGCGGTCCAGCGGTCGAATTTCGTGTCGCTCCATGCATAACCGTACCCTGCATACAGCCACTTGAGGATTTCGGCGTACCCGTATGCCGAAAGCGAGGTCTTGACATTATTGTCCAGCGTGTCCGCGGGTATTCCCCCGGTGCGGGGCTCCATCAGGTTCGTATCCAGAACGTGCTCCTGAGGCCGGAAATGCTCTTGAACAAACGATGAAGAGAGTGTTATCCGCTTGCCAAGGGTCACATCCAGCGCACCCTCATACCCCCAGAATGCTATCTTGTTCTCCACCGAGGCTACCATCGGCGTGCGATGGGTATACCAGGCACGGGGACGGAGCTTGACGTTCTTCACGATATCATTCGGCGGAATCGGCGCATTGGCGGCAATCTCCAGTTGGCCCCGCGGCCACGTGTCACCGTGGTCCAAAATATCAAGCCCCCCCTCGGCATCAACGGCCAGTC
The DNA here is from genome assembly GCA_964571815.1 of uncultured Fibrobacterota bacterium. Classification (GTDB taxonomy): domain Bacteria; phylum Fibrobacterota; class Chitinivibrionia; order Chitinivibrionales; family WJKA01; genus CAZNDN01. Next base: position 4,709 of record CAZNDN010000184.1, on the reverse strand, counting down.
TTCCGTGAAGGGTCGTCCACTGCATCACGCCCAACGGCGAAATCATCCTGCCGGCAAGCTCCCCGATTCCATGAAACGGCTCCTGGTACACATCGAGATACTCGATCCTGCCGCCGAGTTCGAAGCCCGAAGACGGCTCAAACAGACAACCTGCCGCCAGATCCCATGCGCGCGCAGGCACGATATCCCAGTGATATGCACTCCGCAGATCCAGCTCCAGAGCGGTGCTGCCGGATACCACCCCGCCGAAGCACACCATGCAGGCAACGGCAGAAAGCCGCCGGACACCGATGCCCGTCACTATCCCGAAAACCGCATTGCGACCGTACTCTCTCATACCAATACTCCCCCAACCTCAACCTGAACCTGAACCTTAACCTCAACCTCTACTCCTGATTCACTACCCCCGCAATGGCCCGTGCCGTCCGCATGATCCCGTGACGGTTCCAGTGACCGTCAACCTTGTAGTAAAGCCCCAGCGGGTCTTCAGTGCCGGCAAAATCCTTGCGCAGATCGACAACCGGAACACCGGCATCGGCAAGCCGGGGCTGCAACGTATCGAACAGCCTCGACGGAGTCGAGGGCGTCGTGACGGTTTGCTTCGAAGGGATGAGAAGCACGACGAAGGCGCTCCCTTCACGGCGAGCCGTTTCGTGTGCCCTCAGAACGTAATCACCCGTACGCTCGATAAGATATCCCCGCGAGCCTTTTCCACCGGATGGGCGCGGGAGCAGCTTCTCGACAACCGCACGGTACAGACCGTACAGCCGCGGATACCCGCGCAGCAGGTCGTGAGGAAAGCCGGTCTCGATCGCCGGCCCGCACCAGGTCCCCGAGTGATACGCAAACCAGTCCATGCCGGAACGCTCCCACGCTTCAAAATCGGGAATCAACGTATAGGACACTTCGTTGAGCCCATACACGACAAGCCGCGGCTTCTGGGGAAGCGCATATTTCTCCATCGCCCTGTTGTACTGGGGAATTGTGTAGCGTTGATTGGCCATGTTGTAATAGAAAATGCCCTTGAGACTCAAGAACTCGTACAGCACGCTCTGGGCGCTTTGCATGAATGAAGCGCCGACCCCGATGATATCGGGTCGCTCTCCCCGCCGCAGTCGGTGCATTGCCTCCGGCGGATTCGCAAAGCCCCGCGCGTCGGTGGAAAGCACCGCCGCATCCTGATCGGCCCACTGGAACACGACGTTCTCCGATGTGTCAACTCCCGGCTTCCAGACGAAGCCCAGTTCGGGATGAAGCTCCTGGAACCGCTGAACCTGCTTCACCAAAGCGGTCGGCTCATAGCCGCCGGGCGGAGGAAACGACACGCTCACCAGCCCGAACAGGTCGATACCGTTGTCGGCAAACTCCCGGGCCGCACCCACACGGTACTCCAGTGAGATGAGCGCCTGCAGCAGCAGGATCGAACCCGAAAAGAGAATTACCTTCGTCGCGAGTTTCTTCATTCTTATCAAACCTTGTCCCGGTGTCTCCGCGTCTTCCAACTCCACCCCTCTGCTCAGAACTGCATATACAAAAACGGCGCCTGATATACAGGACGAAGGTTGATAACCGCCAGCGTTCCGAGTGCATACACGGCCCATCGTACACCCCGAGGCATGGCGGCAAACCGCCCGGCCACGTCACCGTACTCCTGCCACACCTCAGCGGCAATCATCACCACAATCAACACTGCCGCGAATACAAGCTCCCCCACCGGGTATCCGCCCAGTATCGCGATCGGGCTCCGGTCCCATCCCGCCATAAGGTGACTCACCACGTACCCGGCATCGGCAAGTGAATCGGCCCTGAAAAAGATCCAGGCAAACGTCACCAGATGAAAGGTAACGACCATGCGAACGATATCGTGCGCCGCCGGCGCGCGATCTGCGCGAATTGCCCTCACGACCCGCTCCCGCATGGGTTTCAGCAAACGGCCGGCGACAAGGTACGCGCCGTGTATCGCGCCCCACAGTACGAAGGTCCACCCCGCGCCGTGCCACAGACCGCTTATCAGGAACACGATCATCACATTGATCGCCCAGCGCACCACCTTCACACGACTTCCGCCAAGCGGAATGTACAGGTAATCGCGAAACCAGGAGCTGAGCGAAATGTGCCACCGCCGCCAGAACTCCGCGGTGGACTTCGCGAAATACGGACGTTTGAAATTGAGCATCGTGTCAAATCCGAGTATCCTGGCCGCGCCGATTGCCAGATCCGAGTATCCCGAAAAATCGCAGTAAATCTGAAACGCAAACAGATACGAAGCCATTATCAGCGGCAGTCCTTCGTATTCCACCGGTGCGGCGTACACGTAATCGACCAGCCAGGCGAGCCGATCGGCGATCACTACTTTCTTGACCAGCCCCCACAACATGAGCCGCATCCCCGCAACGGTTCCGCCGTAGTCAAAACGTATCTTCTCCTTGACTTGGGGCAGGAAGTTGGAAGCCCGCTCGATGGGTCCGGCCAGAATCTGGGGAAAGAAAGAGACATAGACCGCAAACCGACCGAGGTGTCGCTCAGGGGACATCCCCCGGTAGACGTCAACAAGATACCCAAGCAGTTTGAACGTATAGAATGAAATGCCCACGGGGAGCAGCAGCTTCACTACCGGAGCATGCAACGCCACGCCCAGCGCGCCGGCAACCTCCTGCGCCGATCGACTGAAAAAATTGAAATACTTGAACACGAGCAGCGCTCCCGCGGTGGCCGTCAACGTGATCACCAGCGCGGCCGTTCGCCGGCCTTTCCCGCTCAGCGCGGCCATGGTCAGCCCCCCGCTGTATGCCACCACCGTGCATGCCGCAAGTACCAGCGTCCACCGGGGCTCCCGGGTGTAGTAGAACAGGTAACTTGCCGCCAGGAGAACCACCCACCTCCAACGATGCGGCAGGGCGAAATGAAGCGTCGCCACAGCGGCAAGAAACAAACCGAACTGAATCGTGGTAACAGCCATGCCTTCTCAGCTCTCCCCTTTCCCCGTACCGAAGTGCGGCCCACACACGGGCAACAGGTGGTTCCCGGGTCTCCCGGCCTTACCTCTCATGTCCCCGCCTGCCGCGACGCCTTCTCATACTCGATCGCACGTTGCAAACCCTCTCGCAGCGGTGTCTTCGGCGTCCATCCGAGCCTCTCCCGGGCCCGCGTGCTGTCAAGACAGTACTCCCAGGTTTCATGCTCACGATACGGGACCCGCCCGAGCTTGACTATCTCCTTGACTCCGGCAAGCTCCTCGCCCAGACGGGCAACTTCTCTGAGCGCCACCGGCGTCCCCGTGCCGATATTGAACACGCCCCCCGGGCGCTCGGCAGTGATTGCCCCGTGAAGCGCATCGACAAAATCCTCCACGTAGACCAGGTCCCGTGTCTGCCGGCCTTCGGTCATCGCAAGCTCACTGCCGGTTGCCAGTGCATGCACCAGTGAGGGAATGAACATCACACCCCGCTGGCCGGGACCGTACAGAACCCCGGGCCTGAAAATCACATGCTCGAAGCCCTGCGTGCTTGAACAACAGCGAATCAAGTCTTCACCGAGCAGTTTGGACAACGCATAGAAATCCCGCGGACACCGGTCCATGTCTTCGGTGAATGGTCCGGCCTGATCTCCGTAAATCAGGCCCGTCGAAGGGAAGATGAATCGGGCCCCGCACCTCAGCGAACACTCCAGAATTCGCTGCGTGCCGCGCACGTTCACGTCAAAGAGCAATCCGCGTCCCGCCGGATCGGAACTCCTGGAAAGAAGCCCGGCAAGATGCACGATTGCGTCGAATCGATACGTTGCGCGAAGCGATTCGGTGAATGCATCATCGTCCAGCTTCCCGTTGATATACGTAACACGCTCACTGTCCACATCCCCGAACCCGCTTAGGTTTTCGTGGGTATCCGTCGCAATTACCTCACAGGAGGTATCGCTGCACAGACGTGACACAAGATGTTGTCCCACAAACCCGTTCGCGCCCGTCACCAGAACTACTTTGTCCATAGGGCTCCCGCCTTCCGTGCTTCCTCCGTATAGCGATCGAGCTGTTCGATGCTGTAGACGGCTCTCTTTTCGTAGTACCCGCGATACCAGTCGGCGGTCACGCGCAAGGCGGTATCGATATTCCAGACGGGCTCCCAGTGCAACACCGCGCGGGCCGCCGTGCAGCTCAGCCGAAGATACGCTGCTTCGTGCGGGGCCGCGTGATCGGGTCTCTCCTCGCATTCCAGGGCCGGCCACTGCTTCCGTATGCGATCCACAATCTCGCGGACCTGGAGCGTATCGCCGAGTTCGGGCCCGAAATTGAACGGTCGGGCGCAGGCGGAATCGCCCTCGTAAAGTCGCTGCCCGACCAGAAGGTATCCGCTGAGACACTCCAGCACATGCTGCCAGGGCCGTACGGCTTCAGGATTCCTCAGAATCACCGGTTCCCCCGCCCCGACCGCTTTCATGATATCCGGTACCAGGCGGTCCTCGGACCAGTCGCCGCCCCCGATAACATTGCCGGCGCGAACGCTGGCAAGCAGGGTCCGGTGATCGGTTCCGTAGCTTACCGGGTTGAAATACGATCTGCGATAGCTTGCCAGAAGTATTTCCGCACACGCTTTGGATGCACTATACGGATCGTAGCCGCCAAGAGGATCCGTCTCCTTGAACGCGGCGCCCGACTCCGGGTTTTCGTACACCTTGTCGGTGGTAACGGCCACGATTGCCCTCACCGAATCACA
>CAZNDN010000183.1:0-6756 GCA_964571815.1 uncultured Fibrobacterota bacterium | reverse complement strand
CGAGTTCGTTGTTCGCGTAGACCGGGTCGGCTTCGGGGAAATCAAATGGATAGCGTGTATTCACCGGCACTCCTCTCAGAGGGAAAAGTCGCTCGGGGGTTCGGCGAGGTGCGCCTCGGCGCCCGAGCGGATACTCTGCGCATACCGGGATCGGCAAGTGCGCGGGGGAGCAGTTTCCGCTAAAATAATAAAGTTAGTCCGGTACCGTATTCGACCCTATTCGACCCCGCCCGGCGGCTGCTACTCAACTCTCCACCCCGGCAACATACTCTTTGTGTAGCGCAGCATTTCCGTGAACATCTCCCAGGCCTTGTCGGGCGAGATATTCACCAGCGGATCGTTGAGCAGAGCCTCGAACGCCCATTGCGTGTCCTTCTCAACGGCCGCTTCGAGAATCATCTCCTGGACAGTGACCACGCGGGCAACCAGTGCGTTGACCCCGCCCGGAAGCGGCTCCGCCACGATCGGCTTGAGGCTGTCCCTCCGGAACCGGGCATTTGTCTCGACTACGGCACCCGTGGGCAGTTCGGATATCTGTCCCTCATTGGGAAGATTGACATTGGTATCGAGCATGCCCACCCCAACCAGGGCCAGCATCTGATCCACTCCTTCCTCACCCGAGGGCCGCAACGGTTGCTTCAGGATATCGGCGGGTTTCGGCCGCGGCCGGCGTGCCCATTCCTTTCTGCAGGAGAAGGGCGTCAGTACCACGCCCCATCGGTGAAGCTCCTTCTCGGTCGTGAGGTACCAGGGCACGAACTCCGCAAGATGTCGATCGCAGGCGGCACCGAGGACGCCGAAATTGCGGAAGAAGTCGAAAGCAATGAGAGAGTCGCAGTCAAATACGGCCTTCGCTTTTTTCCGCCGAAGCGCGCTCCTGGTTTTGTCGTTGAAGAAACCGCGTTTGGAGCAGTGTTCCCGCAAAACCGGAAACAAGTCGTTGCCGTCCCACGTCGCGGAGCCGGCAAAAGTAAAGTGATTCACCCCCGCAATATCAAGCTTGATATCCCCGCGGTCAACGCTCGCCCCGAAAGCCTTCTTCACTCTCTGGGCCACCATCCGCTGCGTGCCGAACACTTCGTGGCAGCATCCGAACGCCTTGATCCCCGGTTCCGCGGCGTACATCGCGGCAGTGGAGAGGGTCATGGGATTGGTGTAGTTGATCACCCACGCTTCGGGGCAGTACTCCATAACCTTGTGTGCATACCACGCCTTGATCGGAATGGTCCGCAATGCCCGAACCAGACCGCCCGGCCCGGTGGTGTCGCCGACCGTCTGTATGATACCGTATTTCTCGGGGATAGCCAGATCGGCATAACGCAGTTGCACCGGGCCGGGTTCCAGCGACAAGACCACAAAATCCGCCCCCTTGAGGGCGCCCGCCACGGTTTTTGGCGCCGAAACCTTGAACTTCGTCCGCGCGTCACGGTGCAAAAAGAGCGCATCGCCGACCTTCACGTTGTGCTCCGCTGCCGCACGGTCGATGTCGTACAGAGCCACGTGCCCTGTAAGATGCGGGCACAGGGCCAGGTCCGACATGAGATGCCTGGCCCACAACGTGCTCCCGCCACCAATATAGGCGATCTTTATTTCCACCTGCTCCGGAAGGTCAGCCATTGAATGTTCTCCGCTGGAAAGGGGGAGGGTTGTGATGTGCGACAATATACAACAAGGAAAGGTAATTGCCCGGTCGCTCAAAGGGGCCCTCCGACTCTCCCTCTTGATAATTCGGCAACGGGATGCTCTCACATGCCCACTCCATCAACCTGACAGACTGATGTCACACGGCCGCGGTATATTTATTGCATACCGTGCCGGCCGGCACTAAGCGTAGATCCGGGTACACCCCGTCGTCAAAGGCGGTGCGTGCGCCCTGGTGGATCATTCCGTTCTTGTCGAAACGTTGGACCACGAAAGGAGGTGTATTGTGAAGAGGCTTGTATGTACCACCCTGCTGGGAGTCGTGTTCGGCTTCGTTTGCTACGGCCTCGCGGCATCAGGGCCCAATGACATCCCCATGGTTCTGGCCGTGAACATTGTTCTTGGAAGGACGCTGATCGGCGTGGCAATCGGCATAAGTCGATTCCCGCTGAAACACTGGTCGGTGCATGGACTCGTGATGGGGCTGGTGTTCAGTCTGCCGCCGGCGTTCGGGGCGATGATGACGCCTGAAACTCCGGAACTCACGTATTCGATGCTGTTCGTATCGACCATTGTCGCGGGAATGATATACGGATTGCTGATCGAGCTGGTCACCTCCGTATTCCTCCGCCTGCGTCAGGGAGCCGTCGCAGCAGAAAGGGCATGATATTCCGGCACATGGAAGAAAACGTGTTCCGAAAACCATTGGAGTAGCCGGTCGATAAGAGCCGTTCAGTGGAATCACAACCTCTGCTGTTCTGCTCATCGGAGCCTTCTCAATCATCATGAAAGGAGCTTGACATGGGCGCGACACACTGTCTTTCCTGCGGAATGCCTTTGAGCCCGGATACGGCCGGGAAATCCGATTCGTACTGCCTGTATTGTGCCGACGAGCAGGGGGAGCTGAAGAAACGCGAAGAGGTTCGCTTCGGCATTGCTCAATGGCTGAAGCAGTGGCAATCGGGGATCGATAATTCCACGGCCCTTAAACGGGCGGGCATGTATATGCAGGCCATGCCTGCCTGGACCGAGTGAAATCCGGTGGACGTGAAGGGCCCCATCGCTGCTCTTCACGTCCCCCTCTTCAACTCTGACCGCCTTTCATCACCATCATCGGAAGGCGCAAGTCACGCTTGCCCGAAAGCGTTATCCGGCCAGGCGCCGAATGCCCCGTGGCCCTCCCCCTCCGGTTTCCCCGAGGCACCCTCCGGGACCGCAGCTTGTTGCCGACTTTTCTTCGTTCCTTTTTCAACACCCGTTGCTTCCAGCACTTGCACGGCTTGAGCGAGCAAGTGCTATTTTTTCCATGCCCTATGACTGCCTCAAAGCAACATTCACCGGCCGGCACGCAGCCGATCCTGGTCATGAAGGGCATCACCAAGCAATTCGGTGCGGTGACCGCATTGCGCGGAGTCGATTTCACTGCCCTTTCGGGCGAAGTCCATGCCCTGATCGGTGAAAACGGGGCGGGCAAGAGCACCCTGATGAAAATCCTCAGCGGGGCCCAACCGCCTGACGCCGGAGAGATAACGTTCCGTGGTGAACCCTTCCGGGTGCTTCTGCCCGGAGAGGCGCGCCGTCGAGGAATCGCGATGATCTACCAGGAGCCGGCCCTGGCTCCTCGCCTGACCGTTGAGCAAAACATGTACCTTGGGCAGGAAGCCCATTTCCTTGGGTTTACGAGTTCACGGACCCACCGGGTGCGGGACATTCTTGACAGTCTCGGTCATCCCGATATCGATCCGAACGGTCGACTGTCCGGGCTCGGTATCGGCAAACGCCGGATCGTCGAGATTGCGCGTGCACTGCTGACAAGTGCTTCGCTGGTGATCATGGACGAGCCCACGAGCTGTCTCTCCGAGCAGGACACACGCCGGCTTTTCGATACCATCCGCAGACTCAAGGCACAGGGCACGACAGTGCTTTATATCAGTCATTTCCTCGAAGAAGTGCAGGAGATTGCCGACCGGTACACCGTGCTTCGCGATGGAACCCGCGTGGCGGAGGGCGTAATTGCGGGCACGAGTCTGCAGACTCTTGTCGGGCACATGGTGGGTCGAAGCCTGGGTGAAATGTTTCCACGGCGCGAGCACGAAATCGGTGAGGAGATCCTGCGTGTGGAGGGTCTTTCCCGGCCGCCGCTGGTGCGTGAGGTTTCGTTGCGCTTGCGGCGAGGTGAAATACTGGGCATTGCCGGTCTGGTGGGTGCGGGGAGAACCGAATTCCTTCGAGCGCTCTTCGGTCTTGACACCGCGGACGGAGGCATGGTCGGCGTTGCGAACGGAACCCCGCTGCCGGCTTCGCATCTCGCGCCCGCACGCTGTCTCTCGAGGGGGATCGATTTTCTCAGCGAAAACCGCAAGGAAGAAGGCCTCCTGATCAACCTTCCGATTCGCGAAAACGTTACCCTGTCGGCACTTCGACGCTTCGCCCGGCGGGGATTCATCGACACGCAACACGAGCACGCCGAGGTCGGAAAGCACTGCGATGCGCTCCGGGTTCGCTATGCCGGCGTGATGCAGCGGGCAATTGAACTCTCCGGGGGAAATCAGCAGAAAGTTGCCATCGCCCGCATTCTCGTCAACGGCAGCAGTGTGTTTCTGCTCGATGAGCCGACGAAGGGGATTGACGTGGGGAGTAAGGTAGACATCTACCGCCTGATCGGTGATGTGGCTGCCGGGGGCAAGGCGGTGGTGATGGTGAGTTCGTATCTGCCCGAACTCTTCGGTGTCTGCGACTCGCTGGCGGTCATGCACCGCGGGCGGCTTAGTCCGGTGAGACCCATAGACGCGTGGAGCGAAGAATCGGTCATGGCATGGGCAACATCGGGAAAGGAGTTGCGGACGTGAAGGGAATCAGGCGCGCAATCGACATGCTCGGCCCGTTTCTGGGGCTGTTTCTGGTGTTCGTACTCTTCCTGATCATTGCCCCGCCGGCCTTTTACAGTTTATACAACCTGAAAACGATCATCACGCAGACCGTAATCATCGGTATCGGCGCTCTGGGTATGACCATGGTGATTATCAGCGGCGGCATCGACCTGAGCGTGGGGTCGGTGATTGCGCTGAGTACCGTGGTGGTAGCCCGGATTCTCAACCTCGGGCCGGCTTCACCCGGCGCGGCGGCTACCTTTGCGGCCGCCCTGGGAGGAATCCTTATCGGTGCCCTGGCCGGTTTGTGCAGCGGCGGGATCTCTTCCGGACTCCGGATCGTCCCGTTTATTGTCACGCTCGGTATGATGCAGATAGCGCGGGGAACGGCCAAGTGGCTGGGCAACGAGCAGACCGTGCTTGCACCGCGTACGTGGCTGAATTCGCTCATGGATGTCGACCCGGAGCCGGGCTGGCTTGTGCTGGCACCCGGCGTTTGGACTCTGTTGATTCTCACCGTGGTACTCACGGTCGTGCTCAACCGAACCGTATTCGGGCGCTACGTCTTTGCCCTGGGAAGCAACGAATCGGCCGCCCGGCTGTGCGGCGTGCGGATTGCCCGTACCCGGACCATCATCTATACACTTGCGGGCGCCTTCACCGGCATGGCCGGGGTCATGCAGTTTGCCAACCTGACTGTGGGCGACCCGACAGCGGCCCGCGGCATGGAGCTTGATATCATCGCGGCCGTGGTGATCGGCGGAGGATCGCTCAACGGAGGAGAAGGAAGCGCCCTGGGCTCCGTAATCGGCGCGCTCATGATGGCGCTGCTGAGAAACGGCTGCAACCTGGTGGGTATTCCCAACTACGTGCAGAATATCCTGATCGGCGCGATTATCATTGGTGCCGTAGCGGCCGACCGGTACAAGACGCGCCGACGACAAGCTGTCAACTGAGCGAACGGTGTCGGGCCTACGTAAGGTATTGATATTCAAAGCAGTATGCCAAAAATGCCCAAAATCGACAACGAAAAATCAATGACTTACGCGCTATCGTTAAAAACTTGACAATTAGTTGGCCCGCGGAATTGCGGCGTCAAACGGCAATTTCAAGCCGTCAAGAATCAAACGTTTGCCCAAGGCGCCAAGTCGATCACCTACAGGGCGTATCAGGGCAAAACGCCCATTGTCAGCGGCGGATTGCGGATTACCGGCTGGACACTCCATAATGCCGATCTGCATATCCGGTACACCCTCGGCGACCAGCACGGCTTCATCCTCGAAGAGAACTACTTCCCCGGCGACTGGGAGCAGACACATCTGGTGAACAAGAAGGCTCGAATGGTGTTCGATCAGGAAGCACGACCCGACACCTACCTGTGGATGGGTGAGACGTGCTGTGCGCCCAAGGCCTACTACCCGGATGCGAGCACGTCGAATATCACGTACAAGAATACCGTATATGAAGGATCATCGTTTATTGCTTCCACCTGGTTCGACATGCCGGCATCGGTGGTAATCGACGGAGGCTGGCGCGACAACGACACGAGGGGGTGCTGCAACGGATGCGCCGAGTGCAACAACGTGAACACCTACGACAAGGAAAATCGTCCTCCTGAAGTTCAGGCAATCATCGACAGGGCCGGTCCGGAGAACAAATCGTTGTACGATGGGCTGGATTGGATTCCGGGCAAGCCGAACCCGGTCAACCTCGCTCACCGCACGGTCGCCGGTCCGGCTCAGGACAAGTCCGTGACCGCTTTCGTTACCAGGGGCTCCAATCCTTCACTCAGCGTGGCAGTGCCGCAACGAAGGCATCTTACGGTCTCGGTCTACGACATGACCGGCCGGGCATGTGCGACATTGTGCAGCGGTATCGCGCAGCAGGGGACGCATCGGTACGCATTGGGCGAATCGCGCCTTGGCCGCGGCTCGTACATTGTTGCCGTTCGTTCGCGCGGTATCCTCAAGACCCTTCCGCTCGTGCTGGTCCAATAAACGCCGGCACGCAGGGTTTTTTGGGAGTGCGTGTTGTTTGATACCGCGAGAACGTTGCGCCGGAGGACATGAAAGAGGCTGCGGCACGTGCCGGATCGCTGCTCCGAATGATCGGGCACGTGCCCGCATTTCCGCACCGGGATGCTTGATGCCGTACTCGGGATGCCCCCGGAACATACCGTGAACAAGGGTTGCCCGATGAATCAATCTCGCACACACCTGTAGCGGCATCACACCCCGACAAGAGA
>CAZNDN010000182.1:0-6804 GCA_964571815.1 uncultured Fibrobacterota bacterium | reverse complement strand
GGACATGAAAACAATGCTTCAGTGCAGCACTCTGCTTCTGCTTACCGGCCGGTTCGCGGCCATTGCAGCCGCCGAAGTCGATACCGCCACCACGGTTTCGATCTTCGGGTTCGAAGGAATCATGACACCTTCCGGGCTTGCCGAATCGCTCCAGGAGCATCTCGAGTCCTGCCTGCTCAGTCATGAGGGCTACGAAGTCCTTTCCCGAAACGACATGGACAAAATCCTGAAAGAGAACAGCATGCAGCTCTCCGGCCTGTGTCGTGAGCAGGGCTGTCTGGTGGAAACCGGCACGATTCTCGGTGTGGAGAAACTGGTCACCGGTACGGTCAGCCATGTCGGGGCCACCTATAACATTGTTTTGAAACTCATCGATGTCGACAGGGCGATCCTGGAATCATCGGCAAGTCGCCGGTACGCGGGGCGGGTCGATTCTCTTTTTCGCGTGGGCGAAGATGCTCTCAGGCAGTTGCTTCCCTCCCACTCCCGAACTACTTCATTCAGGGACACGGTCGCAGTTGCGGCTGAATCACCTGCGTTTTCAAACAAGCCATCGGATGCTCGTAGCGACAATCACGCAGAAGTTGTCTCAGCGCAAACCGGAAACGTCAATCGAAAGGAGGCACGGCCCGCGGAAACAACCACACACAAGGAGAAAGACCAACCTGCATCGGACACGTTTGCCGAACAGATCGGCATTGGAGGTGCGGTCGTCTTCGCGGCGCTCGCATCGCTGGTTCTCATAAACCTCGCTCGTTAACAAAAGGAGTTTGCAATGAATTTGCTTTCACGTCACATCACGGCAACAATCGGGACGGCAGTATGCATGTGTGCGGCGACAATCCCGGCCCAGACCGCGCAATCATATCAAGATGCTGATGAAGGCCGGCTTTCCATGCAGAAACTGGTGGGGCCCCGCATGGGAATGAGCTTCGTGGTTCCCACAAGTGACAAGGTGGAGAAGCGGCTCGATGAAAACGGGGTGGATAATCTGATCAGCCAGTTCGGGTGGCAGTTCGAGTGGCTCCTGGAGCCGAAATACACGGGTCCGGCCTTCGTGATCGAACTGATTCCGCTAATCGGCGGCGTGGAGTACGGAACGTGCATTCCGAGTCTCTCGTTTGTCATGGGTATCCGCATGCCGAAAGGGTTTGAGTTCGGGATGGGACCCATGGCCGCGTTCACCGGAGACCTCGACAACCCCGTGGGCTCGTCGCTGGTAATGGCCGTCGGCAAGAGCCTCAATTTCAACGGCGTCAACATCCCCCTGAACCTGGCGCTCACCACGCGCCCCGACGACCACAGGGTCTCGTTCATCGTGGGATACGCGCTGTCAAACAGAAGGAGATAGCATCTCCGGCGCTCCGGCAGGTATTTTTTGTTTCGGAATGTTCACGGGGAGCAGGGGCTGAGGCCTGCTCCCCTCTTCCTGTGCTTCCCCGGCTACAGTGCTGTTACGTTCATGTCGTTTCGCATACAAATACCCGCAACGAGCCCGCGGTCACTGAGAAGGGCGCCCCTTTCCCTCGCCGACACACGGCGCAGACGGTTGGAGCGTGCGGTCGTGGCCCGGTGCACGGCGATTGCTTTGATGGTGCTTTCCTCTTTGCCCGGAAGCACGGTGGGGAGCGACTCCCTCGTAAGCGAGCTTGATACGCTCGTGGTCATCGAATCGCGCTCAGGGGACTCGGACCTGTTTGAAATCGCCGATGAAACGCAGCGGACCGGGTTGACCGATGATTTCAAGAGGTTTCTCCTTGCCGCCCCGGGAGTGGACCGTGTTCCTGAAGCCGGCGGCGCACTCTTGATCCGCGGGCAGGGACCCTGGGACAATCGCTATCACGTCGCGGGTGTGCCCATGTTTTCCCCCACGCATTTCTCCGATTACAACTACAACGACCGCGGCGCCGGCGTAACCGCGAACATCAAGCACACCGACATCACCACGGAGGGAATCGGCGGGCGGTGTCTCAACTGCCCCGCGGGGCTTGTTCGACTCATGCCCGAAGTGCACGGTACCGAGGACACCACGCGCCTACTCGGCGCCGTCGCCGGAATCGGCGTATTAGACCATGATCTGAGTGTTACGCTGCCCCTGAAGCAGCCTGGACATCAGTACCGGCTCGACTTCAAACACGCAACACCTTATCTTTTCGCTGTCAGGAGCTTCGGCAAGGACCAGCGGAAACGCGGCGGAGCGGAATTCGGCTTCGGCGTGCCCGGCTGGAGCGCCGACATGGAGCTGAGAGGACGCAACCGCTTCGAGCGGACAACCCTTCACCAGTACGGACGCATCGCCTATGACAGGTATCTTCCGTCACTTCAAACGGGCGGTACCGTCCAGCCGTGGGGTGTCGGTTCCCTGCGGGCGGCAATCGAAGATAAGAACCGTACGTGGGAGTTCGCGGCCGGTGGCTCCCGCCAACGGTACCACGAAGGGAAACGTCTGGCATGGATCGTTCCGTACAAGCGCACGACACGTACCAATGCGGTGGTAAGCTGCGGCCTGACCAACGCCCGGTTCCGGGCGGCACGTTTGAAACTGGATGCCGAAGTTGAAGCTCTGAGCTGGGAGAGCCTCTCGCAGGTGCTCCACAGCGATAGTCAGAGCACACGGACGCACTCCCGGAAGGTGACCGGCGCCGAGGAACTGCATGCATCCGTGCACGCCGGTCTGTCACGTGCCGATCGCAGCTACGCCCGGGGAGTTGATCTCCTCACGGGCGTTGTTATGCCCTATGGTTCGGTTCTGATCGATCCGGGAGTCTGGTTCACGGCATCGTATCAAACGCTGCTCATGAAAATGAATGCCGAGATCCGAAGCTCACTTCCCGATATTCGCGGCCTGCCCGATTCTTCGTACCGAAGTAAGGTGATCCGCACCTACGCACTGTCCGCTTCCCTGCGGTACCGGCCGGCGCGGCGCGTCGAAATTGAAGCGAAGCCGTATGTCTCGTGGAAAGATCACTGTCCACGAATCTCGGAGCGCCCCGATGAGAACTGGTGGAACCGCTCGGCCGCTACCCCCCTGCTGTCGCGGGGTATCGGATTCAGAGAAGATCTCCGTATTCTTGACATCATGGACCTTCGCGCCATGCAGAATATCGGTACCTCGGAGAGAGTACGCGACGGTCGCGGGGAGGCGTACGAATGGGACATGCCCTGGTCGGCAAAGCTCGCCGTGGATTTTCACACGGCAAACGGCGCCTTTCACGCGTACGTGATTGCCCTTGCCACCGCCGGTCTCCCCTGGCGCGACCTAAACACGACACGAGGCGAACTCGCCTTCGCCCCGAAAATCCAAAGGGTCCCGCTTTACAAACGTATCGACCTGAAACTCCAGTGGAAACAGCCGATTCCCCCCTCGAGCATGCTCAAGGGACTCGGTTTCTATATCAATCTCTCCAATGTCCTCGACCTGTTCGATCAGGGGTACTACGAAGGGACCTGGGAGAATACCCGGGAGTACTACTGGGATGACAACCTGCGGAGGCATCCGGTGATTCTGGAGTATTTCGCTTTCGATGCAGGGGTTCGAGTGGGCGTGGGATTCTGAGCGACCGGCATCCAACGGCGGGTCCGGAGGCCGGTTTCCGGCGCTCCTCTTGCCTGCGCCGATCACGTTCTATCGATACACCAAAACCGGCAACTCACCTCTCACGCGGTGTAGCTCGACGAAGCCACATCACCTCCCCTGCCGGTCCAGTTGGTATGGAAAAACTCTCCGCGCGGCTTGTCGATCCGCTCGTAGGTATGCGCGCCGAAATAGTCCCGCTGCGCCTGCAGCAGATTGGCCGGCAGCCGCTCCGCCCGGTAACCGTCATAAAAGGCCAGCGCTGTCGACAGCGCCGGCACCGGCAGACCGATCTGTACCGCGGTACTCACCACCCGGCGCCAGGAGTCCTGACAAGAATGAACCAACCCGCCGAAATAGTCGTCCAGCAGCAGACTCTTCCGGTCGGGATCTCTGTCGCAGGCCTCTTTGATCTTGTCAAGGAATACGCTCCGGATGATACATCCCCCACGCCACATGAGGGCAATTGCACCGTAATCCAGCTTCCATCCATGCTCCTTCGCAGCTTCGCGCATGAGCATGTAGCCCTGCGTGTAGGAGATGATCCTGGAAGCCAGCAGTGCGCCCCGGATATCCTCAACGAACCGTGCCTTGTCTCCCGTAACACCGCCTTCGGGCCCTTTCAGCACACGGGCAGCCGCCACACGCTCTTCCTTGATAGCCGAAAGCGTGCGCGCGTAGACCGCCTCGGCAATAAGGGTCACCGGCACACCCAGATTCAGGGAGCTGATACCGGTCCATTTGCCCGTTCCCTTCTGGCCCGCCGTGTCCAGGATCTTCTCCACCAGCGGCGTGCCGTCGGTGTCGTCGACTTTCAGGATGTCGGCCGTTATCTCGATCAGATAGCTGTCCAGCTCGCCCTTGTTCCACTCCGCAAACGTATCGCTCATCTCTTTGGCGTCCATGCCAAGGCCCATCTTCATGAGCTGATACGCCTCACAGATCAACTGCATGTCCCCGTACTCGATTCCGTTGTGGGTCATCTTGACGTAGTGTCCGGCGCCGTCACCGCCCACCCAGTCGCAGCACGGCTTACCGTCGGGGGTCTTCGCGGCAACCGCCTGGAAGATATCCTTGACCAGGGGCCACGCCGACGGCGAGCCGCCGGGCATGATCGAGGGTCCATGCCGCGCGCCTTCCTCTCCGCCCGATACACCGGCGCCGATATACCGCAACCCTTTCTCTTCAAGGTAACGTGTACGGCGAATGGTATCCGGGAAGTGCGAATTTCCTCCGTCGATGATCACGTCCCCCTCCTCCAGGTGCGGAAGCAGGGTCTCGATAAATTTGTCGACCGCCGGGCCGGCCTTCACCATAAGCATCACTTTCCGGGGCCGCTTCAGCATGCCCGCCATCTCCTCCACCGAATGCGCGCCCCTGATTCCCTCCCTGCCGGCGCCGGCGGCGTTGAGGAAATCATCTACCTTGCTTACCGTGCGGTTGAACGCCACAACATTGAATCCCTTGTCGTTCATATTGAGAATCAGGTTCTGACCCATCACCGCAACGCCGATAACCGCAATGTCGCCTTCCCAGTTCCCGCTTCCGCCCGCGGCCCGCGTTTTCGTATCGGTATTCGACCGTTCCATCACACACCTCCTCCCCCCCTTGTTCACACGTACCCATTCCAGGAAAAACATTCCCCATTCAAAAACATCGTTGGAAAATATATCCCCGGAAAGCGCATCGTTTCCGAGGCCGCATCCGCCCGCGCGCCGGCCCCCCGGCACCTTCTCGCCCATACCAACGGTTAGTTTCTTCCCTCCTCATGCTCCCCGCAAACACAACAAGGGATCAACAATGCTTTTCAATCGCACAGGAACGATTCACACGCCGTTTTCCTCCAGCGAGGAATGCCCTGTTCAACCGGTGTACGCCCGGGAATCGGTCGGAACCGTTGAGCTGGACGAAGCGTACGCCGAGGGGTTGAAAGACATTGAAACGTTCTCTCATCCGATCCTGCTCTACCTGTTCGACCGGGCCGGCGAGGTCCACCTGATCCGGCCGCCTTTTCTCGACGACCAGCCCCACGGTGTCTTCGCCACCCGACATCCGTGCCGCCCCAACCCGCTCGGTCTGTCGATCGTGCGTCCTGTCGAGCGCACGGCCGGGCGGCTCGTGGTAGAGGGGGTCGACATGCTCGACCGGACCCCGCTGCTGCATATCGAGCCCTCTATCCCCCGATTCGACAGGATCGACACTGCCGCAAACGGCTGGGTGGAAGGGATGCCGTGGCGGCCCGGGCCGCGGGAACGCGAGTAGGAGACGCAATCGTCTCTCGACTTCACCACCCGCAACCCGTCACAGGCCCGCAACGGAAATGTACCACGCCCCCCGGGGCGCCACATTTCCGTTCCTCTCTCCAGCCCGGAGCCCCCTCCCGGCAGCCTCCATACTGAGGAATAAAGGGGCCGGGGCAGGTTGTCCCGCTTTCACCACACCCTGGCACGCCCCTTGCATGGTCCGTTTCACCAAACACGGAACCGCATCACGAGACACAACCTTAACGAAAGGAGACGGCGATGCGCTTGCAGAGCTGCTGTTTCATCCTTCTCACGCTCGCACTGTCCACCCGTCACGCCGAAGCCGGGGCGGAGGTTTCATTCGGGGGGTATCTGGACGCCGATGTATGGGGCGATGCCGACGGCAACCTTTTCACCAACCAGGAGCTGGATCTCGGTACAAAGCTTGCCTGGAGCGAAGCGGTATCGGTGAATGTCTACGCGACCGTGCTTGCGGGTTCGATTCCGGCCGGCGGAGGACGACCGGGGAATCGGTGGGCCGAAGTGTTGTTCGACGGACTCGACCTGACGTGGCAGACCGGCGCCGGCACACTCACAATCGGCGATCTGGTGTACCAGTACGGCTCATTCGACTACTACTTCTACAAACGGCTCAGCATGATCACCCCCGAGCGCTTCACCCGGGGAGTCTCCTTTTCATTCGGCGGTTCGCGGCTGACACAGACTGTTCTTGTCGGAGTGGCGGACCCGGCCGATGAACCGGCCACCTACCAGGTAAGGAGTCTGAGCACCGAAGTCATAGAGGTAGCCGGCAGCGAACCGGCATCACTGAGCAATGCCGCCGATATCGCCGCCGCAACAGAGTTTACTTTCGCCGAGACCCAGAGCCTGGCCCTGTACTACGGCACCCGTTCGGATATCGTTCTTCCGTACGACAAAACCGGGAGCCTGTTTGCGGGAATGGAGTACACGGGCTCGCTCGGTGAA
>CAZNDN010000181.1:1594-7033 GCA_964571815.1 uncultured Fibrobacterota bacterium | reverse complement strand
ATCAAGTATCCAGAAACCAGAGGCTGAGGTTACGGCGGAAGGGCAACGAGCAGTGGTGTAAGTCGCGCTCGTACTCGTATTGCCGAATGGTCCTTGAAACCCGATTCCGCAAGCGCATAACCGGCATACCAACCGAAAGGAAAACGGCAATGAAAGCACATACCCCGGGCTGGATGATTCTGGTGGCGGGAGTGGTGGCTACGCAGTGCGGGCCCGACCTTCCTCCGGATCGGCTTTACGAGAAGGGTACGGAAGCGGCGGAGGCGAAGGAGCTGAAGGCCGCGTACAAGTATTTCAGCCGTGCGGCGAAGAAGGAGCCCGAAGAAGCGAAGTATCACTGGGCCGCGGCGCGGACCGCGCGCAACCCCAATGCGCGGTTCCTCCATACCAAGGCCGCCTGGGACAACGGCATGAAAACGCCGCGCGTGCTTCTGTCGTACCTGGCCCTTTCAATGCACACCGACTCCACGCAGAAACTCGATTTCGCCCTGAAGCTGCTCCAGCAGCTTCCGGCCGAGCACCGGAGCGAGGAGCTGCGCGCCCAACTCCACCACGGCTTCGGCAGCTACGATTCCTCCCTGGCCATCCGCCGTCGACTCCACCGCAAGGAGCCCTCCGCCGCCACGTGCAATGCCGTGGCCGCCACCTTCGCGCGCATGGGCGAGCACGACAGCGCCCTGGCCGTGCTTCATTCCTGCCGCGGGCGCAAGCTGCTCGATGAGCGCGGGTATGTGATGCTGGCCTCGTACCGGAGTTTTCATTACGATTTCGACGCCGCCGAAGAGCTGTTCCGCGAAGCGAAAGAGTACGGGCTGTACAACGGCGCGATGCAGCTCGAACATGCCGGGTTCCTCATTGCCCGGGGGAAGCTCGATGAAGCGGAAAAGGTGGTGGCGGACATGAGAATCCCCGCCAAAGGACGGAAAGACAAGGTCTCCAACCACCGTGCGCGCGCCACCTTGTGCCTGATTCACGTGATGCGCGGTGATTCGAAAGCCGTACAAAGCCTCGCATCGATGATCCCCCCCGACTCGCCCGTGCGCACAGCGGAGCGGGAGCTGTACGATGCGGTCCTGGAGGCCATGGCGGATACATCGTATAACTACCAACGGTTCGAAAAACTCCGCGAGCAGCTTCCGCCCAGCGCTCCGCTCAGACTTTTCCTTGCCAGGGCATACGTGCGCGCCGGGAAGCTTGCGGAAGGTGTGGCCCTGTACGAAAAGCTGCCGCGGGTGTTTCTCCGCTCGCCGTGGGTGCTGGTGGAGTATGCCGGCGCCCTGTCCCGGCAGGGTGAGGACAAGAAAGCCCTGGCGGCGTTGAGCACCATGCACCGGCACGATGCCTTCACCAAACGCTCCCTGGAGATGTTCCGCGATATCAGCTTCAAGCTCGACATGACCCGCGAGAGCCGGGCGGCGCAGGCAATGTTGGAGAGCAAGTACGGACGCGACGCCGGGGTGAAATACAGCGGCGCCGTGCTTGCGGTGCGGGCGGGCGAGTTCGACAAGGCTTTGAACACACTCGGTGAGCTGGTGAAGGAGTATCCCGACGAGAAGCGGTTTGAGATCGAGCGAATCCGGGTGTTGATGCTCAAGAATGACTATGCCGGCGCCGTGGCGGCGTGCAGGGCGAGCAGCGCGCCGGCCGGGCAGGTCGCACCGCTTCTGGCGCGGGCGCATGCGAAGATGGGGGACACGGCGGCTGCCGCGGGGGCCTATGAAGCGGCCCTGAAAGAGGATGAGAGCACGCCGCTGATGCTTGCGTATGCCCAGTTTCTGCTCTCCGCGGGCAAGGCGGAGCGGGCCGCCGGGGTGTACCGGAAAGTGATGGCGCGCTCGGGCAAAGAGTTTGCCGAGGACGGGAAGGCCAATGCGGTGCTGCTCAACAACCTGGCCTGGGCCCTGCTGCAATCGGAGTCGTTCGACGATCGGAGTGCGCTCGAAGCGGCGAAAAAGGCTCACGAGATTGCTCCGGACAATTCCCATATTCTCGATACGTATGCGGCCGTCCTGATTGAATGCGGCCGATTCCGCGGGGCTGTCAAGGTGCTCAAGGAAAGCCCCTTGACCCCGAAAGAACCCCGCCTTCTGATCCACCTGGCAACCGCCTACGAGAAGCAGGGCGAAGCCAACCTGGCGGTACGAAGCCTTCAGGATGCACTGGCAGTGCCGGATTCGGTGTCCACGCTCGACCCGCTCATCGATACCGACGGGATCAAGGCACGCGTGGAGGAGATTGTGGCGCAAGAGGAGATGTAAGTTCTTTTCTTCATGCAGCTTACGTGGCTTTGTTCACGTGATGTCGCAGGCTTCCTCCGACAGGGAAAGACCCCGGATCATGCAGCAGCCAACTGCGTGCCGGGAGGCGGCCTGGGGTGCCGTTCGGCATCCGAGGGCAGAGAAAACGCTCGAAATGTGAACGTCTTGCGGCGCCGCCGCGGGGAAAAGGTACGTAACAGAAATGTAACTTTCCCGATCCGTGTAATCCTTTGTATTTTGTTACCGTTGCGTAAGGTGTGGGGGGCAGGTTGAAGCTTGGATGTACCATCGAAATGTAATTAAAATGTAACTGGTGCTTCTCCCCGTTTGGTGTTATCTTTTAGAACGTCACCGAAAAGGGAGGCGCCGATATGCTGGAGCAGCGTGAAAAAGTTACCTCGATGTGGACGCGGTCCTGGAGACAGGCGATGAGTGGTCGGAAGAACGGACGGTTGATCAACGGGCAGCGGCGGGAGGTGGTTTCTCCCGAGCGCAGTCGGCCGTTTGATCCTGAGCACGGTATTTACGCCGAGGGGTATTTCCGGGAGATGTTGAAGCTGGAGCGCCGGCGCTCCGAGCGCTCGGGCGACCGGTTCATGCTGGTGCTGCTCGATGTGCGCGATCTGCTGGGTGAAAACACCGGCAGGGAGCCGGTGGACAGGATCGGCGACGCGCTCGCCGCGCGCAGGCTCGCCGAATCTTTGGGCTCCTGCACCCGCGAGACCGATATCCGCGGATGGTATCGCTCGGAGCAGGTCATGGGTATTATCTACACGCAGATCAACGACTGCACTCCCGAGATGATGCTCAACAAGGTGCACACGGCGATACGCGAGGCGCTGAGTGCCGGTCAGTGCGAGCAGGTGCGGGTCTCGTTCGTGACGTTCCCCCAGGATGCCGACAACGAGGGGCAGGTGACCAGCGCAATCGATGCCGTGCTTCGGCGCGGGCATACCGATGAAGGAATCGCTCAGAAGGTCTCCGCGATGCTCAAGCGAAGCGTGGATATTGCCGGAAGTCTCGTGGGTATCGCGATCTTCTCACCGTTCTTCCTGCTCATCCCGGTGCTGATCAAGCTCACCTCCAGAGGCCCGGTTTTCTTCCGCCAGGAGCGGGTCGGGTTCGGCGGCCAATCGTTCCAGTTCATGAAATTCCGTTCCATGCGGGTCAACAACGATGCCCGTATCCATCAGGAGTTTGTCACGGATTTTATCAAGGGCCGCACGCAGGAAGGCAAGTGCAAGATCAAGGACGATCCGCGGGTGACATGGATCGGGAAGCTCCTGCGCAAGACCAGTCTCGATGAGCTTCCGCAGTTTTTCAACGTCCTCATGGGCGATATGTCCCTGGTCGGCCCCCGGCCGGCGATTCCCTACGAGGTCGAAGAGTACGATATCTGGCACAAGCGCCGGGTGTACGAGAGCAAGCCGGGAATCACGGGCGTGTGGCAGGTCGAGGGACGGAGCACCACCACGTTCGACGCGATGGTGCGCATGGATATACAATATATCAAGGCGCGGTCGCTGCTGCTCGATCTGAAGCTGCTGATCAAGACCCCCGTGGCCGTGATTGCCGCCAAAGGGGCCTACTGAGCGCAGACGCCCGTATCCGCCCGCCGCGAAACAGTCGGTAGACTGTCGAGCGGCCCCAATAGTACAATCTGGTTTATCAACGCCATGCCGGCCCCCGTTTCGGGCCGGCAATACTCTCTTGAGACATCACCTGTGCCCTTCCGTACCACTACTTTCTGTCCGGCGATGAACCTCAGCGCAACGGCAGCGTTCTCGTCTCGCTATCCCCATATTATTTTGGAGAGTTAGCGGGAATCGGGCGGGGTGTATCCGGACCCGAAACCGGCCTCGGCCGGCGGGAGTGAGACGGCGGGTAGAGGATGGGGGCGCGGGTCCCGGCGGGGGCGACGGGGTACCGCCCACGGGGGGAAGGTGCGTCCCGGCCGAACGTTTTTCCATCGTTTCTCTCCCTGAGTGAGTTCCTGTTTGATTTCATTCCCACAACCTGTCGGCGGCGTACGCGGGCCACACCGGGCCGCGATGTCGTCGTATCTCTTTAGTCAAGGAGGGAGGCGCCGTCCATGATCAGAATCGGGGTGATAGGCTACGGCTACTGGGGACCGAATATCGTGAGGAATTTCAGCTCCGCGGAAGGAGCGGAGCTTGTGGTGGTGTGTGACAAGAACCCCGATGTGCTCAAAAAGGTGGCGCGGAACCATTCCGGCGTGAAAACGGTCACCGACTGGCGGGAAGTCACCGAAGCGCCGGATATCGACGCCGTGGCCGTGGTCACGCCCGTCTCGTTTCACTACCCTCTGGCCAAATCGGCCCTGGAAAACGGCAAGCACGTGTTTGTCGAAAAGCCCTTCACCGAATCGTCGGAGCATGCGCGTGAACTCATGGACCTGGCGGCGAAGAAGAACCTGAAGATCATGGTGGATCATACGTTCCTGTTCACCGGCGCGGTCAGAAAGATGAAAGAGACCGTGAAAGCCGGCGAACTGGGCACGGTCCTCTACTACGACTCCACGCGCGTGAACCTGGGGCTGTTTCAGCACGATGTCAACGTGATCTGGGACCTGGCCCCGCACGATTTCTCGATCATGGACTATGTAGTAGGGGAGAAGCCGGTCGCGGTCTCCGCCTGCGGCAGCTCGCATTTCTACCAGCACGAGAATGTCGCCTATATCACGGTTTTTTTCGATACCAGCCTGATTGCGCATTTCAATGTCAACTGGCTGTCTCCGGTCAAGCTGCGCACCACCCTGATCGGCGGGGAGAAGAAGATGCTGGTGTGGAACGATGTGTCGCCCGACGACAAGATCAAAATCTACGACAAGGGCGTCGCGGTGAGCGATCGCCGGGATATCCACGAGCTGCTGGTCAGCTATCGCAGCGGCGACATGTACGCACCGCGTCTGGAACAGACCGAAGCGCTGAAACTCGGGGTTGCGCATTTCCTGGAATGTGTCGACAACGGTAAGCAGCCGATCTGCGGTCCCGAAGAGGGCCTGCTGGTGGTGCGGCTGCTGGAAGCCTGCGAGAAATCGGTGAAAGCAAAGGGCGCCATGGTTACGCTGTAATGGCCGCGGCGTTCCCGCGGCCGGAACACGCGCGGGCAGCGGTTGGACACGGGATTTGACAAGGGGAGGAGAGGAGACACGAGTGGA
>CAZNDN010000181.1:0-1494 GCA_964571815.1 uncultured Fibrobacterota bacterium | reverse complement strand
GGGCGCTTCGCTGGGCTCCGGCGCGACCATCCTCTGCGGAGTGACGATCGGAGAAAACGCTATCGTGGGCGCCGGCAGTGTGGTTACCAGAGATGTACCGCCCGATACCATTGTTGCCGGGAACCCGGCCGCTTTCAGAAGGAGGATCGATGAGCACGGATAAGATACCGTTTCTGGACCTGGTCGGCCCGCATCGTGAGATCGAAGAAGACCTCATCGCCGTATGTCGCGAGGCGTTTCGCACCGCGCGGTTTATCGGCGGGCCCAATCTCACCGGCTTCGAAGAGGATTTCGCCGCGTTCTGCGAGACCGAACACTGCGCAGGCGTGGCAAGCGGCACCGATGCGCTCCGGTTTGCATTCACGGCCGCGGGTATCGGCCCCGATCAGATGGTGATAACCGTCTCGCACACGTTCATTGCCACCACCGAAGCGCTCTCGCAGGTGGGAGCATCGATCAGGTTCGTGGATATCGACGAGAACTCCTTCACCATGGATCCCGTGCTCCTTGCCGCCTACCTGGAAAACGACTGCCGCGCCGGCGGCCCCGGCGGCCGCCCCGTGGACAAGGCCACGGGCAAGACCGTGACCGCAATCGTTCCGGTACACCTCTACGGTCAGTGCGCCGACATGTACTCGATCATGGAGATTGCGCGCAAGTACAATCTGATCGTTATCGAGGACGCCTGCCAGGCGCACGGGGCACGGTGCTACTCGCAGGGTGACAAGAAATGGCACGCCGCGGGCTCCATGGGCCATGCGGCCGCATTCAGCTTCTATCCGGGAAAAAACCTGGGCGCGTGCGGCGAGGGTGGCGCGGTGACCACCAACGACAAGAATATTGCCGACACGGTGAAGATGCTGCGCGACCATGGTCAGGCCCGGAAGTATATACATGCAATCGAGGGGTACAACGGCAGGCTCGATGCGATCCAGGCGGGGCTGCTGCGGATCAAGCTGAGGAAGCTGCCCGAGTGGAACGAAGGCAGACGGCGGGCCGCGAAAGAGTACAACGAAGCGCTCGCCGGTATCCCGTCGGTGACCACTCCCGCCGAGCCCGAGTGGTCCAAAGGCGTCTATCACCTCTATGTCGTGCGCCTGCCCGACCGTGACGGTATGATGCAGAAACTTGCGGACAACAATATCGGCAGCGGGCTCCATTATCCCATCCCGCTCCATCGCCAGAAAGCCTACGAATTCATGAATCTCCACGAAGGCGCCCTTCCGGTCACCGAACGCGTAGCGCGCGAGATACTGTCGCTGCCCATGTTCCCCACGCTCACCGGAGAGCAGATTCAGCGCGTGGCGGAGGTAGTGAAAGAAGAATAGGAATTTTGAATTTTGAATGTTGAATGTTGAATGTGGAATGGGGAATGGGGAATGCGTGCTGGGACCGTGCTCGGCACAGGGAATGAGAGTAGTATGGCGGAGTTGGGGTCTATGAATGCCAGGTGCCAACACTTCACAACCCGCCCTGCTGCTTGCTGCACCCCTG
>CAZNDN010000180.1:0-7082 GCA_964571815.1 uncultured Fibrobacterota bacterium | reverse complement strand
GCATTAACGCCCCCGTATCGGACGCGGAGTTGGACGATCTTGTGGAGTACGTGAAATCGTTGTGACAGTGTGTTCGGGAGAATTCCTCCGGACGAGCAATTTGTCGCCTGCCGGCGAAGGGTTGGCGGCATGAGATGCTCCGGGGGTTTTCTCAATAGCAAAGACGAAAAGGACAGTGGACCGTCCCTCTCTCCGGCGGCAGTTCGTGGTGACAGGAACGTGCTAATGGTAGCGGTCCGGGTCAAAAGGTAACACCTTTTTTTTCGGGAAGGAGGATGGAATGAAGAGTTCCGGAATACGCTCGTTTTTCTCCACGACTGCAATGCGCGCTTCTTGCGCGGCACTGATGCTTGCCGCGGTTTCGGCGGTCCATGCCGAAGGTGATGGTGAAGGCGGCACCAAACTGAGCGCATGGGGCTGGACGACCATGGGGCAGGTTATCAAAAGCCGCTATGTGTATGTGCAACCCTCCCGGTTGGTTCCCAACGATCCGTCACTTCCCGACGACGCCTTCTGGTCCGACGTCTTTCAGGGATACAATTTCAATCGGTCATGGCTCATGCTTCTTGATGCCGGGGTCAAGCTCACCAATGACGTTACGGACCGTACGCGGCTTACCGTGCACGGCGGGTTTCGCTACGCTTTCAACGCGGTTGTCAGGAAAGAAAACCCGGCCGAAAACGTGAAGCATTTTCGCAAGACGGAGCGTCCGTACCTTATCGAAGCCTCCATCCGCTCCAGGTTGATCGAGAATGAGGCCCTGTCGTTCGGCCTTACGGGCGGGTATTTCTCGGTCAAGTACAACCCGCATGCATACAACCTGGGAGAGTACCTGTTTCGCAGCAACATGTATCCCCAGGTTCTGGTCTCCGGGTTTGAGACCTCCGACAAGTGGAAAGTGCTTGCCCTTCGGCTGCAGTTGGATCTCTTCGAGATTTTCAACCAGCAGCTCTACGTGACCTCGGAAACGGAGGTATACCCTCTCTACGATTTCGGGCTTGCCTATCTCGCGACCGTAAATCCTCTGAAATTTTTGGAAATCGGTGCCGGCGTGTACGCCCATCGTCTGGTTTCGGTCGACCCCGAAAAGACCACACCGGGGCTGCTTACGGATACGTATTCCGCCGAAGCCGACCAGCGCTACGTGATGAATATCGATGGGAATGATACCACGTTCTACACCTTCAAGGGAACGAAAGCGATGGGGCGCATAGCAGTCGATCCCTTGTTTCTGTTGAAACCCGGTCTGCTGAATGAAGAAGAGGGGAAGCTTTACGCTGAGGTCGGCGTGATCGGGATCAAGGACTATCCAATTTACTACGACAGCCTGCATCAGAGGATCCCGATCATGGTCGGATTCAATTTTCCCACATTCAAGGTTCTCGATGTTCTTTCCTTGCAGGTGGAGTATTTCGCAAATCGCTACAGCAATTCGGCAAAGACGGTCTGGGAGTCTCGTTCTCCGGTTCCGTTTCTGGGTGAGTTGCGCAGTGGGAAGCTTGAGGACGACAACCTCTATCCTTACAAACACGAGGATGATTGGAAATGGTCGATTTACGGGAAAAGACGAATCACCGATTTTCTCGAGGTCAGCGGTCAGGTCGCCAGCGACCATACGCAACGCAACGACTATATGACCGGCTATTTCCAGGTCTACGAGCAGTTGTGCCTCAGACCTCAGGATTATTACTGGATTCTCCGACTCAAGTTTTACCTCTGAGGCGGCATTGGTACGAGCTCATCCGGGAGAAGGTGATCGGGGGGGTAACCTTCCTGGTGGACGGGCCGTACATTGACGGAACAACAATGCCGTTCGCCGGGTGAGAAGCGGTAGAGAACCATCTAATCGCTTAACTGAAATCACAACACCGACGGGAGTCAACATACACAATGCGTCATCCCATTTCCTCCGGCGATTCGTGCGTGGGCCTACGCTTTTCCACCGAAACGGGCTCCGATGAGTTTTATGCCACTATCACATCACCGGCCGGCTCCGATTTCGAGAAGGCATTGGAGCATGTCCATCGCTCCTACGAAGAATTCATGGCGGCACAAGGACTGTCGAAGCGTACGCAGGTCTTTTGCCGGATATATGTCAGTGACATTGAAAACCAGAAGAAGCATGTGCGTGCTTCACGGCTTCACGATTTCGTTTCGACAAGCCCCTTTTCAATGATCCAGGAAATACCCCTGTGCGGCGGTCCGGTAGCCATGACCGCGTACCACATCCGTAACGAAAAGAAGGCGCTTGCCAGGAAGCGGGTGACCGGCGAAAGCGACGTGTGTCCTTCAATGCTCCTCTCCGGCGTGAACTACCGCACCCTGTGGCACTACAATTGCCTTACTCCGGAGTTGCCGGATTCCTACGCTCAAACTCGTGAAATCTTCGAGAAGATCGAGAGCGTGGTGAGGGACAACAACATGACTCTGCTGGACAATACGATCAGGACCTGGGTGTATGTTCGCGACGTGGACAACAACTACAAGGGTATGGTGCGGGCGAGACGGGAATTTTTCGCGCACCACGATCTCACCCAGAAAACCCGCTATCTTGCCAGCACCGGTATCGAGGGCAAGAGCGCCGAAGTGAGCGGGCTGGTGCATGTCGACGGGTTTTCCGTGGCCGATCTCGAGCCCGAGCAGATTGTGCGTATGGAAGCGCTTGAGAACCTGTCTCCCACCATAGACTACGGCGTCACCTTCGAACGCGGACTTCGCGTTCGCTACGGCGACCGCTCCCATCTGTACATATCGGGCACCGCCAGCATCGACAAGTTCGGCAAGATCTTGCACTACGGTGATGTGCGCAGGCAGACCGTCCGGACAATCGAGAATGTCGAAGCGCTGCTTACCCAGCACGGCGGGTCGCTGGAGGACATGGCGTACCTGCTGGTCTATGTGCGGGATCCGCATTCGCTTGGCGCCGTGAAGGCCATCGTTGAAGAACACGTCTCCCAATCGGTGCCGACTCTCTTCATTGAAGGCTGCGTGTGCCGCCCCAGTTGGCTGGTCGAGATGGAAGGTGTGGCGGTTATCGAAGATACGACACGCTTTCCGGTTTTTTTCTGAGAGACACGTGACCGTTCGGGGGTGACGTGAGGTCTTCCCTTCCGTGCCCTGTGGATTGTCCCCGCCTGCTGTCGGAACAAGGAAGGGCCGACAGTGCGCCGGAGAGAAGTACTTCTTAATACTCTGGGGTTGATCAGATCAGGTCCTGTTCTTGTTGTTGTGCATAGACAGTGTTTATGCAAATATGGAGTTCTATTCCACAATTACACTGCTGTTGTGGACTACGATTCCATATTGTATTTTCTCCAATAACATAATCAACAGGTGACGGTGAAATCCTTATGGTCCAGCGTACCATTCACTTGCCGGAAAAGCTGTCGTTCTTTCTGTTCGGTCCCCGCCAAACCGGTAAGAGTACCCTTGTCGAAACTGTATTCACTGACCAAACCTGGACGGTCGATTTTCTCCTTTCCGACACCTTTTACCTGTATGAAAGGGACCCCTCCCAATTCCGCAGGGATGCTCTCTACAAACTCGAAAAGGAATCTGTATCGACAATCGTCATCGACGAGGTCCAACGTCTTCCTGTTCTGCTGAATGAAGTTCATTTCCTTCTTGAGAAATTCCGGCACATCCGGTTCGTTCTGACCGGTTCGAGCGCCCGGAAGCTGAAAAGAGGAGCGTCCAACCTGTTGGCGGGTCGTGCGGTAGAAAGACATCTGTACCCTTTTGTATGGAGCGAAATCTCCGGACATCTTGATCTTGAAACGATGCTGCACTTCGGCACGCTTCCAGGTGTCTACGAGTTGAATCCCGGGGAAAAAAAGGAAGCCCTGCGCGCCTACGTGAATACCTATCTGAAGGAGGAAATCAGGAGTGAAGCCCTTACGCGGAAGCTCTCCTCTTTCTCTCAATTTCTTGATATCGCCGGAGCACAATTCGGGCATCAGCTCAATTTCACCGCGATCGGAAGGGATGTGGGGTTATCAACGAAGACCGTTCAAATCTGGTACGAAATCCTTGAAGACACGTTAATCGGCTTTCGGCTCGATCCATGGCGCAAGAGCGTTCGAAAGCGGCTGAGTGCACGGCCAAAATTCTACTTCTTCGACTGTGGTGTAACCAATGCGGTAAACCGAGTTGTTTCGGGGGATTTTGATCATTTCTATCGAGGGCGACTGTTCGAGCAATTCCTCGTCGGCCAGATCAAGTATACACTCGACTACCTCAATGAAGATGTTCAACTGTTCTACTGGCGAACGAGTCAGGGAACTGAAGTCGACCTGCTGATCGTGATCAACAACCGCTTCAGAGCAGCGTGTGAAATCAAGTATACGGCCAGGATTCAGTCCTCCCACCTGAGCGGTCTCAAGGCCTTTCGGGAAGACAATCCCGGCATTCCGCTCTTCGTGCTGGCCGAAACACCGAACCCCTACACCCGCGACGGAATATCAGTGCTTCCCTGGAGTCACTTTCTGGAGAACATCGAATTCTACGCAGGCCTGAAGTAGTCTGGGGAAAAACTGCCTGTCTTCCGACTTCTCGTTGTGGGACCACCGAAGGCTCCCCGTTAGGTATTTTCCTGGTTTCCTTCATCAACAGTAGTATGCAGATTACGGTCACACAGAGAGGAGCGGGATAGTGTTGCAGACAAGGGTACGCTGGAACCTGGAGTCGGTCGAAGCGGATACCATTCCGAGTATGGTCGGCGGTGACTCCTTCACGGTCGACAAGGGCTTCTACTATTTCAGAACGACGATCGAGGTGACTGAAGCGCCGAAATCGGATTATCTTCTGCTCGATATGGGCCACAGTTGCGACAGCCTGTGGTCGTACGTGTATTTCAACGGATTCATGGTGGGGGAAATCTGTGCACGGTATTGTGCCATGCGTTTCTGCGTTCCTGCAAGGCTTGTCCGTATCGGCACGAACGAGCTTCTGATCAAACGCCAGCCTCCCATACAGAAAGCCAGGGACGCGGAGAAAGAGGGATGGGAAAAGCGCCTTCGTGAGGAGCTTCATCCGGAGTCTACGATTCTTCTGGTTCCGTATGAACCCGCGGGCGCCGTGACCGATATCAGCGGAGATTCCCGCGAAGCGGCTTTGGCGACAAGCAGCGGATCGGTATTTCGCGTTCGTTTCGTGGGTGACGCCGATGCGGTCAGGCTCTCCCTCAGCCGCCCGACAGCCTCGACGCAGTCCCTTGCCGACAGCGTCAGCCTGGCGGCGGAGCCGTCGTACGAGACCATGACGGTTGACCGTCGGGAGGGGGCCGTCGAAGTACAATCTCCGGTCGGCTCGGTAGTGGTGGAGGATGACGGGTGGTTTGCCGTCAGGCGGCCCGACGGGACGCAAGGAGCGGGGCGAGCACGATTCGAGCAGGCAAACGACACCATGATTCTCAGGTGGTCGCTGGGTGAGAAGGAGCACATATTCGGTCTCGGGGAGAATGCCGAGGAGGGCATGGACAAGCGGGGCAAGCGCGAATACATCTGGGTGCTTCATTCGTTTCATCGGTGCGACAAGCCCGTTCCCTTTCTCGTGAGTACCGCCGGCTACGGTCTGAACCTTCATTCGAGCCAACGTGCCATGTTCGATCTCGATACCGGAGGCACCGGCGAGGCATTCTGCTTCTGCGATACCGCTCACCTGGAGGTCTTCTTCTTCCTGCACAAGGAGTTTCCGGCACTAATCAGGGATTTCACTCACCTCACCGGCCGCTCGCCGATGCCTCCGCGCTGGGCGTTCGGCTACTGGCAGTCAACAACGAGACCGATCGGCCAGAAGGACCTTGAGGAGACCGCGCGGGGATTCGATGAGCGGGGTATTCCCGTCGATGTTTTCGCTATCGACCCCAGTTGGCAGAAACGCGGTTTCCAGAGCTGGGAGTGGGACGAAGAGCTGTTTCCCGAGCCGGAGAAACTCCACGCAATGCTCAAGCAGCGAAACCTCCACCTTTCCTTGTGGAGCTGCCCGTTCGTGAACCCTGAATCGCCCCTGTATCGCGAGGCCGCGGATCGGGGGTATCTCATGAAGGACGAAGACGGCAACACCGGCAAGGTTGACTGGTGGATAGGGCGGGATGCGGGGTTGATGGACTTCACTTCGGATGAGGCGGTCCGCTGGTGGGGCGAGCGGCTCCGGAAGCATGTCGAGGCGGGGGTTTCCGTACTGAAAATCGACGGAGGCGACGCCAACGAGGTGCCCCCGGAGCTGATGAGTGGAGAGGGATTGTCTACCAGGGAACTTCACAATCTCTATCCCGTGCTTTTTGCGCGTGCCGTGCACGAAGAGAGTCTGAAGGCGGCGGGCAACCGGCGCGTGCTCACCTGGATTCGAACCGGATTCACCGGCGTCCAAAGGTACCCCTGCTGTTGGGGGGGCGACCAGTTTGCCGATTTTCATGGGGGGAGAGTGTTGATCAAGGCGGGACAACAGTGTGGGCTCGCCGGCATTTCATTCTGGTCTCATGATCTCGGCGGGTTTTCCGGCAACCCCACCGATGAATACTACATTCGCAGCTTTCAATGGGGATTGTTCAGTCCGCTCGCGAGGGCTCACGGCAGAAACCCTCATCCCTGGGCCAAGGACGAGCGTGTCGTCAAGATTGTGGCACAGTACATACGGCTGCGCTACCGCCTTATTCCAACACTGTACAGCTATGCCTGGTTCAGCCACCGTACGGGGGAGCCGATGATGCGGGCGATGGTGCTTGACCATCAGGACGATACGAACGTATATGAAGCGGACTACCAGTATATGCTCGGGCGCGACCTCCTGGTGGCTCCCATCTACGAAGAGACCGGGGACGTGGATACACCCGCAAGCAGAAGCGTCTATTTGCCGAAAGGACTCTGGTACGACTACTGGACCGATGAGAAGTTTGCCGGCGCTCAGGATCTCCCGGTCATAGCGCCTGTCGAAGAACTCCCGCTCTTTGTGAGGGCGGGTGCAATCCTGGTATACGGACCGGAGTCCACGCGTGCATCAACCCTCCCCGACAAGCTTCGGATCGACGTGTACGCCGGAGGTGACGGTATGCTGACCTACTACGAGGACGACGGGTACAGCCC
>CAZNDN010000179.1:0-7094 GCA_964571815.1 uncultured Fibrobacterota bacterium | reverse complement strand
CAACAAGAATTTCGTCCACCCCCATCCCACTGACTCGACCAGAATGATCGTGTACAGTGCGATGGAATCCGGTGAAGTACTGACCCTTGCCAGGGGAGTGGGAAAGACGAGCAACGGTCGTGCCCGGATCCTTCTCCCGGAGCATTTCACGATGGTTACGAGCCGGGAAGTGCCCCCGACAGTTATTGTGACCCCCGAAAACGCCCCGGTTCTTCTCTACGCCGCGGACAAGTCCACCGAGAGAATCGTGGTTGCCATGAAAGACGCCGATTTCTATGAGTACGGCGACGCTGCTTTCAGCTACCAGGTAACGGGGGTACGCGAGGGATATGAGAACGAGAGAATTGTTCGCACCGTAGGTGAGGAAACACTCGCAAGGTATGAGCATGCCGCGCCACGCGACAAACGCGAACCAACCGAATACGAAAAGAAAGCGGCGAGACTGCGAAGACAATCCCGCAGAATTACCGACGAAATCGAGCAGCAGCGGGAATCGGGTGTGAGAAGGGATGCAGTTGATGTGGAGGCCGTCAAGAGCAAGATTGGATTGAGTGAATGAGCGCCGGAGACGCTTGTGAAAACAAGGAAACAGAAGGAGTGTTATATGCGCTACGACAGAAAGCGAGCATGTGCCGAAGCGCGCCATGCGCTGAATACCGCCGTGTTTGCGCTTTTGCTCACGGTGGGCGCGCTTGCACAGACAGTTGGTCGACCGTACAATTATCCCGTGAAGCCGGGAACGCCTGAGTGGGAGGAACTTGATACCCATGGCCAAATGATTTCGGCAAGCCAGATCCCTGTGGATCTTCTCAGGAAACTCACAACGGAGGCTCTCTTTGTAACGTGCCTTCATTATCCACTGTTCGGTGATTTGTTTGCCTACAACGATTTCCAATTGGGGTTCGATCGAGTCAAAGCGAACTTCAACGGCTTGCAAGAGCTTTTGGGTCGTGACGACGTTGGTAAGGAAGCACTCAAGGTATACAAGAAAATGGACGATCTGGGTTCTCCCCAATCTACTGACTCAGATGAACGGTGGAGGTACATGTATGCGGAGATGCTTCTTTCTCAGGCTGAGGTGCTCGGGAAGATGGGCGAGGGGGAAAGGAAGGAGCTGCTTCGGGAAACGTTGAAAAAATTCGAAGCAAAGGCGTCCCGTCCGCAGACTTATGGGCCGTTCAATCTGACTCCGTCGTCGCTGGTGATGGCCCGTCTGATCCGCCGGAAGGAGAAGGCGAAGCTACCCCCGGCTTTTCTGGACCAGACCGCCAGAGAGGGTCAATTCGCAGCAAAGCCCTTCACCCTCAATCCGGAAGCCATAAACAACATTGCCGCGGCCGCGCGGGCCGCGCTTGACATTTAGTCGAAAGGAGGCATAATCATGAGAAATGGCCTGAAGAACTCGATGGTGTTTGCGCTCATGCTCCTCGTGTCGGCAATGAGTTCGGTAAGCTCCATCGGAGCAGTGACCATACAGACGCCGAAAGGAACGAATGTGTACGTATTTTACAACGGTCCTGACTGGCCCCAAAAAGAGAAGGACGATGCCGTCGACTGGGTCAATGCGCATTATCCACAGGCTGTCATTCTTGATGAAGCGACGCCGCTTTACAACTGCCATTCGTATGCATGGAATATATCGGAGGGAGGGCCGGTGTATTGGATGAATACGCCCGAGGATGACAAGTACTGGAACGACGGCAGCTACATCGAGGTTCCGAATGCGGCAAAAGGAGAGAAGGTGTCCTATCCGTACGATGACCACTCAGCTATTGAAACAACAATTGACGACATGTTCGACTCGAAGTGGGGCGCGTATCCTTTGTGTCGCCATGCACGGACGCACTGCCCTTACGACGAACCGAATTACAGGACGAAGTACTATGCCCGTTACATCCGAGTCGTCACAAACAAAGGGTACGCGAACGGCGACAACGTGAAGGTGGCGTCCAAGGGCACCCTTACCGCCGGCAGCAACACCACTGTCGGAGATGGTGCCATAGTTCGGTTCGTCAGTGACGAAACTATGAATATCGAGTCGGGATTCACCGTGCAGGACGGCGGAAAACTGACGGCTGAGTGCTGGTAGAGGCGAATCCGGCTTGATGAGATGGGAAAGGGGTCGAGGCTATATGGCCCCGGCCCCGCTTTTGCTTTCTTTCCTGTGAGCGAGGGAGTCGTGTATGTACATGATTCGGCCAATGAGGTATGCAGCGAGCTGCAGAATCCTATCTATTGTCGCGCTTGTCACAAGCTGGTTGCTGATGGTGTTTCG
Organism: uncultured Fibrobacterota bacterium; assembly: GCA_964571815.1. Classification (GTDB taxonomy): domain Bacteria; phylum Fibrobacterota; class Chitinivibrionia; order Chitinivibrionales; family WJKA01; genus CAZNDN01. The sequence continues at coordinate 4,819 of CAZNDN010000179.1, read as the reverse complement.
AGCGGTCCATTCCGAAGAAGGAGGCACAGTGAGCACGGCGATCGGCAATGTTCGTGTCTACGACACAACGAATTCCTCACTGCCGGCTAATTTCGTTCATGCACTGGCAATCGATAGCTCCGGCACAGTCTGGGCCGGATGTTTTCGCGAGGGTTTGGCTGCGTTTGACGGGTCGAAGTGGGAAGGCTATAGCACGAGCAACAGCGGGCTTGTATGTGACAGCGTTAAGGTACTGACGGTTGATCGGGAGAATGGCCTGTGGATAGGCACATCTAACGGCCTTGGGTATCTTGACGACTCTACCTGGCATTCATTCACTCCCGCCAATTCACCCATGCCGGTGAGTCATGTCTGGGCAATGGATGTGGACGCGGGCAATAAACTGTGGTTCAGTTGTGGAAATGTTGATGAAGGCGGGCTCATGACGTATGACGGCGGCGACTGGGCCCTCTACACTCCCGAGAACACGCCACTCCCTTGTCGTGCAATCAACGCCATCGTGGTAGACCGCAACAATGTTACGTGGGTCGGCACGACCCAGTACCAGGGGAGAGGTGGTCTTGTGAGAATAGACGGCGAGCAGTGGAGCGTGTATGACAAGACCAACTCACCCCTCCGGCGCAATACCGTCGAAGAACTGGCCCTGGGATCGGATGGCGATATCTGGGTGGGCCAATCGGCATGGTTCTATTCATCGTTCGACACACTGGAGGGCGATCTGTTCAAAGTCAGTCCGGATGGCGCCACTTGGTCAAGGCATGGCCCGGCTGAGAGCCTACTGACTTCTAACCGGATAAATGCCGTAACCGTTGACCAACACAATATGGTTTGGGCCTGGACAGGGGTGGATCTCTCGTTCCACGATGCCTTATGCGTGTACGACGGGAAAACATGGCTCGTCGTCAACGAAACGGACTCGTTTTTCCACCGTATTGGAAGCGTCTTCGATATGGATGTGGATCAGTCGGGAAGAATATGGATTGCGGCGGGAAATGGCGTATACCGATTGGATCCGGCACGCCTTGACTCGCTTTTCGGGACCAATCAAGCTGTTGGTTTCAGACCATTGCGAGTGAATAGAGATACCTCCGTTCGAACCCGCTACTTTGATCTGCTGGGTCGGCGGCGTGCCTTCTCGAACACGCGGAAGCTTTCCGCAGTAATGCTATCCGTATCAGGTGATCCCGTGCGAGTTCGGAAAGAACTGGTGTGTCCTTGATGCACTTCACCCTTAGAATGCGAACGCCGATCTGATTGTGCAGCAAACCTGGACAGTTTGAAAATGCGGTTTTCTTCAAGAGATTGTGACAAAATCTTCTTCCGATCTCCTTCATGTGGTCCATACGAAGCAGTTGATGCAGCTCATCTTCTTGATTTTCCTGCCAACACATGGCAAATTCAACCCGGCTATTCTAAGCGCATAAATGCACCGGCGTTCGCATAGAATCGTGGTTGCCATGAAAGAGTCCGGTTTTTATGAGTACGGCGACGCTGCTTTCAGCTACCAGGTAACGGGGGTACGCGAGGGATATGAGAACGAGAGAATTGTTCGCACCGTAGGTGAGGAAACACTCGCAAGGTATGAGCATGCCGCGCCACGCGACAAACGCGAACCAACCGAATACGAAAAGAAAGCGGCGAGACTGCGAAGACAATCCCGCAGAATTACCGACGAAATCGAGCGTCAGCGGGAATCGGGTGTGAGAGGGGATGCGGTTGATGTGGAGGCCGTAAGAGAGAAGGCGGGTTTGAAGCGGAAGCCGAATCATTGAGACCGCGCAGCGAGTGGTGTGCCCGGCGAGGGTTCAATGAAGAGTTTCCGTCAATCGAGGAGCGAGGGTGTAACGCATGCCGCGCTGTGTCGTTTCCCGGTAGAGGGCGCCGGCACTGACGGTGGATCGCGCCCCCTGATCAATGAGGTAGTAGTACACGAATGTTAACCAGGGAGTGAACAATGAAAGTAGCATTTCGCAGCGTGGTGTTCCTGGGTATCATTGCCGGTTCGGCATTGGGCGAGCCGCCGCAGGGATTCGACACCACAGGTCACCCGTTGAAAGCCAAGGTGCCGCGGGCAATGATCAAGCGAGCAAAGAGTGCGATGCTGGCCAGTGCCACCAGAAGTCGGATGTTTGCCCGGGCATACAATCTGCCTGAGGATGATGCCGCCCGGGAGCAACGCAGGGAGTTTTTTGAGCAGCGCCATCGGGTATGCGGCGCAGTGAAGCAGTATTGCATCAAGTACACGCCGGATACATTGACGGACAGCACCCCGGTGACTGCCTTTGTCGACTGGCGGGATTCATCCTATCAAGTGCATCTGTGTGTCGAAGACAGCGTAGTGTGGAGAGTAAACGTGGTATCGTACTTCGGGAAAGCGTATTGCCCAACTGCCGGAGGGGCCAATACTCCCCGTGTAATGAGGAGGGTCCTTGCTACCTGGCCTCCGGTTGAAGGATACAATCCCGTCTTCATCAAATTTCCCGGCATTTCACGGGATTGGTATTTCCATGTACCTGAAGTCGATGCGTACAACCTCACACCGCTTTCGCGCACGCTGGATTATTCTGTGGATTATTCTCAGCTTCAGTATTCCAGATCCTTGTTCAACCGGCCTCAAACAAGAGGATACCTCAAGCGATGTGCGGATCGGAGGAAACTGATTATGGAGAAGCTGCGAAAGGAGTACGAAAATGAGAATCAATAGCATTGCCCCGGCGTTGTTTCCAGGTAGTATGTTTCTTCTGCTGATAGTCGCCGGCGGCCACTCACAGATTTCTCTGAACCCCGTGGTGCAGGCCGACTCGGCGTGGTGCTGGGCTGCAAGCTGCGAGATGGTGCTGGACTATTACGACAAGCACGAAGATCAACATGACGTTGCCCAGTGGTGCGTCGATGGTGAATATGTCCCGAATTATCTGTGCGGTGACAGCTACCCCGGGCATCCCGGATGGAATACCTGTAAACAGCTATACGAAGACAGAGGTGTTTCAGGCGGATGCGAAGTATACGAGATGGTAGGAACGGAGGAACCTGCGTATAGCGATTTCTACTACTCAATTCATCATCAGCAGCATCCAGTGCATGCCCAAATGGATGATCAGAGAGGAGACCATCAGGCTGTCTTTTTCGATGCGCTTGAGGAGAACAATACCAAAGTGCTGAAGTACATCGATCCAGCCGACGGGGAACCGGAAGAACTCCCATGGCTGGAGATTATGAGCATCGAGTACGCCTGGCTGATCGAGGAAGTAGGAGTCAACGACAGGATCGTGATCGTCGAAGACAACTACTACAACCCCGACGTGGTCCATTCCAACGAGCACGTGCATTTCAAGTGCTACTGGCACGACGTCAATGAGACATCATGGATCACGGAAATCAAATGGGAGATTTCCTTCCGGTATAACGGCGGGACGTATCACTACGTGACCAATGAAAAGCACCGGCAGAACATCAAAGAGGTGGAATGCCCGGAAACTCGCCGCCGACACGATTCCATTCAGAACACTTGCAGGCGTTCTGCCGGGCGACACTGCGGCCAGCCCGGACATCAAGGGACACATTATGTGTGACCGGTCGGGCCGAAGGGCGAGGGGGACTAACGTACTATTTTATCTTCGGGGTAAAAGTCACGAAGGAATGACGCAGCAAAGGAGGAGACAATGAAATCGACAATACGTGCAGCCTACCCTGGAGGTCTCCGCGGGTCCGCGGTGGGCTCTCACTTGAAAACCGTTGCCGGGATCAAGTATGTACTGGCATTTTTTCTGGTACCCTTGATTCCGCCGCGTATTGCGTTTGCACAACCCCCCAACACGCTACCCGTCGCCCACGAATTCGCTTCTCCCATTCCCGCCCCGTATTCCATGGAAGTTTGCAGAGATACCCTTTGGCTCTCCAATCTCCACACAAAACACCTTTATGCGTGTAATACTACGCCGACACTCCTGGATTCGATTCAGACGGATTTTCGCAGGATTGTGGGTATTGCTTGCGCAGAAGGAGCGCTCTGGGTTTGTGTTGATTCGGCTACAGGGGATTCGGCTTCTCATGCGAAGTATGCGATTCATCGGATAGACCAACAAACAGGTGAAACACGTGAGACCATATCGTTTATTACAGATGACAAGATAGGAAGTGAGCCTTTTCTCCGGGGTATGACGTATTATCGCGGGAGGTTTCTCGTGTCGTACCACGGCGGTTGGGGCCCCTGTGTGTATGTCATTAATCCCTCGAGCAGAGCCATGGAAGCCGAACTCTGTTGCCTTCACCCCCTCGGCATGACCGTCATTGGTGACACGTTGTGGATGGTGGATGGCGGCGGCGTTGGTATCAGTTCCGTGTTACAGACGACCCTTGACGTAGAACTCCAGCAAAAAAACCTGTGGTATGCCGTCCCGTTCCGGGCTGTTGATATCGCGTATGATGGTTCACATATATGGGCAACGGATTCCAGCCGTTCCATGATCGTCCGAATGGCCTCCAGGCACGATCTTGCCGTTGCCGGGTTGATTTCGTATCAGGCAAACACCAATCGAATCAGAGTGCAAACGGGCGGCAACGCCACGATGACAGGGGCCTGGGGAGACCTGCGTGCGCGACGGAAATGGAGCGTTGATCTGTGTACCGTGCAGGGGCGGCGGGTCCGGGGCGTTTCGCCTGACGGCGCCGGGGATTGGGCAACTGCCGGGGCTGCTCGGCCAGGGGGAACGTATATTGTGCGGCTGCACGGCGCCGGCGCGGGGAGCGCTGTTCTGAGAGCGCTACTAGTGCGGTGATCGTGCGGACAATCAGTATCATCTTCCGGTCAGGCGCATGC
>CAZNDN010000178.1:2997-7210 GCA_964571815.1 uncultured Fibrobacterota bacterium | reverse complement strand
CCGTTCCGGTGGAGCTTCACAAGTTGCTCAATTACCCTGAGCGCTTCCTGCTGCCTCCCGCTGAGCTTTTCCAGCGGGGCTCGCCCGTGGAAGGCGACTCAAATCAGGTGATTCCCGGGTTCGAGGATGCGCTTCTGATCGCAATCTGTCACCGCCTCGTGCACGCCGCTCATTCGCCTCCGCCGCAGACGTACGACGAAATTGCCCTGGTGGCCGGTCTGCCGGGATTTTCCTGGGAGCGGTTTTGGGAAGCTGCACGAGCAACCGGTGTAGAGGGATTTGTGCACTACATGGTGAAGCGGTGTGAGCGACATACAAGCTTGCGGGCATCCTTCGCGCGCAAGCATCTCTATGCCGAAGCGCTGGCACACATGCCCCATATTGCTGCCTACGGAAAGCTCTCCTCGGTTGTCAGGCGGGCGCTTGTGGAACTGCCGTTTGTGCGCAATCCAGCGGGCCTACTGCTGAGAAAACTTCGCACCCCCCGTCGCCCCTGCAGTTGAGAGGACACGCGGCATCCCCCCCCCGAAGAGATCCGCAACTACGGTACACTCTTCCAGGAACGGCCCAACCGTCGCTATCAGGAGGCGGAGCCTTCCGAGCAGTCGGCACAGGACGCACATGCGGCAAAACCGTATGCCACGAACCCGTCAGCAACCTCGACGGGGTCACTGCACGCAGCCCGAAGCGTCTCGGAGGACATGAGTTGGGTGATCAACTCGGGCTTTTCATAGGGCTCTTTCATTCGATAACCCTTTGTCGCAGAGTACCGGCGGCTCCTCTTACCAACCGGGATCTCCATCGGTCCGCGCCGGGAAACCACCGCCAGCTATGCAAAAAGATACGATTTGTCATCGCAACAACGCGCGACCGCACCCACTGAGTCCTGCAGTCAAGCTCACCCACAACACTTTCGACATCGGCCTTCTCGTATCGGCGGCCGCGGTCGCCGGCAAAGATGGCTTCACGGTCGCGCAGGGCAACAAGTCTGTGAACGACAAGCCGTTTTTCATACATGAAGGCATAGCATTCGCCCGGCCTCAGCGGCATGCGGGGCGGTTTCAGCCGCACGCGCACGCCGGGCGGGAGAAATGGAGACATCGAGCGGCCCTCCACGGTGAACGTCGTCGCCCCCCCCGACATCAGGAATGCACGAAGTGCCGAAGCGCACGCGCCATGCCTACGCATGACAGGCCTCGCACATTGCATGCAGTGCCTTCGTATGCCGGCACGTCTGCGGGTCCTCTGCGTCAAGCCTGCCCGACAGGGTGTGAATTCTTCCCAGGCACACCGGGCACAAGGGGCGATATTCACACGATGCACAGACAGAGATGTCCTCTTTGGTCATACGGCAGATTTGCCGGCGTTGTTCGGACGCGCGAAGCGTTTCGCACAGAGGTCGATCTTCGAGAATGCTGCCTACGCGGAGCGACCTGAAGGCAACGCAGGGGGCAATGTCTCCGCGGCAATCAACCATGATTGACGTGAGCCGCCCCCGGCACAGCGATGTCCTGCCCGGCCCGGAGGACATCTTTTCCCGCACGTATTCCGCCCTGGCCTCCTGCAACTCAGGCGGTATGCGATTGACGCATTTGTTCATGAAATCCCGTGTGATGCTGCCTCCCAGGTTTTCCCTCTGGGAGGCGGTAGTCAGGATCTTGAAGATTGCCACAGAGACCTTGAATCCATGCCGTTCGTAGAATTCTTGTGTTTGCGGCAGTGAATCAACATTGAAATCCAGCGCCGTAAGCGACATCCGCACACGAACTCCCTCTCGCATCAGACGCCGGCCGGCGTGAATAATCTTCTCCGTGGCGCCGGGAATACCGAAATATGAGTCGTTGACGGGCGGCTCGTGAGAAAATCCCGAGAACTTGACTTCCGAGATAGTGTCTCGGTGCGCGGCGAGGAAAGCGAAGTGGTCTTCGCGGAGCAGTGTGCCGTTTGTATACACGGCGATTCCAAAGAAGTCCTTTGATGCGGCATGGTCCAGAATATCCAGAATGTCGTCGCGGACAAACGGCTCGCCGCCGGTGATGATTATATTCAGGATGCCGCCGGCCGCAAGTTTGTCAATCACCCACCGCCACTGGTTGGTGTCGAGGCCCGGGTGACGGTTGTTCGGGTCGAGGTAACAGTACGGGCACGATGCATTGCATCGCTCAGTCACCTCAATCGCGGCTACGGTCGGGTATCCCTGCTTCCCGAGCTGCTCGAGCTTCCGTTGGTATCGATCACCTTCCATTGGTTTGTTGGTCCTCTTCGGTGGTCACCATGTCGTGAGAGGCGAGGGTTCGCAGGAAATCCTCAACGTCCTGTCGGGCCCGCTGCTTGGAAACCTCGAATCGCTGTACCAGAAGAGCCGGTATGTCGGTCTCTCCCTGCTGAAGGCATTCGAAGATGTATGCACCCGTGCGGTTGAAACTGCACATCTCCGACGTTCGCCGGTTCAGCACGAATACTTCGTCGGCAACTCTTTTTACCGAAAGCTCGCCGATTAGTCGGTATGCCATTGGGTTACTCCTTGGGTTACCGCGATGAGCCCTCGAGAAAGCCCTTGATTTCGACATTCACGTGCTCACCACCCAACTAACTAGTATACGCTTGTTTCTCGACTCATTGCAAGCTCCGCGGAATCATCCTCATCAAGTGGCTAGACTTCGCGGTGGGTTTCGAACCATTCCCGGAATTCTCTATCCTTTCTAACCCTCAGCCGTACAACCGGAACTTCCGCGGCCAATGCCGCCGTATTGTCCATGACTGCGGTGCCGAGACGCTCGGTCGTCGGGAGGGTGTAGACGCCTTCCAAGACTGCCTGATACTTCCGCGAAGACGAAAGCGGGAGCATTTCGTTCTTCTCCCCGTGCTCGATGGCAAAGATTCTATCTATGACGAAGCTTTGCGTCAGACAGTCCGGAAGCAGCTCCGGGGTCACGAACGGGGTGGGAAACACCCTCCAGTGTCCGTTGCGGGGAAGTAAGACATGGCAGTCGTCTCCGAGGGGTTTCCATGGCGGACACAGCAGCGAGATAATTGTGGACTTTCCACCGCCTGAGCGAGCCGTGAAAACGGAGGCGGTATCGTTGCTCCCTCGCACTGCCGCTGCACTGTGCAGGGGGACGCCGCCTCGGTGTATGGTGTTCAGAGAGACTGCAAGACGGAGGTGAGCGAGGAGTACCCTGTCCAGATCATCGGTGACGGTCGGGTTCAGCGCGATCTCCATGATGCCGGAGGTCATGTTCAGGCGTACCCGTGACGTCTCGGTGGAGAAGAGGAGATCCTCATCCTGTTCTTCGTAGCGGATTCGGTAGCGTCGCTTGCCGGCAAGCGGGGCCCCGTGAAGTCTGTTCCAGGGAACTTCCCGGAGCATGAACACGGGGGTGGGCCCGGAGGAGGTATCCTGGAAATGCTCGCACACGACGGTAACAAGGCCCGATGCTCCGGGGCCCTGGATTCCTCGGAAACCCTGTAACGAGTATGGAACTTCAGCAATCCGCAGGCGCATTGAAACCGTGGCCTCGTATACTCATTGTTCGACGGAGGTGTTCGGCACAAGAAAATACCCCGCGGCGCCGCGGGCCGTGACGTTGATCGGAGGGGAGTGTGTATGGGCAAAGAATGGGAAAGAGGAGCCGCCGGTGCGGCCCCCCTTCAACGAACTTGATTCCGTAGTTCCGGGACGATTATCGAATCAACCCCAGCGCCGACTGCGGAACCATGTTTGCCTGCGCCAGCATCGCCGTCGCGGATTGCGTCAGGATCCGACTCTTCGTGAATTGAGTGGTTTCGGAGGCGAAGTCGGCATCGCGGATGGCTGATTCGGCAGCCTGGGTATTGGCTCGCTGGTTTGTCATATTGTTCACGGCATGTTCGAGCCGGTTGGTGATTGCTCCAATCTTCGCGCGCATCAGGTTGACCCGCTCCAGCCCGGTGTTGTCGGCGGCCGTGCCGGAGAAGTTCGGGTCACCGTCGATAACGTCGAGAAGATAGTCGAATTTGCTCTGCACGGTGTCGTCCTGGTAGCCGCCCGAGAGGAACATATCCCACAGATCGCCGGCCGCGTCCCACCCGAAGGGGTCCCCGTTGGTTTCGACCACGTCCGTGGCGTCCACATCGGTACCCTGCATGGAACTCAAGAGAGTATTGCTGTCCATCTGCCCGAACTGGATCGTGAACAGGTTTTCGGCATCGGGATCCCACGACTGTGCGGCCA
>CAZNDN010000178.1:0-2897 GCA_964571815.1 uncultured Fibrobacterota bacterium | reverse complement strand
CCGAACTGGATCGTGAACAGGTTTTCGGCATCGGGATCCCACGACTGTGCGGCCACACCTGAGTTATGGGCTGCACTGTCGGTATCGGAGTAGTTGGCCCCGATCATCATGTTGAAATGGTGGGCGCTGGCGTTCTCATCGGCCCCGAAAACCGAGTCGTTGTTGTCGTCCCACGCGGTCCGCGCATCGTCGAGCTTGTGCGGCGTCTGGTCGGCGTCATTTGCCCCGTAGGTCACCGAACCCATGGTTTTCTCGGGGGTGGCGAAAATCTGCATACCGTTGTAGTTAGCCGAGGCGGCAATACGGTCCAGCTCTTCGGTGAGCTGCTTGAATTCCTGGCCCATGTACGCGCGTTCGGTTGCGGTGTACGTGTCGTTGCGGGCTTCCACGACCAGTTCCCGCATCCGGTGCAGGATCGCGGCCTGTTCATTCAAGGCGCCGTCGGCCACATTCAGCATGGCGATGGCATCCTGCGCATTCTTCATGGCCTGAGACAGCCCCCGCACCTGGGTCCTGAGGTTTTCCGACACGCCCAATCCGGCCGCGTCGTCGGCAGCCGAATTGATTCTCAGACCGGTAGACAGTTTCTCCATGGACTTGCCCATGGAGCGGTCCACCCGGTACAGGGCACCACGCGTCACCATTGATGGAATGTTGGTGTTGATTCTCATAATCCCACGTCCTTGTTGGGAGTAGAGGTTACCCCGGGCATTTCCCTTCCCTGCGCCCGGGTGAGAATCACAGGAAGTGAGCCTCTACTTACTACATCGGCATTTTCGATGCTCACTTAACCCGCTTCTCATTGGGAGTGGTTGCCCACACCAATCCCTGTTCGATTGTATCGGCAGAATGAATGAAAACTTTAGCATTTTCTTACAGAAAGAAGGTTGCATGGCAAAGCCGCCGTGGACTCTTTGGTACTATTGTATATTCCTTTGCCGATGCTTACACCCGGGAAGTCGTGCCGCCGACTGTGAACCTTCCATGATTTGCGAGAACGTACATCAGATCAGAGACTGTCTTGCCCCCCTGCGCACGGAAGGGAAGACGCTCGTTACCACCAATGGGTGCTTTGACATTCTGCATGTGGGTCATGTGCGGTATCTTGCCGAGGCCGGCCTGCTGGGGGATATGCTGGTTGTGGGGGTCAACAGCGACACGTGTGTTTCCCGGCTCAAAGGTCCGGGGCGACCGCTGCAGTCTCAGCGCGATCGCTGCGAGATACTCGATGCGCTGAAGAGTGTCCGGGGCGTGTTCGTATTCGAGGAGGACGATCCACGGGCGTTCCTGGAAATCCTGAGACCGGATATCCACGTGAAAGGCGGGGACTATCCCGAAGATATTATCGAGCGGCCCGTGGTCGAAAAGCACGGAGGAGTAGTACGCATACTCTCGCTGCTGCCCGGTCATTCAACCTCGGATATTCTCCGAAAGGCGTGCTCTTCAGGCAGTGTTTGACTTCCCCGCGAACCGAGTGACGGGCGAACCGTTGCTCATCGGCCCGGGTTCATGGTATACTAGTACGGTTCCGGTATGTGTCTTCGCGGGTACGGCCTTTCGCCGATTCGCGGGAACGGGGCGCGGGGATGAGCCGGGTGGAGAACTACCGGGTAAAGCTTTACGAAAGCCTGCTGCAATCAGCAGGCGAACAGGTCGAGACCGGCCTGCCTTCTCCTTTGTTCGCCGCCTTTCGGTCGAATGCGAAAGGGGCGGCAATGAACGGGGCGGGCCCGAAATAACTGTGACGTATTCCGGAGGGTATCGATGGCGACGGCAAAAGACGGTTCAATGGCAGTGTTGGAAAGAAAGCTCGAAGAAAGGCCGGATTCACTCGTGTTCTCCCGTCTGGCCGACAGCTACCGGAAGCGGGGAGATATCGACCGGGCAATTGCGGTCAGCATACAAGGCCTTTCCTCCCACCCTTCATACGTGACCGGACATATCATCCTCGGCCGATGCTATGTCGAACAGGACAAGACAGGGGAGGCGATCAAGGAGTTTTCCAACGCCTGCCGACTCGATCGCCACAACGTTGTGGCGATCAAAATGCTTGCCGACATTTTCGCGAAGCAGGGCATGGAAGAGAAGGCGGGTGATCTCTACGATTGTCTCCGCCGCCTCGAGCCTTCCAACAGCTCCTTTGCCGCACTTGCCGCGAAGACCAGGGGTTCGGGGAAGGCCACGCTTTTTGATGTTGTCGGTCCCCTTTCCGAACCGGTGTCGACTCAGGAGAGCGCGCGGTCGCCTTCCACGAAGGCGGATGAGGCCGAGTTTTCGGTGGATATCCCCGAGGAGGTTCAGACCCGGGATTCGGAACCTTCCCGGGCGATTTCCTCTTCGGAATCCTCTGTGGTCGATGAAGAGGTGGAGCTTCTTCAGCCCGCCGAAGATCAGGAAGAAGGGCCGGCAGTGGAAGAAACCGTTGATGACCTCTCATCCGGAGCGGCTGAAAGCCCCGGTGGGGATGATATCACGGAGCGAATGGGAATGCTGTTTGACGGGGAAGAGGGTGAAACCCCGGGACAGCAGACCATGGTAACGCCCGGCGAGCCGGCTGAACCTGATGAGTCGGGTATTGCCGATACTCTTCACAGTGCCGAAACGATGGAGATACGAACCGAGGATCTCAAAAGGGACGAGTCGGCGGGCATTCCCGCGGGCGATGATATCACATCGCGGGTGGAGGAGATGTTCGGCTCGGAAGGGGAAGAAACGACTTTTGTCGACGAAGAGACGTCCGAGCCAAGCGAACCGGGCATGCCCGCGGAGGCACGAAGTGCGCTTGTCGCCGACGAGGCGACCGAGGAGCCCGAAGAGGAGGCGCGCGTGGAGCTGGACGGTGACCTTTCGGGAGAGGATGTCACTTCGCGGATCGAAGAGATGTTCGAGGGTGCGGG
>CAZNDN010000177.1:0-7384 GCA_964571815.1 uncultured Fibrobacterota bacterium | reverse complement strand
TAGCGCACCCCGAAGCCGCCGGGGTAGAAGTCGACCGATTCCAGGGCCGAGGAATTGTAGTTGGATTTCAGTCCGCCGAAATGATAGACATACGGAACCGGCAGGCCGTCGAGGAAGTACTGATTGTCACCCGAGCCGGCGCCCCGAACAATGATCTCTCCGCCCCCGAAGAACGACCGCGAAACCCCCGGCATTGCCTGAATCACCTTCACGGCATCGCCCCCGAATCCCGGCACCTTGCGGACTTCCCGCAGGGTAAGGCTCCGCTTTGCAACTTCCTTTTTCGGGGCCTTGCCGTAGACGACAATCTCGTAGTCGGAGTACGATGTTCGCTCGAGGCGATAGGTGACCTCGATAACACTGTCGGGGGTGATGGTTTCCCGGTCGAAAAAGGTCTCGTAGCCGGAGAGAACCACCGAGATCTCGATGGGGCCGGACGGGAGCGATGTGAAAGAAAACGCCCCTGCCGTGTCGCTCAGCGTGACAAGTCGCCCCTCTTCACGGTACTGTCCTTCGAGGCCCGCGATGTGCTCGATATACGACTCCCACGGCAGCGCAAGTGAGGTGTCGCGCACCGTATCAGGAAACGACACCACGATCATGGCGTTTGAAGCCGGCGCCCTGGTCCCCATCTCGATCAGTCGCCCGCGGAAGTTGACCACCTCCCGCCGGTCCCGGACAACCTTCCTGATCGCCTCCTGAAGAACGAACCGGTATTCGTAGCGAAGAATCACCGGAACGGGACTGCTGTCAGCCATGGCCGGGACGAATTCGAACCGCCGGGCCGCTTCACAGGCGGCACTGTCAAACGACGGCCCGAGGCCTTCAACCACGGCCACGCTGTCCACCGTCCCGCTGTCGCTCACCAGCAGGTCCATCAAAACCGTCCCTTCCTTCCCCTCTTTCACTGCCTCCGCCGGATAATCGGCTTCAACGAACTCGCGCAATTCCGGCATCGACTCCAGAGGCGGGAGGGTGTCCTCGACGGACTCTTCGGGAGCGGGACCGGAAAGCTTGATGTCGTCGTCGCCGGGAAGAATCGTCTCCGCGCGGGAGGTATCCTCAAACGAGACCTCCCCGGACTTCTCGACGTCCTGAGAATGGACGGCAGGCCCGACACCAAAAAGAAGAAACATCAGCAAAAGGCGACAAAGCGGCCGTCGTATCATGCCTTCAGTCTCCTTGTCATCCGACAGGGTATAGTCATGTTTGTAAACAGCAAAATACATGTGTGCTCGTTCCTGGACGGAAATGAACTCGACTACCAGCAACTACTCCAGCAACACGAAACGGATCGGAATGGTGATCCACACCGCGACGGGTTTGTCGTCCCGAAGGGCGGGTTCAAAGACCATGGCCCTGCATGCCCGCACGGCCTGATCCGCCGCGCCGTGTCCAAGGTCGTTGAGTGCTTCGGCTTTCTTGACCTTCCCGTCAATATCAACCAGGACCCGCACCCGCACGGTCCCCTGGACCCGGTTTTCCAGCATCTCGGGCGTGTACTCCGGCCGCACACGCTTCCTGAACCGCGGCGCCCGCTCCACCGTGGCCGCGGAGGCAAGTCGCCCTTTCAGCTCCTCCTCCGCAGCTTCCAGTGCGTCTACCTCTTTGTCAAGAGTATTCCCGCGCTTCCCGATAACCGCATTGGACATCGATCCCCCCGCCCCGATTCCTCTCGCGTACACTCGGCGAAGTCCATAGACACGGCGGGCCTTCTTTTGTTCGGGCTTCTTTTCCGGATTCTTCTGTTCGTCGCCGTCATCCTTCTCGGGCTTTTCCGACAGTTTCTCGGGCTTTCCCTCCCGGGCCACGGTCGGCTCCGGCGGTGGCTCGGGGTTCGGCGGCTTCCTGACCACGAATTTGGTCCTGAATGACCGCGTGGAGCGCGCGGCGGTTGCGGGTAGTTGCTCGACCGTACGGAAAGCGCTTCCCGCGGCCAGAAACCCGCCGGTGACCGACACGAGACACACGCGGAAAATCCAGTTTCCCGCCGTGGAAGTCCGCCGCGGGATTTCGTAGCTGTGCAGGACCCGCCTCTTCCCTTCGTCCATTCGATCACTCTTCCTCGACTACCAGCACGACAAAATCGGAGAATCCCGCCTTGCTGCAGGTGTACATCACCCGCTTCACTACATCGAACCGCACGCGGTGATCCGACTGGATCATTACTTCCCGCGCGGTCGTATCGCCCTCGGGCCGCGTACCGCGCATCCATTCGTGCAGCCGTGGTATCATCAGGGAATCGCTCCTCGCCAACACATCGTTGTCCGCAACCACCCTGCCTTCGGCGATCACGGCATCCCTGGTGATCTCCACCGTGTAGGCCGGCCTGGCCGGCATGCGGGAGCTGGAAAGCGGCAGGGTAAGATCGGGCGACGGAGTCACGATATTGCCTTCGACCGAGAAACTCTTGATAAGAAATACCAGGAGAATGGTCATGACATCGATAAGCGAAGTGAGCTGGGGTCGAAAGGTCCCGGAATCGCCCGCTCCACTTCGGGACCCGGAGGCAAGACCGATGCGCATCAGGATCCTCCTCCTTTCGCTTTCGCGGTGCTCGAAAGGGCGGTCTTGTCAAAACCGGCTTCCCTGCACCGGTCCATTACACGCACTACTACCCCCATGGGCACCTCGTCGCCGACAGCCACAATGACCTGGTCCTTTATTTCCACCCCTTCCCTGCGGAGGACCAGCCGCTCCCTGAGCAGGTCGTATTCGTCGCCGTCCTCCCGGGGTATGGAGTCCAGCATGGAAGCTCCATGCGTGATCGCCAGGTATCGCTGCTTGAGAACTACTGTAAGCTTCAGCTTCGGTTTCCCTCCCGAATCGTCCAGCCCCGCCCCCACATTCGGAGGAAGCGACAACTCAAGGATCGAAAGCTGTGTAAATACCGCCATGGATACCAGGAACGGAATCAATATGACAAACATATTCATCACGGGTGTCACATCGATATCGGGCGTTTCGGCAACGTCCGACGGCGCACCCGCGGCGTGCATGAACGACGGAAAGTTCACGAGAGCTTTTTCTTGAGGTAGTTCAACAGCCGCACCACGGCTTCGTCGAGGTCCTTGACCTGCTCGCGCTGCATGTTGCTGAGAACGGTGTAGCATACCATGCAGGGCACGGCCACGATAAGGCCGAAAGCGGTCGTGTTCATTGCCTGGGAGATGCCCTGCGCGAGCATGGCCGCTTTTTTCGTCGCCTCGACCGAGGCCAGTGAGGTGAATGAGACCTGAAGTCCGGCTATGGTGCCCAGCAGCCCCAGAAGCGTGGCGATATTGGCGAAGAGTGAGAGGTAGTTGAGCCGCTGGGTCATGCGCGGCATCTCCCGGATCGCCGCCTCTTCGACCGCTTCTCTGATCTCACCGGCCGGCATACCGTCGTGGTAGCGCTCCAGCGCCGTCCTCAGCAGCACCATTGCCGGCGCGCGGCGAGACCCGACAAGCCGTTTCGCTCCGCTGCGATCGTCCCGGTTGAGCGCCGCGGCAATTCTCGCGACCGTGTCGACCGCACTCCCCCGGCACACAATCAGGTAGAAGATCAGTCTCTCGACAACGACGGCGCAGGCGACCGCCAACACCATGAGAATAACCCACATGAACGGCCCGCCGGCGTTGAAATTGCGGGCAATCGTCTCAACCATGAGTGCTCCTTTGTGTTCATAAGGAAAGCTGGTTGCATAATGATCCGAAATGGTGGAAGTCTCCGGTCTTTTCCGGAGAAATCACCGGCGTGAATCTGAACTCGAAAATATACTTCTTCGGGAAACGTTATTTGCTGTCGGCGGAGCGAAGGGTGGGGCATCCGGTGCCCGGCGCACGTTGCGACAAACATGCAGCCGGGTGCTCGATCTTTCCGGGGGTGGAACGGAAGGAATACCCGTATGACCGATGATAACTATCGGAAAATCATTGCCCGGCAGTGGATTGAAAAGGCTGAAACAGCGTTGTGCACTACCTGAGCGCTACTGCTCCTCAATCTGCGCATCCAGCTCCATGTTCTTCTTCACGAATGCATCTTCGGCCGATGCCGCGACATCGAACTGTTCCTGGGCAAATGTGCCGTCCGAGCGCACCGATATCATCTGTCCCGACACAATCATACGCCACGTCTCCAGCGGTACTTCGTAGGGCCCCGGCACTTCCTCGGGCCCGGGCACTTCGGTCACACCGCCCGGGGGTGGTGATTGCTTCTTCTGTTTCTCTTCCTCCTGTTTCTTCTTCAGCTCGTCCGAGGGACCCACTTCGACCTTGCCGTCATAGACGCTCACATCGGTGGAGGAGTCCTCACGGGTGTCCATCTTGAACACGGTCCCACGTATTGCTGCCACGGCCGTGGGAGAAGAAACCTCGAACTCATTGCCTTTGGAGGCGACTTTCTTCATGTTCACCCAGATCTGTCCCACGCCGTTGTAATTCTTCGTCGCCATGCCGTCGGCATGCCTGATCGTAATTTTGGAATTCTCGTTCATGCGCAGTATCTCGCCGCCGGTGTAGCGAAGCTCGACGAAACTCTCCTCGCGGGTGTACACCTGGTCCCCGACACGAAGCGGCGTATTGGGCCTCAGCTCCCGCCACTCCTCCCATGCCGTGCGCATGAGCGACGCCTTTCCTTCTACGCGTGTGACCCGGGCAACGGACTCGCTCGCTTCGGTGATACCCACCGATACGATTATGCAGAAAACAGCGACGTGGTTCATGACGAGATTCATCTGCGATACTCCTTTGCTCATAAGGATAGTAGTTTGTGCTCTTGCCCCCGGGCTATCCCATCCAGCTCCGATCCGACGTTCCCTCAACGCCCCTGATTTTCAACTCGAAATCATCGGGATTGTTCGCATTCTGCTTGGCCATCCGCAGCGACACAAGCTCATCCTTGTACAGTTGCAGCAGCGACTGATCGAATGTCTGAGAACCGTACTGTGTGTAGCCTTCAGCAACCGCGGACATGATCGAATGCGTCTTTTCGGGCTGCCGCAGGTATTCGGCAATCGCCGCGTTGTTGATCAGGATCTCCGCCGCCGGGACCCGGCCCCGACCGTTCTTGCGCGGAAGGAGACGAAGCGAGATGATCGAAACAAGAACGCTGGAGAGAACGAGCCGGATTTGATCGTGCTGATGCGGAGGGAAGAACGAGACCACGCGGGAGATCGTTTCCACGGCATTCATGGTGTGCAGCGTGCTCATGACAAGGTGCCCCGTGTCGGCGGCGCTGAGAGCTATCTCCATCGTGATATGATCGCGGATCTCACCGATCAGAATAACGTCGGGATCCTGGCGAAAGCAGGAGCGAAGCGCCGTGGGGAAATCATTGGTGTCGGCGCCGATCTCCCGCTGCACGACAATGCTCTTGATATCCCGATGTAGGAATTCGATTGGGTCTTCGATCGTGATCACGTTGACCGAGGAGTTCTTATTGATGTGATCGATCATCGATGCAAGCAACGTGGACTTGCCGCTTCCCGTCGTACCCGTTACCAGCACGAGGCCCCGCTTGCGCATCGCAATGTCCAGAACGACAGCCGGGATATTGAGTTCATCGAATTCGGGCACGGCGGTTCGAATCGACCGAATTGCCAGTGCGGGAGTCCCCCGCTGACGGAACGCATTCACTCGAAATCTTCCCAACCCGGCCATCCCGCGGGCAAAATCCAGCTCGTGCTCCTTTTCATAGGCTTCGATTTGCTCCCGCGTCATGAGATCACCCATGACCGCCTGTAGATCTTCCGGTTTCAGCGGCTCGGTGTTGATCCGAAAAAGGGGGCCGTCGATTCTGAACACCGGCGGCACCCCCACGCGCAGGTGAAGGTCCGACGCGTTCTTGTCCATCATTGCCTTCAGCAGTGTCTTGGTGTCGACCATGGTTATGTCTCGATTCCGCGACGCGGCGAATGGGTAAGCAACTGAGATCCCGTATCGGTAACCAGGACCATGTCCTCGATTCGCGTTCCTCCCACACCCGGTACGTATATGCCCGGTTCTATGGTGATAACCATTCCGGCCTCCAGCACCGTACTGTCGTTGTCCGACAGCCGTGGCCGTTCATGCACCCGTCTTCCCACTCCGTGGCCGGTGGCATGGACAAAAAACTCCCCGTAGCCTGCCTCGTCAATGACTGTCCGCGCACTCCGGTCAACTGCGGAGGCTTTGATTCCCGGCCCCACCGCCCGCCGGGCCGTACGCTGGGCTCGAAGGACCGTGTCGTAAATCTCCCGCTGCTTCTCGCCCGCCTTCCCGAAAACTCTTGTTCGTGTCATATCGGAGCACAGGCCGTTCACGACACACCCGAAATCGGTCAGCACAAAATCGCCCTTCTTGAGCCGCCGCCGGCCCGGAAATCCGTGGGGAAGGGCCGAACGGGGCCCGAAGAGCACGATCGTCGGGAACGATACCGCCTCCGCCCCGCGCTCGCGGCACAACCGCTCCAGCTCCGCCGCGGCCTCGACCTCGGTTATTCCCGGCCTGAGCCGGGAACAGAAACGCTTGAAAGCGCGATCGCCGATACGCGCCGCGCGCCGAATGGCGCCGATTTCTTCGGGGTTCTTGACTGATGCAATATCGACAACACTGCTCCCCAGACGCGTCCAGTGCAACGATCCGCCCGCTCGACGAAGTGCCTCGAAGCGGTCCACCGACAGGGTGTTGCTCTCCACGCCGACCCGGCTCCCCGCGGGAATGAAGGACACCACGGTCTCGGGAGCCTTCTCCCCGATTTCGATAAAGCGGAATTCGGGCCGACGTGCGCAGAACTTCCCCGCCGCCTCGCGATAACGACCGTCGGTGAATAGCAGCTTCTTTCGCCTCGACAGCAGCAAGTATACCCGTGAGGCACGGAATCCGCTGTAGTACGCGACGCTCACGGGATCGGAGATGAGCACGTGCCCGCATCCTTGCCTCCGCATCAGAGATCTCAGATGTCCCTCTCTGGTCGTTGCCCTCACAACACCCTCTCCGAACCTCCGGAATCCGGACTTTCACCGAAGAAACACTACGAGCTATTTCAACGGAAGACCACGCTTGTGAGACTTCCGCTTGCGGTACTTCTCCCGATACTTCTTCGTTATCCTCACTCCTTTGAGAGGCTTGGCCGCCTGCGAGCGTTTCCCGGATCGACTTGACGCCCGGCGCCGACGTGGAGAGGAAGGTTTGTCCGCGGCCCCCCCCCCGCCCGGCGCTGCGACATGCTCCTGCGGCGCGCCCGCCGAGGGCGGTTCTTCTTCACGCTCCACCTGCTCCAGCCGATCCCTGAGTTTCTCATTGTCGGGGTTCTTCGCGATGAGCCGTCGGTAGATGCGAACGGCCAGTTCCTTCTGGCCCTGCTGGTAATAGATGTCGGCAAGTGTGGGCGTAAGAACGTGATCGGGAATGGAAACAAACTCGGC
>CAZNDN010000176.1:5428-7396 GCA_964571815.1 uncultured Fibrobacterota bacterium | reverse complement strand
GGACCCTGACACTGTCACCAACGACATCGGTCCACGTGGCCGGCACGGCCTCGTGGTTGTGATATAATACCGTGGAAGATCCGGGCTCGGAAACCGTTATGCGTTCCAGAGAATCGGCGGCAATACGAAAGCGATCGCTCCAGGTATGAAGTCCCCATCCGTCAATAACCTTCAGCCGGTAGCCGGCGCCCGGCGACCACCACGTGGGAATGTCCGAAGAACGAACCAGCGTGCTTTCGTTCGTGTCCAATGCCGTCATCGGCACGAAAACTTCCACGAGCGAGCTTTCCCGGTAGAGTTCGGCGGAGAGACTGTCGCTGCGCACACCCGCCACCGTTACCGCCAGGTTGGTCTGCCCGTGATACCAGACCGTGGCGGAATCGGGTGAAAGAACCTCAAAACCCGCGGTGTCTTCGACGATACCGAACCGGTTGCTCCAGCCGTAGTTGCCCGTATTGTCTTCAACTCTGATACGGTAGTCGCCTCCCGGGGTCCATTCGGATGGAATCGTGTCGGGACCTTCGCACACGAGAGAATTTTCGGGCTCGTGCCAACCGCAAAACTCGGCCACGAGTGAGTCTCCCCGGTACAGGTCGGCGCGGACGCTGTCCTCCACATTGGTCGCTTTCACACCCGCCGTGGGTTCTCCGTGAATCCACAGAGTCGAGTCGCCGGGATGCGCCACGGCGACACTGCCGCTGTCGTCGATTGAAAAGAGCCCGCTCCACCCGTAGTTGCCCGGGTTGTCCGTGATCCGCACCCGGAAGGCCGGTTCCGGAACGCTGTCTTCCACCTCAAGGGTACACCGGCATATCGAGGCCCGGGCCGTATCGGTGAAGTCGCACAGTGTGCTCAAGAGCGTGTCGTTGAAATACAGGTCCACCTTCACACTGTCACCTTCGGCGCCCCGCCAGGAAAGGTTCACGAACTGCTGACCGTTGTGCCATCTCGTCGAAGAATCCGGTTTGCGAACCGTTATGGTCTCAAGGCTGTCGGCCGCGATCTCGAAGAAAGGACTGTAGCCGAAGGAGCCGTCGGGCGATTCCACCCGGATGCGGTAGTCTTCTCCCGGTTCCCATGACGGGTCCACGACGGCCCGGCGAACATACGCACCCGAATCGGGGGAAGCGGGTGTCAGGGTCTGGACCGGAGACTCTCCCGCATACAGCGAGATTGACACGCTGTCGCAGCAGCACTCTTCCCACGCGATGCGAACGCCGCTCCGGCCGTGTTTCCAGACGGTAGATTCCGTCGGACTGGTTACTTCGATGGTTTCGCATAGTTGATTGGCAATTTCAAAGGGCTTGCTCCAGCCGAAGTAGCCCTTCCTGTCGATCACCTTGAGGCGATAGTTCTCTCCCTCGCCCCATCCGAACGCGACCGACCGCTTCGGCGTATAGGCCCCGTCGTTGGGCATCCAGTCGGTGAACAGATCAACCGAGTCGGGACCGGCGTAGAGCATGATTCGAACACTGTCGGCGCCGCTGAGAGGTACCGACCACGTGACCTTCGATGCCTTTTCCCCGTGCACCCAGACCACGCCCGGCCCGGGCTTGCGGACAACCATGGTCGCAAGGGAATCGGTGCTGATCTCAAAAGGAGCGCTCCAGCCCGTGCGTCCCCGGTTGTCGATCACCTGCACGCGGTATCCGCCCCCGCTCGCAAACGTCGAAGGAACCTGAGCACGGTCCACGTAGAGACCGTCGTTGTCGGTCCACAGCGGAAAGAAATCAACGGGCTTACTGTTGCGATACAGCCGTAGTTGTACGCTGTCGGCATTCGAGCCGGACCAGGCTACCGTATCGGAGAAGCTCTGATGCGTCCAGACCGTGGAAGAGTCCGGGAGGGTGACCGTGAGTTCGTGACGGGGGGGGCATACGCAGGTGGGACACGGCTCAGGATCTTCATTTTCCGAACCGCACCGAATCAGGCCCACGACCGCGATAAGTGCCCACAGCGCAAACCCTC
>CAZNDN010000176.1:0-5328 GCA_964571815.1 uncultured Fibrobacterota bacterium | reverse complement strand
GGCTCAGCATAATCGGGCCGAAATCAACATACGGCCTGAATGCGCAGGCAATCTTTCCGAATTCGCCGTATCCTAAAATACGGCAAGCCAGAATATGTTATTTTCCCCCATAGCCTCGATCGAACGCGCAAGAATGTGTCACCGGGGATACGCCGCGCAAAAAACGAACCGGTTTGAACCTCAATCATGAAACGAATTCTCCGAACAACGATCACGATTGTCGCGGGCATTCTGCTCGCCTACGCGGTCCTGTTTTCCCTGGCGGGGACCGTGGTACTGTGGTGGACGGCGAAAACCGTGCTTCGGCCGGTCAGGGAGGTGAGGCGGCTGGCCGATCACAACCCGAAGGAGTCGGCCTGGATGGCCGCGCAGCGCAGGCAACTCGCCCGGGAGGGTGAAAACGACTCCCTGGCGCACGAGTTTGTCCCTCTCGACTCCATTTCGCTGAACCTTCGCAACGCCGTGGTCGCCTCGGAGGACGACGGGTTTTTCGTGCATCCCGGGTTCGATCTCAACGCCATTCTCTCCGCCTACGAATACAACAAAGTCAAGGGAAGGATCGCCCGCGGGGGAAGCACGATTTCGCAGCAGGTGGCAAAGAACCTCTTTCTCAGCGACTCGCGGACCTACGCCCGCAAGTTCCAGGAGCTGTTCTATACGATTTTGCTCGAAGGGTTCCTGACCAAGGAGCGGATACTGGAGCTGTACCTCAACTACGCCCAGTGGGGCGACAGGATTTTCGGCTGCGAGGCGGCCGCGAAGCACTACTTCGGCTCCTCCTCCAGGTACCTCTCCGTGTGGGAGGCAACCCGGCTGGCGGCCGTGCTGGCCAAACCCGAAACCATGTCCCCCCATTACACGAAATCGTCCTTCCTGTGGAAGCGGCTGCGGGTCATCGCCGATAACATGTACCGCAGGGGCAAGCTGGGCGACTCCCTCTACACGGTGCTTACCGGAAGCCCTCCGCCGCGGCCGGATTCGGTTGACGTATCGGAGACTGACCCGGACGAGGGTGAAGAAGACGAGGGGGAGAGTGAGCAGGTATCCGCGGAATAGAATACCTGTTTCTTCGCCGTTACGACTTACTTGAATACACATCGGAATGCGGCCCCGCCGTCACAACACCGTTTCGATGCTTCTCCGATCCACCGTTGGTCATTTTCAACACGGAGAAAGAGGCGGGGAAACCCGGGCCGAGGGGGTATGGGCAGGGGGGAAGCCGGCGAGGCTACCCGGCGATCCTGCACTCCAGCAACGTATGCGCCAGCCCCATCTCGTCGAACTCCCCGGTGATCCGAAGACCGGCTCGCTCCGCGAGCCGGATCATGTCGGCGCAACGGTACATCCTCCCGGCGCCGTTGGCCATACACGCGAAGTACAACGATGTTGCGGCGAGAGACAGGGCCGCGGCATCGTGACGCTGGCGGTCGAGGAAGGGCTCCAGGATGAACAGCCGTGTATTCTCATCCATCACTGCACGCGCCCGGCTCAGTATGCTCACGACATCCTCTTCTCCGAAACAGTCCAGAAGCTGGCTCATCCAGATAACATCGTGCCCCCCGGGGAACCCGCGTGAGCGGTCGAGCAGGTCGATCGAGTGTCCATGAATACGCCCGGAAAAGCCCTGCTCGGAAAGCCTCCCCAACGCTCCATCCACCTGCGGGGGAAGGTCCATGATAGTCACGTGGACGTCGGGAGAATGCCGCAGACATCGCAGCGCCCACCTTCCGGTATTCCCGCCGATATCGAGGATCCGCGCCGGGCTGCTTTCGAATACCACGGGAAGGCACTGCTCGAAGGCCGCGTCGGAATACAAGTGATCGAACTCATACCAGCTTTTCTGCACGTTGTCGGGTAGCGCGGGCAAGGCCTCGTAAATATTCGACCAGGCGCCCAGCAGGGAAAGTCCGGCCGGCCTTGCCTCCCGAAGCGCCTCCTCCAGGTGAAACATCCCCCGGTAGCAGACATCGTTGACAAAATTCATGTTGGCCCGGGTCATGGGATCGTGGAGAATGAAATGACCCGTTTTCGTAATGAAATACCGCCCGTCGTTTTCGCTCACCAGCCCGGCCGTCAGGCCGTTATCGATGAGCACTCTCACGGCGTAGTCGGAAAGCTCGGTGCGGCGGGCGATCTCCGTTCGGGTGGCGCCCGTGCGGTGGCTGTCGGCCAGGCAGGCAAGAACTCCCATGTCCCGGAGCATGCGGGCGGCCTGAAAGACTATCGGACCGAACGCGATTTTCTGAGCATCCGACCGCCCGTCGAATGCCGATCTTTCATCGGGCATCCCCACCTCCACAGGCCTTGACATGCCGTGTTGCCGTGTATGATGAAAACCGTTGATGGTGCACGAATCGTCTTATGATCGAGGGGTCGTTTTCTATTCGCAATAATGCGTGCAATAATATATAATAGGTAAGAGTTATCCCGGAATTAGCTCCTTTTGCATTGACGAGGTGAATGCATGAAAGTCCTTGTTATCGAAGATGAACCGGTAGTGCGGGAGATGCTCAATGATATGCTGAGCGATGAAGGCTACGAGGTGACCACGGCGCAAAGCGGGGAAGACGCGCTGAACGTGCTGGAGGAGAAGAAGGTGGACTACATTGTCAGCGATCTCATGATGCCCGGTATCAGCGGCGTTGAGCTGCTGTACAAGCTGCGCGCGTTCAAGGTTCCCATCATTATCACCTCCGGCCTGTCGCGCGATGTGATTATCGAAGAACTCCTGGCGGAGCTTGGCATCAGCGCCGTGCTGCAGAAGCCGATCGAAGAAGGCGGGTTGGTCAATGCACTGCGCAAAGCCCGGGCCTGAATGCGTTCTCTCGCACCGGGCAGCGTGCACAGAGAACGTATCGAAGCGAGAGACTGCTCAATCTGCTGTGAGAGGTGTGAATGTGAGGCGTTTTATCAAATGAGCGTTCTCGTAGTCCCCCCACGTGCGGCACGGAGAGGAAGAAGCGGGGAGGCGCCGGGAACCGGGTGTTTCGCGAAATCGTCGGGGGGTGTCCGGGGGCGACTGAGCCGGCGCTGCCGAATGCATAACACGGTTGATAGGACCGTGTGCTGCTTTGCATGAGGAGAAGAACCTGCGGGATCGGCCCGAAAACGAGACCGAGTCCCGCTCGGATACAATCGGACCACCTTAATTCCGGGAGGTGCCGCGTGAAACTCACGATTCAGCATCAGGAGATGTACTCGCGTGGAGAGCTGTTGCTGAGAACGTTCTTCGGCTGGCTTTACATTGCCCTGCCTCATGGTTTCCTGCTCTTCTTTGTCGGCCTGTGGTCGGCCGTCCTGACCTTCGCGGCTTTCTGGGTTGTCCTGTTCACGGGCGAATATCCGCGGAGTTTCTACGAGTTCCAGGTGGCCCTGATGAACTGGTCGTTGCGGATGCAGAGTTCGATGATGAACCTCGTTGACGGGTATCCGTCGTTTGGGCTCGAGGCCGGTGCGGATAACGTGCAACTGGAGGCCGAAAGGCCGGAGCGGCTCGGCCGGGGCACCGCACTGCTCAAAGCGCTCTTTGGCTGGGCCTACGTGCTTATCCCGCACGGGTTCTGCCTCTGGCTTCGACTTATCGGCACTCAGATACTGGTGTTCCTGGCCTGGTGGGCGGTCCTGTTCACGGGATCGTACCCGGCAGGCTGGCATGCCTTCAACGTGGGCACGCTGCGGTGGATCACCCGGGTGCAGATGTACCTGGGATTCATGACCGATGAATACCCGAAATTCTCGGGAAGGGAGTGAGCGGAATGGAATCGGTGTCGACGGATCGTCCGGGAGTCGAGCAGCGGCGGTTTGCTCCCGGGGCGCCTCCGGCCGAAACACACGTGAACGTGCCGCAGCCCGAGGAGATCGGTGCGCGGGAAAAAGAGGACGCGATGGGCGCCTACCTCATGATGTTTGCCGCGTGGGGAGCCGGGCTGCCCCTGCCGATCCTGAACCTCATCGCCGCGTCGATCTACTTCTTCCTGAACAGGAAGAAATCCGCGTTCGTTGCATTTCACTCGTTTCAGTCTCTGCTGACTCAGATACCGATTACCCTGCTCAATGCCGGGCTGATTGCGTGGGGTGTGGGTATTGTCTTCACCGACTGGTCCCTCAGCCGCACCTTCGCGGTCTACCTGGTGTTCACCCTGATGTGGAACCTTCTCTATATGATCTTCTCGGTTGTTGCCTGCATACAGGCGCGCAAGGGAAGGTTCTACTACTTCTGGGTTTTCGGCAGGATTGCCTTTGCCCGCTACTACGGTCCCGGTGCCGCCCGGCGCGCTCAAGCCGATGTCCGCAACAGCCCTCCCCGGGGTTTCTGACGTGAAATCGCGCACACTGGAGGCCCTGCTCCTCTTCGGGCTCATTGCCCTTACCGCGGTTCTTGCCCTGCTGGTACTCCACATTCCCTGGGATGAAGGTGCGCTGAAAACCCCCGCGATCGACCGTATCCCGACAAGCTGGGAAGTCGAGTTCAAGGAGCTGATACAAAAACACCTGGCACATGATTCAAAAGTGATGAGCGACACGACCATCAGGCAGGGGATCGACACGCTGACCAATCTGCTCGTTGCGGAAATCGACAGTATGCCGTACCGGATGGATGTCGTGGTAGTGCGTTCGCCCGCGGTGAATGCGGTGACGCTCCCCGGGGGGCTTATCCTGGTATTCACCGGACTGATCCGGGTGACGGAAACGCCCGAAGAGTTATGCGCGGTGCTGGCCCACGAAATGGGGCACGTGTACCACCGCGATGCGGTAATCCGCCTGGTACGGCGACTCGGCGTGAGTGTGGTCCTGAGCCTGGTCGGGGGCGATTCACCGGCCGTTCCGCACGAGCTGATCGGGGAGTTGGTCGATGCGCGCTTCACGCGTGAGCAGGAAGCGCGCGCCGACAGCTTTGCCCTGGAACTCATGGCGCGAACCGGTATCGACCCCGTCAACCTGGCGAACTTCTTCGAGAAGCTTCATACCCCGGGGGACGACGACAACGCGGCGGTCGTCAAGTACCTCCGTACCCATCCACACACCGACTCCCGCATCGAAAACGCCCGCCGGCGCTCCGAACATTTCGACCCCGAACCCTCGGAACTGCCCGTGGATTGGGATGCGCTGAAACGGGCGCTGCCGTCGCTGTTTGACGGTGCGATGACGACCCCTGCATTCGAGAAACTCACATAGGGTACCACCCGGCAGACGCCGCATTGCCGAAAACCTCCGCAAGAGCTTCAATTTCCGCGATTTATTTTACGACCAGAGGGGAAGGATCTGGTGGTCCGGCCGGTCTTCAAAACCGGTAGCGGGCGGATAACACCGTCTGTGGCAGGTTCGATT
>CAZNDN010000175.1:0-7463 GCA_964571815.1 uncultured Fibrobacterota bacterium | reverse complement strand
GCGAGAATCGGAGACCGCGCGTCGCTCGATCTGTACGCCTCCCGGGGTCACGGAGAGCCCTTCCTGCGTAACAACTACTACACCATGACCAACACAGGCGGCAACCTCTCCGTCGTGCTTCCGGGGGACGTCACCGTTGACGCCGGCGTGCGAAACGCGGTGCAGCGAAGGGGCTTTGCCATTGCCAACCATCGCGGTGACAGGTGGTACGATCCCGCTTTTCCAGAATCCGATGAAAGTGCCGGGGGAGGACCCGGCATAAAGTGGAACACCAATCCGAGTCGCGGCGGGGCCGACAGCCTCTATTTCGGCGACAGGAGTTTCTGGAGAAATATCCGAACGCAGACCGATGTCTCGGTAGAAAAGAAATTCGGCGGCCTGGCTCTCCGGGCGCGGGCGTATATCAACGACCAGAACCGGACCGAATACTTTTATGCAATCACCGATACCAACAAACTCGTGCTGGAACGATTCACCGAGCCCGAAGATCACACGTGGGGATGGAAGCTGAAAGCGGAGCAGGCCCTCGCCGAACAGTACTCCTTCAACTACGGGTTCGAAGGGATCAGTCTGCGATACGGCAACGCCGACATTCGCCACATCGATACCGCCTACTTCGCCGTGCGGCCCTCCGACGGCCCCGATGAGACAATCCGGGCCTCGGATCGGTATTCGGTGTGGTTTCAGAGTACGCTGTCGCTTCTGGACCGACTGGAGCTGACACCCGGCGTGCGCTACGACTACTACCTGGGCAACAAGCGGGATTCAACCGTTGACGCAACCCCGCTGCACGGTGTCGGGCCGAATGCCGGCGCTGTGGTACGCACCTGGAAGGGGGCCGATATCTCGCTCAACGGGGCCTGGCGCTATCGTTTCCCCACGTGCCCCGAACTCTACTGGTACTACAACGGACACTCGTTCGACGGCAGAAAGGATTTTTCTCCGGAGCGCGCCGTGCAACTGGAGGGAGGAATCTCACAACGCCTGCGGCCCGGAAAGCGCAGCGAAGCGGAGATTGCCGTTCGCGGATATCACTATATTGTTGAAGACTACATCCGGACGGTATTCGGCGGACGCCCGGTGCCGCCGCTCAAACCGAAGGCAAGCCGTCTGATTTACAATATCGATCGTGTGACATTCACCGGCATGGAAATCGAAGGGACCGCAACACTGTTTGACCGATTCGATGTGTGGGCAAACTACACGTATCAGACGACACGCAAGGAGGGGGATGTCTACGACAGCAGCACGACATTCTCCGAGGGCCTGCCTGAACTCCCGCGGCACAAGGCCAATGCGGGCGTCGAATACTCGTGGCCCGACGGTCCCTCGGCGGGATTGTCCATGCGCCTGGTGGGCGCCAGGGAAGTGATACGGGAAAGCTTCACGGCGGCCGGGGCAGCATACGAAGAGATTGACGCGTTCACCACATTCAGGCTGTTCGGCGCGTGGCCGGTCTACCGTTCGGATGCGCTGACCGCCGAGATCAAGCTGGGCGTGGACAACCTCTTCGATGTCGAGTACGAAGAAGAGCCCGGGATTCCCATGCCGGGTATCACCACGACCGGAGGGGTTCGCGTAACCTTCTGAAGAAAGGAGCGCACGTGGGCCAATCACTGCCCGTGGACACGCCTGCATTCTGGATCGAGCAATGGAACGCGATGAATGCCGGCCGCGCCGCATTCGGCGGCTACGGCTCGGCCGCGACATGGAACGCCATGGCCGCTTCCTACGGCGGCCACGCAAGCGCCGAGGAGAAAACCAGGCACATCGACGACGTGGTTGCCGCGGTCGAGCGAAAAGGACTGGATTTCGACGGGGCGCGGGTCCTCGATGTCGGCTGCGGTACGGGGGGCTACGCCGAGGCGTTTGTCCGCAAAGGCGCGGAGGTCGTATGTGTGGACATTGCGGAGAAGATGATCGAGAGGCTGGAGGCGGAGGTCGCTCCCGACACCCGTACCCGCATACATGCTCATATTGCCGACTGGCGGTCCCTGGACCTCTCCGCCCTCGGATTCGAATCGGCGTTCGATCTGGTTTTCGCCAACATGACGCCGGCTGTTGCCGGTCCCGAAGAGTTTCTGAAGCTCATGCGGGCGAGTAGAAACCTCTGCTGGTTCCAGGGGTGGGCCGGACCGCGTGAGGACTCGCTTCTCGATTACCTGCACCGGGAACTTGCCGGCGAGCCGCCGCCCACCCGCCGGGGCAATTTTTTCCATGCATTCAACCTCGTGTGCGCATCGGGATGCTTCCCCGATTGTTCATTCGCTGCTCGTCGATGGACCCGGAGGAAGACGATCGAAGAGTGGACGGCATTCTACTCGGTCTTTTTCACGCACGCCACACGCGAGTCCTCCCCGGAAGTGAAGATACGGAACCGGCTCGGTCGAATTGCAGTCGATGGATATGTCGAACAACATGCGCAGGGTCGTACGGGCAGGATGCTGTGGGCGGGTACACCTCGGAACGGAGGAGAACGGCAATGAATGATCTCGAAAGTCGGTTGCACCCTCGAAAAGCGATACAGGAGCATCTTCTGCGGGGTGAAATCGCCGAAGTCCTCGAAATGGCGGGGATGCTTCACGGGCACTACTGCCCGGGGCTTGCTCTGGGAGTCAAAGCAGTCGAATGCGGATTCTCCGCGCTGGGCATTGACGACAATTCAGGCATGGAAGAGGTCATGGCGGTGGCGGAGTGCAACAACTGCTTCGTTGACGGCATCCAGTTCGCCGCGGGGTGTTCCCTGGGCAACAACGCCCTGGTGTACCAGGACCTGGGCAAGACGGCGGTGACCTTGTACCGGAGGTCGGGCGACGAGGCCGTGCGGATATGTGTCAAGAGCTTCGAAGTGGAGGCAACGTCCGAAGAGCGGCGGCGGGAAGGCGACGAATTGTTCGACAAGGCGGTGAAGCGGAGGGAAACGTTGTCCGACCAGGAAAGCAGGCGGATGAAGGAGCTGTGGATCGAGCGCTCGTTCGCGACCGCAGCCATGCCCGCCGACAGGCTCTTCACGCAGGAGCGCCGGGCCGTCCCGCGTTTCGCGTATGCCCCGATTCTCGATTCACAGCAGTGCAGTGCGTGCGGCGAGAAGGTCATGGAGAGCAAGGCCGGTTTCCGCAACGGCAGCCCCGTGTGCGCATCGTGCGGCGGGCTGCAATTCGGCATGGTGCTCGGCACGGGCATCGTAACGGCTTCGGCATGATGTTGCTCAAGGTTGTGGGCCCACTGGTGTGTGCGATGCTGGTGTGCGGTGGCTGCGGTCGCCGGGATCGCGATGACCGGAGCGGGGCGGCCGTCCCGCCGGATACCCTCATCGACGCCGCCGGCCGGAAGGTCGTGATTCCCGAGGAGGTTTCCCGGGTCGTGTCGCCCTTTACGATGTACACGCGGCTGGTGGTTGCGATGGGCGGCTGCGACAAGCTGGTGGGCATTTCCCACACGTGCCTGCTGCCCGAAGAGCTTCACGGGTGCGGGGGGCGGCTTGGCGAGTTGCCCGATGTTGGCCCGTTCGGCGCCAATATCGAACTGATCGTCTCGCTGAAGCCCGACCTGATCTTCGCTTCCCAGCCCGATGTCGCTTCGTTCGAAGACAAGACATCGGCCGCGGTCGTGGCGGTCTCGTTTCCCGAGGACGTTCCCATGGTGGAGATGTTCCGGCGCCAGATAGATCTCATCGGCACGGCCCTGCGACTGGAGCCACAGGCGGACAGCCTGAAAGATTTCATTCGCGCTGCGCTGCACCCCGTAACATCCGTCACCGCGGCACTGCCGCCCGGGGAGAGACCGCGCGTGTATTTTGCCTGGACAAGCTGGACCGGCGACATACTCAATACGGTGTGCGCGTTCGATCCCATCGAGCTTGCCGGCGGGATCAATGTTGCCCGCGACGCAAAGGATTTTGTCAAGGGAGAACGGGGCATTCTTGTTTCGCGCGAGCAGCTTATCCAATGGGACCCCGATATCATATTCGTTTCGCGCTATCAGCCCCAGCATTGGCATGAAGGAGGACCGACAAGCCCGCTGCCGGTCACCGTCGAGGATGTGCTTGCCGATCCGCTGCTGCACACCGTCGGGGCCGTGAAGAACAGGCAGGTGTACTACACGACCGCGTTCTGCAACTGGTGGCCGCATCAGCGGGCCCTGGTACAGGTGCTGTACATGGCGAAACTGTTTCATCCCGGCCTTTTCGCGCATCTCGATGTCGAGGAACGCGGCAACGAGATATTCAAACGCTTCTACGGCGCGGACAGCCTGTACAGCGCAATGGCCGACGACCTCGACCTGGAGCGATGGAACTAGGCCATGGACCCCGCCGGCACTCATCGAGCCTACCGCCGAACCGTGCTGCGAAGAACGTTGTTCAGCCTTTCGCTGGTGACGGCCGCGGGCGTGTTGTCCGTGATCGGTCTGGGGATCGGGCCGATGAGATTCGGCGTGGGGGAAATCTTCGGGGCGCTGTGCAGCGGTTTGTTCAACACGGATGCTTCCGTACCCGACGTCGCCGTTACCGTGATCACCCGCATTCGTCTTCCCCGGATTGTACTTGCCCTGCTCAGCGGATTCGGTCTGGCGGTGACCGGCATGCAGATGCAGGTCGTTCTGCGGAACCCCCTTGCCACTCCTTTCACTCTGGGGGTCTCCTCCGGCGCGGGACTGGGCGCCGGCCTGGCCGTCATAGCCGGCGTCTCACTGGCCGGGGGCAGGTACATGCTGGTCGGTAATGCCTTCGTTTTTGCCCTGATCCCCTGCGCGGTCATTTTTCTGCTCTCCCGGCTGGGCAGGTGCGGCTACGGCATGCTCATCCTTGCCGGGATTGCCATGAATTTCATATTCTCATCCTTCTCGACGCTGCTGAGCTATTTCTCCAATTCCGAGGAGTTGAAGTCGTTGTCGCTGTGGATGATGGGGAACCTGGGGCGGGCGACCTGGGCGGATATCGCGCCGCCGGCAATTGTCCTTGCCTGCGCGCTGCCGTTTCTTCTCATGCAGAACCAGAAGCTTAACATCCTGAATACCGGCGACCAAAGCGCTCGGGGGCTGGGCGTAAACGTCGAAAGAACACGCATTATCGTCCTGGTTCTCGCATCTCTGGTTTCGGCGGCGATCATCTGTTTCACCGGTATTATCGGTTTCGTCGGGCTGGTCTCACCGCATATTGTGCGGCTGCTGATCGGCAACGATGCGCGCTTTCTGATGCCCGCATCGGGACTGTTCGGGGCTGCATTTCTCCTGGGCGCCGACATTCTGGCCCTGACGATCGTGCAGCCGACCGTGCTCCCCGTGGGCATTGTCACATCGTTTATCGGCGGCCCCATGCTTCTATATTTGATAGTCAGGAAACAGGAGAGGGGCGGATGGTAACGCTTCGCATCAGGGGCCTGTGCTTCAGCTACAACGCGCATCCGGTCTTCACGGACCTGTCGCAGGATATCGAAGAGGGGACGGTCGTTGCCGTTGTCGGAAGCAACGGCGCCGGCAAATCCACCCTGCTTCAGTGTGTCAACCATGTACTGAAACCGTCGGCCGGAGAGGTGCTGGTTGAGGGACGGGATGTGGCGCGCATGAGCCGGATCGAGCGCGCAGCGCATTTCGCCTACCTTCCGCAGCGAAGTGAGAGCTTGTTTCCAACCACGGTATTCGAAACGGTCCTGGCCGGCCGATTTCCTCACTCCCCGGTACGGTTTACACGCCGCGACGAAGAGCTTGTCGCGAAGACGCTCGACGATATGGACCTGTCGGCGTTTGCGCAGCGGACCTTCGATCATCTCAGCGGAGGAGAGCAGCAGCAGGTGCTCGTTGCGCGCGCCCTGGCGCAGGAGGCCGGCATTCTGCTGCTGGATGAGCCGACCAACAATCTGGACCTCAAGCACCAGTTTGGGATCCTGCGACTCGTGCGCGATATCGCCCGCCGAAACCGGATCACGTCACTGCTGGCAATCCACGACCTCAATCTGGCGGCGGCGTTTTCCGACAGGGTGATCGTGTTACACGAGGGCCGCGTGTTCCGTCAGGGGAAGCCGGCTGATGTCTTGACTGCCTCCGTAGTGCGGGAGGTGTTCGGGGTTGATGCGAAGGTGTACCTGCACGACGGTGTTCCTCATGTCGTGGTACTGTGTTCCTGAGAACGGCCGGGAAGACGCGTGAGGTGCCGGGTAGCGGGCTGCATGCGTGATGCACGCGGTGTCCCGTGCGGCCCGCTCAGTGGACACCTCGCTGGTTGTACGCAACTGGCTCTTCGGGTGGTATATCGTGGAGTTCGAGAACGGGGCGGCAAGCCGGGCGGACCAATACGGGAAAGAGCTTCTGCCCAGGCTGTCACACGAGTTGAGAAGTCAAGGACTTAAGGGTGTTTCGACCACAAGCCTGAAGCAGTGCAGGTCGTTCTATCTGGAGTACCGTGAGATTGGTCAGACAGCGTCTGACCAATCTCCTTCAGACTCCGTGGCTCAAACCAAGATACGTCAGACACTGTCTGCCGAATCCCTGCCGGGCCGTTCCGTGGAGCACTTGCCCATCAAAGAGCTGGTCTCCGGCCTTCGGTTGGGGTGGTCCCATTATGTGGAGCTTCTCGCGGTGAGTCAAAGGCAGGAGCGTCGGTTCTATGAGATAGAAGCGATTGCGAACAGTTGGGGGGTCTGTGAGCTGCGGCGTCAGATTGCAAGCTCTTTGTACGAGCGATTAGCATTGAGCCGCGACAAGGAGGGTATCCGGGCACTGGCGAAGCAAGGACTGGTGGTAGAAAAGGTGGCCGATGTCATCAAGAATCCGCTGGTGCTGGAATTTCTCGGTCTCGAAGAGCGGCACACGTACAGCGAGAACGACCTCGAAACCGCCATCATCGGCAAGCTGCAGCAGTTCCTGCTCGAACTCGGAAAAGGCTTCTTGTTCGAGGCGCGACAGAAGCGGTTTACCTTTGACAACGACCATTTCTACGTTGATCTGATATTCTACAACCGCCTTCTCAGATCCTATGTGTTGATTGATCTGAAGCGGGATAGACTGACCCATCAGGACCTGGGTCAGATGCAGATGTACGTCAACCATTTTGACCGGCATGTGAAGACCGACGACGAGTCCCCGACAATCGGGATCGTACTGTGCCACAGCAAGAACAACGCACTCGTCGAGTTGACCCTCCCGACAGACAGTAACATCTACGCCACGCAGTACCAGCTCTATCTGCCTTCGAAGGAAGAGCTGCGGCAGAAGCTCTTGGCGTGGGTTGAGGAGGTGGAGGGATAATCACGGGGATTGTCACGAGACTACCGGCAAAGCATAGGTGCCCGCATTCGATAACGGCTCCCCGACAACTGGTACGCAATGCCATCATGCGCAACACAGGTAGACTGAAACATCCCGGCATTGTCAAACGCACCGGTTCATGCAAGACGGTGCAATTGGTGCTGTCGGGACTGTCCTACTTCAGCGGATCGATTCCGTATGGCTGTTGGCCGTTGACGGCA
>CAZNDN010000174.1:0-7463 GCA_964571815.1 uncultured Fibrobacterota bacterium | reverse complement strand
CGAGCCGTACGTATCGACAAGACCCACAACGACGCCGGACCCTGCCTGGCGCTGGGACGGTTCTGGGCGGTTGTCCCCTGGCCTTTCAAGAATACCAAAAAGGCATTGCGCTGCTACCGGGAGTACCTGTCACTATCCAGCCGGGAAATACAGAAACACGAACGGCTCCTTTACGTGGGGGAGTTGCTCGTTGAATTGGGCAAGGCCAACTACGCCGAGGCCCGGAAACACTTACGCACGGCAGAGAAGTCCGAAGAACCGTTCATTCGTCAACGGGCGACCGAACTCCTTGCACGGATTGGCCCATGAAGCAACGCTCTCACCGATCAAAGCCGGTCGAGTCGTCCGCCGGACGCGCACGGGAGCCGCGGGAAGCACGGTCGGGGCCCACACCCCGACGTCTCGGCGAGCGGGCGCGGATTCCGGAAAAGCCTGTCGGGATGCCCGGAGGGAGCGTATTCGAGAGGGTGATTGCCTTTGTCCAGAAGCATGCATGGGCCGTGGCGGCCGGATACGTGCTGATAACGCTTGGCTGTGTTCCGGTGCTGCTGAAGCTTCGGATCAACGGTTCTCTGCGCGCGCTTACCGCGAGCAACTCCGCCGAACACGCCTACTATGAAAAAGTCCGGGAGACTCTTGGAAACGAGGAACAGCTTGTCATACTGTTCCAGGATCCCCGGCTGATGACGCCGGGCAAGCTGACGAGGGTGCGGGAAATCGGTGAAGCGATCGCGTCGGAGTGTGAATACGTCGATAATGTTCGAAGCATCTTCACCGTCAACAACATCTATGCTACCGACTCCGGGCTTTCGGTTAATCCGCTGTTTGATGAAATCCTCACTGAACCGTCCGATATCGCCGCGCGTCACGAAAGGACATGCGACAACCCGCTTTTTCTCGACAATTTCGTTACGAGAGACGGCGCCAAAGTGGCGCTCGTAGCGAATTTCCCGGCAATGTCCGAAGAGGAGTTCGTTGCCACCGGTGCGATCGAAAAGACAATGGCGGACGTGCGGAGAATACTCCGGGAGCGCGCCGACGGTATCGACTATTACGTAGGCGGGCTGCCGCCCCTGAGAGCGTATACCGCGAAGACCATGATGCGGGATTTTACGCTGCTCATGCCTCTGGCGCTGCTGGTGATTACGGGTGTCATTTTCATGGTGTTT
Organism: uncultured Fibrobacterota bacterium; assembly: GCA_964571815.1. Taxonomy (GTDB): domain Bacteria; phylum Fibrobacterota; class Chitinivibrionia; order Chitinivibrionales; family WJKA01; genus CAZNDN01. Next base: position 6,294 of record CAZNDN010000174.1, on the reverse strand, counting down.
CACTCAATAACCGCTGTCTGGATGTTTGCTCTCGCGATGATGATCGCCCTGGCGTGGACCCTTACCTTCATGCAACTAACGGGAATTGAGTTGACATTAGCCACATCCATGGTCCCCACGCTGGTTGTTGTCGTTGCCAGTTCCTATTTCATCCATATCATGTCCAAATACCGACAGAACGCCGTTGAGAACCCAACACTTTCCCATACCGAGCTGGTCGGAAAGAGCATCCTCGACATCGTGCTTACCCTGGTATTCATCGGTATTACCACCTGCGCCGGGTTTCTTTCGCTTGTCGCCATGCCGTTGAGACCGGTCCGCGAACTTGGCCTGAGCGTCTCGGCCAGCGTCTTCTTCACTCTTCTTATCCAGATCGGGTTCGTCACCGCCTGCATGTCACTTTGCTCCAAGGAGCGTTTGCCGGGCGGAACGGGGCGCTTGGCGGGTATGACCGCCCGTCTGATCAGCCGCTCCATCGAGGGGATTGTCAGCCTGGTGTACTTGCGAGGGACAATCGTTCTTGTCGTCGCGGCAGCACTGTGGGTGTGGGGGCTGTCAAGTATCCCTTTCCTGGTGGCTGAGTCCGATAACCTGGCATTTTTCAGCGACCATACCCTCGTGAAGCAGGATGCGCTTCATATCAACGAAAACCTCGCCGGCGCAAACACCATGTCACTTGTGCTTGAATCGCCGCGGGAAAACGCTTTCCACGACCCCGCGATTCTCAGGGTCGCCGAAGACATCCAGCGCCGCATGCACCGGCTTGGTGTGCAGAAGAGCCAGTCGATTGTCGATGTGCTGAAGCAGCTTCACCGAAGCTTCAACCACAACGACTCGTCGTTTTTCCGGATCCCGGACTCACGGGAGGCGGTCGCGCAGTACCTCCTGCTTTACTCCAATTCGTCTGCCGGTGATGTCGAACGGATGATTTCCTACGATGGGAACATGATGGCAATCATGTATCGGCTCAAATCACACAACACAACCGGATGGCTTGCGCTGAAAGATTCGATCGAGCATTACGCGGCCGAAAGACTCCCGGAGGGATTCACCGCCCGGGTTACCGGTTCGCCCATACTCCTGGCTCTTGGTTTCTCCAGGATCACTTCCGGAATGATCCAGAGCGTGGCAATTGCCTTCGTGCTGGTAACCCTGATAATTTCCTCCCTGTTCCGGAGTCTGAAGCTGGGCCTTTTCACGCTTATTCCCAATCTCTGGCCCATATCGGTGGTTCTGGCACCAATGGCCGCGCTGGGAGTGCGGATCGACATCACGACCTCCTCGTTCGCCTGCATCGCCCTGGGAATTGCGGTTGACGACACGATACACTTCACCAGGTCGTTCATGCTGGAGTACCGGCGTGTACTGGATGTCAAAGAGGCCGTGGGGGCCGCGCTGCGCAAAGCCGGATCGGCCATTGTCACGACATCCGCCGCGGTCTGCCTCGGCTTCTCGGTCTTTGCTTTTTCAAATTTTGCTCCCGTCTATCGATTCGGCATCCTGTGTGCTTCGGTGATGCTCTTGTGCGTTATTGCGGACCTGCTGATACTTCCCGCACTGCTGATACGGTTTTCCGGAAGGCTCGGGTTTCTGCTGGATCCTGTAGTCGAATCGAAGGCCGGGTACGGGAAATAAAAAGGAAAGGAGAGGAAGGATGACGAAGGCACTCGGACACTATGCCGCGAACATTCTCAGTGGTTCCGTCCTGCTTGGGCAGATTGCGGCAGGTCCGCTCTCCGCCCAAACCGCCGAAAAGATCATGAGGCAGTGGGACCGCAACGGTGCTTTCAGGAACGAAGTAGCGGTTGTCACAATGACCCTGGTGAACAAGAACGGGAGAGAGAGGGTGCGCAGGTTCAAGCGTCTTGTTCGGTCGAGGGATGATGGGTTCCGCAACATACTTATCGAGTTCCTCGCGCCGACGGATATCGCCGGGACAAAGCTCCTGACCCTGGAGCGACCGACCGGTTCGGACGACCAGTTCTTCTATCTTCCGGCGCTCAAGCAGGTCCGCAGAATGCTGGCCGGCAACGACCGGGACAGGTTCATGGGCTCCGATTTCACGTTCGGCGACCTGAAAACAGAGAAATTCGACAGGTACGAATACCGTAACCCGGGCCTGGAGCAGGTGGGTGAACGCACAGCTTACAAAATCGTAGCCACTCCACGGGATTCCAGGACGGTGCGGCAGAGCGGCTACTCGAAACGTGTCTTCTGGGTGGACACGCTGACGTATGCCGATTTGAAACGAGAATACTACGGGAAGTCCGGACAACTGGAAAAAAGCGCGACATTCGAGAATATCAATCCGGTCGAGGGTCTCGAAGAGCCCATGCACCGTCCCCGGAAGGTCGTTCTTGTCGACCACAAGCGAAAACATACGACGATACTGGAAACGGAAGAGATCAGGGCCGACAAGACTCTGGACCCGAACATGTTCACACGCAAGTACCTGATGCGCTGAGCAAGCCCGCATGTGCGGGGAGGGCAGACTATGAGGAAGAGGCGGCGAAGAGGAGTGAGTCTGAGGGGAATGCTGTGCGGTGTTCTGGCCGGCGCCGCGGGTGTGGGAGCAGTTGACCTTTCGGGAAGCATCGAAAACTGGACCGGGTACGCATTCGAAAACAAGCAGAACGAGACGATCCTCTGCGAGAACCGGCTCAATCTCACGTTGGAGAGAGACCGCAAGCGCGTGGCGATGCTTTCTCACACACGGATCAGGCACGATGCCCTCCGCGGCGCGGTTGAAGTGCGTCTCAGGGAAACCTGGCTTGCGCTGCGCACCCGGATTGTCGATGTCAGGATAGGCAAGCAGTATACCGTATGGGGTATCTCCGACGGCTTCTTCCTGACGGATTTCAGTCCCCTGGACTTGCGAACCTGGCTTATTCCGGAGATGGACGAACTCAGACTTGCGCAAACCGGTGCACGCGCGGTTGCGCAATTCGGGAATGTCACTCTGGAGTTGACCGGAATCGTGGCACCGCGGCGCACCCTGCTTGCTTCGTCGGACTCACGGTGGTACCCGGGAGACCGGAACCAGCCGCTGCCGTTTGAGTTCGAAGAGGACCGGGAGGTTCTGCCCCCTGAAGCGGGTGCGAGGGTTTCGGCCCTGCTCGGTCGATTCGACGTGACGGCTACCTATTCCCGGACAACATCGAACACGCCCATCTACAGCAAATCCCCCCAGGCACCGACCGCGGAAAACCAGGCCGTCCCTACCGTCCTCCTCACCCCACACTACCACACGGAGAACGCGGCAGGTGGATATGCTACCGTGATACTGCCGGCCTCGATGATGCTCAAACTGGAGGGCGTATATGATTGGGATACCCGCTTCGATTCGCCCGGCCTGTCCAATGATGTGTTCGTCCGCGATGTCGGCACGTACGTGCTGGGAGTCGAAAGCGCCGGCATCCCGAAGACAACGCTGGGCGTCCAGTACTATCAACAGCGCATCGTGCGGCATACATCATCGATGGAGCAGCGGGCCGTCACCAACAGGGCATCGCTGCGGCTGAATGTCGAGCTTCACAAGTTCGTCGACCTGGAGCTTTTCTCCTTGTACGACCTTGACGATCCCGGAGCGTTTCTGAAATCCGAAATCGTGTGGAGTATCGCCGACGGTGTCAAAGCGCGCGCGGGGTATTTCACGTTCGCCGGAGAAGAAGGTTCCGAGTTCGGCCCTTTCATTGACAACGACTTCGCGAACGCGCGGGTGGAGTTCTTTTTCTGAGGTGAGCACAATCGGGACCGGACTAACTTTATTACTTTATCGAAAACCCCTTCCGTCCGGCGGCAGGGTGTGATTCGATGCTCTTCTCTTTCATTTCTACTGCACGAAAAATTGCCGGCAGGACAACGTGAACCTTGTTCTGAGTGAGTGTGGAGCGTTTTTTCGCAATTCTTCTTGTCACAGTGCTACGTGGATTCATGCGCAGAATTCATACACAATCAAGAATGGGCTGATCCTGCATCCGGCGTAGCTTCTCCGGTGCCGGCCTGGAGCACGACGGAAACGATGGATTTTGCCTCAACGTGACTTCGGGAATGAAAATGTCCCTGACGTCACCCCTATATCTCGTTTGGTTACAATGCGTTGCAGCGATATCCGCGTGTTCCGAACTGTCACGGGGTTGCCGGCCGCGGCGGGGCAGTTAAAGTAATAAAATTAGTCCGGTACACATCACCTTCTCCCTCTGGAAGGCGGCGTGTTGTATATATTGCATGCACCGTAGAACCGCAACCGACTGGGAGCAATCATGTCCGAGCAATGGAGCAAACCCGTAGCCGACCGGCTCAAACGGCTGCCGCCGTATCTCTTCGGGCGGATCAACGCCATGAAGTATCGCAAGCGGCGAGAGGGCGTTGATATTATCGACCTTGGCATGGGCAATCCATCGGACCCCACCCCTGAGGTTATCGTGCGCAAACTCCAGGAGTGCTCATCCGACCCCCGGAATCAGCGCTACAGCGTCTCGGCGGGTATCTTCAACCTGAAACGGGAAGTCGCCCGAATGTACCGGCGGATTCATGATGTGGAGCTGGATCCCGAAAACGAAGTGATCGCTACGATCGGCTCCAAGGAAGGATTCAGCCATCTGTGCCTGGCGCTTATGGGACCGGGCGATACGGCGATCGTCGGCGATCCCTACTTCCCGATTCATGTCTACTCCGTGGCCCTTGCCGGCGCCAACGTGATCAACGTCACGCTGGGCAACGACCACGGGTTTCTCTCCCGCGTCGCCGGGGTGATTGAGAACATGTACCCCAGGCCGAAAGTGCTGGTGCTCAACTATCCACATAACCCCACGGCCATGACCGTGGATTCGCCGGCGTTTTTCGATGAAGTTGTCCGGATGGCGGCGAAGGAAGGGGTCATGGTGATCCACGACTTCGCGTACGGCAGAACCTGCTTTGATTCCTACCGGGCCCCGTCGTTCATGCAGGCCCGCGGGGCCAGGGATGTGGGCGTGGAGTTTATTACCCTGTCCAAACCGTACAATATGGCCGGCTGGAGGGTCGGTTTCTGCGTGGGCAACGCCGAGATGATCCGCGCTCTGGCCACGATCAAGGGCTACTACGACTACGGTATCTTCCAGGCGGTGCAGATTGCCGGTATCATCGCGCTTCGGGAATGCGACAGCGAAGTCGTGAGCCAGGCGGAGCTGTACCGTGACCGCCGGGATGTTGTGGTGCAGGGGTTGCGGAAGATGGGATGGAGTGTGGAGAGCCCGCGCGCGAGCATGTTCGTGTGGGCGCGTGTGGCCGAGGAGCACCTTCGGGGCCGGGGAACGATCGATTTTTCACTGCGCATGCTCGATGAAGCCGAAGTGGCGCTTGCGCCCGGACGGGCGTTCGGGCTCAACGGTGAAGGCTACGTGCGCATAGCCCTTGTCGAAAACCGTCAACGCCTGCAACAGGCGGTGCGCAACCTGGACCGTGCGCTGAACAAAGGCATTATCGCTCCCAGCGCCACGAAACTGAAAACCAGGAGCGGCGCCGGACAAGCCGTCGACACACCGTCACCGGAGGAGCAATAAACCGCCGGCGCGGGGAACGGATATGCCCGCCGATACCGGGCACGTGAGGTTCCGGCGCGACAGCGGGAGAAGCCACGGCACACCCTCTCATGAAACCATTCTTCTGGTTGCATATCAAGAAGGCCGGCGGGCAGGCCATGCGAACGGCGCTTGGGGATGCCTACGCGCAGACGGACCGGAGAAATCCGCAACCGTTTGTAGCGCTCCCGAAGGAGCAGTGGAACGATGCGGTCAATAACTACCGGATGCGCCTGGGAGACTATGACTGCCGGAGAATGCTGTTTGCGAAGAAGTTCCTGTACGGCAGGCGAGAATTCAATGAGATGTTCAAGTTTGTCATTGTGCGCAACCCCTACGACCGAGCCGTGTCCACGTGGCTCTACCTGACGGGGCGCAGCACCGGGTGGAACATCCTCAGAATGATCTCGAAGAAGCGGGCCCTGAAGCTTTTCCTCGAGAAGCTGCCCGAGGTGTGGAGGCGAAAAGCCGATCGTCACCTTGCCACCCACACCCAACCGGTGGTGCCGGATATCACCGACGAGCAGGGGAGCGTACTGGTGGATCATATCGGGAAACTGGAAGAAATCCAAACGGAATTCGACCACATCTGCAAGCAGACGGGGCTGCCGACCCGGCGTTTTCCCGTTGTCAATTCATCGGGGCGAACCGACGGATATCGTGGGTACTTCACTCCCGCATCACGCAAGCTGATCCAGACCTACTACGGCGCAGACCTGGAGCTGTTCGGATA
>CAZNDN010000173.1:5394-7479 GCA_964571815.1 uncultured Fibrobacterota bacterium | reverse complement strand
TGCGGCCTCCGTCTGCCGCCGGGCTATGCAGATCAACGATCGCAAGGCCTCGTTGACCGAATGATCATCTCTGAAAACTCCTGCTCCGTCGGGGTCAATCTTCACAAGGTTATACCGTTCCTGGAACGCCGGGCATATTTTCCGCGAACCCCGCCGGGCATGGTTGAGAAATTGTATTCCTTGTCAATACTGCGTTGCTCTTTGTGAGGATCCGATTCACAGTCCGGTTCCATGGTACAAATCTACAATAGTCCCGCCTTGTGGTCAATTCCGGGGGCCTCTCTTGATCGAAGTATCATAGATACCCCGTATCCCGAAGTCGGCCTGCACCGTATTTCCTGAACCATTTGCAGCGTAGCGCCGCACCGCGAAACCTTGTTTCCAACACAGCGTCTGAATCCATTGAAGCGCCGGCCGGACTCCGCATGCCGGCGCGCACGTCGGTTACCCGCATGCGCAACGGCGGCCGGATTTCTGAGAGATTGAGGGTCCTGGTGACCGTCATGCTGTCGCGGGGCCGTAGTACACCGGTTTCCGGAACCCAGAACTCGAGGCTGCTTGCCCACGTAGAGTCGCTCCCTGCCCAAAACAGTTCAACCCGGGCCTGTCCCGGCCGCGGGTTGCCGTTGAAAAGCGTGAAAGTGAGTGCGAGTCCGCTGTCGACAAGCTGTGTTCGGTGCTGCCCGATACGAAAGCCGGTTGGCCGAAGTCCGGGTTGGCCGGGCGCGACGGTCTCCTGCCGGCGGGACACTCCTTCGATGGGAGGAGCGCCCGAGCGAAATCGAAGCGAAACGAACACGGCAACACTTGCCAGGGCCACAAGTATGCCTCCCAGGGTAAATGCCGTCTTGAGTCGTGAGGTGCGTTTCATGGTTTGGACTCCTGTGGTGCAACCGTAGCTTTGGAAATCAAGGAAGCAAATGTCGTGCCGGGAATACGGCTTCCCTGAAGTGGTCACGAAGCCCGGTATCCGCTGAATTGACTGTTCTATTCGCGAAACCGCAAACTCACGGAACGCCCCCGCTCACTCGGATTTCGATGCACCCACCGTTCCCAGCAAAGTCTTTAGGCGCATTTGAGTTCCAGAGCGAGGCCTCATTCCCTCTACACCCAATCGCATCAGAACCACACCACTACCCAATGAGGAATACCCACACCGCCTCACGGAACGCCCATTGGTCAGATACTTAGACTTCCGCCGGAGGACACAGGCCGTCTCCGTGCTGCCGGAGTACCGGAGAACATGCCGTCGCGATCCCGTGGGATCTTCAATGAGGGGCTTGATTGTCGCAAACCACGTGTCGGCCATTTTGCGATACCCCGTGGAATCGGGATGGACCCCGTCCTGCAGATCCTCAACGGTCATGCCGGCGTGCAAATCGCACAGCGACACGTCGATACCTTCGCCCGCCTTGTCGGCGACGACGCCGGGAAGTTCGCTGTTGATCATGGTAATCTCCGACTCCATTGCGGGCACATCGATGGGGGTCAGCGTACCGACAACGATTGCCGCATCGGGCAGGCGCCCGCGGATCAGGTCAACAAGCGTCCCGATGTTCCCCGGCACCTTTTCCGCATCTTCGGGGCTGCCGTGAATAACATCGTTGGCCCCGAAAAGCACGAGCACAATATCGGGATGGAATTGATCGAGCTTTTCTTCGAGGTTGATGTCCACGGTTTCGCTCGTATTTTTCTTTGTGAGGTTTGACCACACACCGGTGTGCCCTTCGTGGTCTTTGTCGGGAAGCTCCGCGGGGCCGCATTGGTTCGATCCCACGAAATCGATCTCCACACCGGCATTTTCGCACAGCCGCCACAGGGCAATACGATACGCGCCGGGGTACATGTTCCGGTGTGAGCCGTCGGTGATGGAGTCCCCCAGGGGCATGATCTTGACCGGCGCGGAAACAAGCATCCCGCAGGCAACAGCGCCGAAGATGACGGCGAGAGCTGTGAGACGATCGTGCTGTCGGTATACAGGATGTCTCGGCTGAAATCGTTTCATTGTAGCGTATGTCTCCTTGACGGTTTTCTCTTTGGGGTCGGACCAGGCCTAATTTATTTTAGGACAACTGGTTAATACCT
>CAZNDN010000173.1:0-5294 GCA_964571815.1 uncultured Fibrobacterota bacterium | reverse complement strand
CCGACATAGAGTACTCGTCGCTTGCGGGGAAATGTCCTCAGCCACTCTATCCGGCTGCTGCTCCATCGTGTGATGGCATCCACTTCGATCCGCTCCCGGGGATCGGCGAGTTCCAGCCAGATATGCATCGGGGGCGTCTCCTCCGCAAGTCGAAGAAGCAGCTCATCAGCATGCTCGACAACCTGCAGACACAATCCTCCCCGGCTGATATTGCTGGTCGCGCCGGTGTATACCTTTTTCGCCGGTTGATCGCCTATCTTGAAATAGACGCTCAACGTGGTGTCAATCCTTACGAAGGACCGTCGCTCACTGCCCTCGATCGCCGTTTCCGACATGCGGCATCCCTTTCACTCCCGGAAGGTCCAATACTCCCGCAATAATAAATATACAGACTTGCCGGGTAGGTTCCAAACGAAAGCCGAGCCATCGGCACTGCCCGTAGCCCTTTGCCGGAATTAACCGTGTGCCGTACCGTCGGCGGGTACGAACCAAGACGGTCCCGCTATCCACGCACCACGGCATTTGCATTCCCCCGACGGATGTGCTAATTTAACCTTCTCAGGCCCTCTCAAGGGCATGCACAGCTCAGTGAGGCTCTCGGGAGAAGCTCTGCGGAAAAGCGAAGGCTGCAACAGAGCCGGCAACTCCTCCCTCATTCGCACCGGTGGCGGCATGAATCGGGAGCTGGGTCTTGAGTTCTGCAGCAGCAATCCACCTCCAAGGGGAAACAGGTGAAGGTCCTTATAATCGGCGCGGGCGGTGTGGGGCTGGGGCTGGCCGGTTGTCTGATCGAAAGCGGCTGCACCACCGGCATTGTGGCGCGCGGTGACACATACGAGAAGCTGACCACCGACGGCTTCGAGTGGAACGGGATATTCGGCGCCCGCCGGTGCGCTTCTCGTGATTTTCACACCTGGCCGTCGGTTCGGGAAATCGACGTCCACGACTTCGACGTCATCCTTGTCTGCACGAAATCCTTCGATACCGAACGTGCCGCGCGCGATCTCGTATCCGTGCCCCGCGTGAGTGGCGGCAACACACGCATTGTTTCCTGCCAGAACGGCTACGGCAACGTCGAAACGCTCTTTTCGTTGTTCCCGCGGGACCGCGTGTTTGCCGCGCGCATTATTACCGGTTTCAGGAAGAGCGCGCCCAACAGCGTAGAAATCACGGTGCACGCGGCCCCGATCCATATCGGGCATTTCGATCCCGGCCTGTCGGATTCCATGCACGGGCTGTGCGAGAAAATCCACTCAGGCGGGATACCCTCCGAAGTCTCGGACACAATCGAGCAGGACCTGTGGGCCAAGCTGCTGTACAATGCGCTGCTCAATCCCCTGGGCGCGATACTCGGCGTCCCCTACGGCGCCCTGGGTGAGTCGACGCATGCACGAGGGATCATGCGCACGATCGCCGAAGAAGCGTTTACGGTCATGAGCGCATCGGGCACGAAAACACACTGGGCTTCTCCCGGGCCGTTTCTCGATGCATTCTACTCATCGATGCTCCCCCCCACCGCGAAACATGAATCGTCGATGCTGCAGGATATTCGCGCGGGCAAAAGGACGGAGATCGATGCGCTCAACGGGGCACTTGCGAGGCTGGGAATCACCCACGGGGTCAAGGTGCCGGTTAATCAGGCAATAGCCGGCATGATACGGTTCATGGAGCAGAGCCGGCAGCACACCAAGATCTGATTTCTCTCGTACCATCGGGCCCGGGCCCTTTCTGCTTCGCTTATCCTATCGCGCCGCCGGCCGTCTCCAGGTGCGCAAGCACCTCAGTCGTCGCGCCGACTTCCCCCGAAAGAAATTCTTTCAGGGGAGCGGCCGAGCTGCTCCAGCAGGGCGCGATCGGGTTGACCAGCGCGCCGGAGGCTTCCTCGGGCGCGGGCAGCCCGTGTTTTTCCGCAAAGGCCCGCCCGCCGAACGTGATAGCCTCCACCACTGCCGGCCGCGCTTCCTCGGGCATACCACCCCCCACGAGCAGCCTTGCCATTTTCAGCTTCTTCTCGTAGTGCGCCTTGAACCTGCGCGTGCGCTCTTCCCGCTGCTTCAGTTGTTTCTCGTCCTGCTCGTCGGAAGGATAGAGCGGCCGCACCGCTCGAACCGACCGTTGCACCAGTCCCATGTCCTCCAATCGCCCGAGCGTTTCCCAGGCGCTCCGGTCGATCAGTTCACAATGCACCGGCGACGCCGGGTCGCTCACCTCGGGCCCGAAATAGCGCTCATGAATACCCTGCACAACATGGCGCCTGCTTTCGCAATCGCGATCGACCACCGTGACGATCACCGAGTGGTTGTTGTCTTCGGGAAAATGCTCTTCGCACGCGACAAGATGCTGCTTCAGCTCCTCCCTGACATCCGCGGCAAACGCCGCGCTTCGCTCCACCGGCAGCATTTCGTACGGGGCTTTGCGGCGTTTCTCCGGCGTCATCATTACTTGCTCCAGACGCTTGTAGAAACTGTCGGCCCCGCGGCGCATGGTGATCTTGCTGAGGTCCCCGATATTGTCCAGCACGCCCTCGGCCAGGCCCTGCTTGGCCGCAAGCGTATCGAGCATCCGATGCTCGATCGTGTACTCGGAGATCAGATTGATCACGGTCACGTTGCGTCGCTGATGTTTGCGCCAAACGCGCGCGATTCGCTGCTCCAGTTTTGCGGGGTTCCAGGGCAGATCGCAATTGATCACCATGCCGGCATTCTGCAGATTCAAGCCGACCCCGCCCGATTCGGAGCAGATGAACACCCGGCAGTCCGGATCGCTCTTAAAAAGCATGATCTCCGCCCTCCGCCTTCGTTGGGGTACCGAACCCGTGTGCCAGGCGCACCCGATCCCTTTCTTCCGACACAGCTCGCGCACCAGATCAAGCATGCGCACCCACTCGGAGAAAAGCACGATCTTGACGTCGCTGTCCGCAAGTACATCATCGAAAACCTTGTCCAGCTCCTCCAGCTTGGGACAAACCTTGTCTCCCGGATCGAGGATATAGTTCGTATCGCAGATCATGCGCATCATGGCAAGCTCGCGCATGAGTTTCTCCTGCTGCTGCTTTGTCAGCGGTCGTCGTTTCGCGATGGCCATAAGCCGCGCGACAGTGCTCTGGTGCTCGGCGTACGTTGCCTTCTGCTCCTCGCTCATCGGCACGAAATAGTTCCTGATCGTGCGGCCGGGAAGCTCGGATTCGACATCGCCCTTGCGCCGCCGTTTCATCAGGGGCCCGATCTTGGCCTGCAGCAGGCGCAGGTTGCGGTAATCGGCCGGGCGTCCGCGTTCGTCAAGTTCATAGAAGTGTCGATTGAAGCGAAACAGCGGCCCGAAGACAGTCGGATCGAGGAAATCCACGATCGAGTAGATCTCATCGATACGGTTTTCAATCGGCGTGCCGGTGAGCACGAACGCGTAACGGCTCTCCAGCCGCTTGACCGATTGTGCCGTGGCCGTACTCCAGTTCTTGATCCGCTGCGCTTCGTCGAGAATCACGATGTCGGGCCCGAGCCGCTGGTTCATGTCAAGGGTGTCCGAGCGTACCTGCTCGTAGTTGACAATCGTGAAAAACGGCGGGTTGTCGTACCGGGCCAGGCGTGCGCGACGCGGGCCGTACACCACCTGGTAGCTCAGGTCCGTAAACTGCTGAATCTGCTCTTCCCACTCGGTTTTCAGCGATGCGGGGGCGACCACCAGAGCACGACGGGCCTTGCCCATGCGGTAGAGCAGGGCGCAGGCCGCGATCGCCTGGATGGTCTTTCCCAACCCCATTTCATCGGCCAGAAGCGCCCGTTCGGTGAATGCCAGATGAAGCATGCCGTCGCGCTGGTAGGGATACAGGGGAACCCGGGTTTCGTGCATCGGAAACTCGCCGCTGTGTACTTTCTGTTCGTATTCCCACCGGAGTCGGGTGCGCTCGCGCTCGTGCGTACGCCGGTGCAGCCAGTGCCCGATCTCCTCGGAGAGGCGCAGCGCGGGGTGATCGATTTTGCACAGCCGCTCGTAGATATGCTCCGGATCGCCCCCGGCAATCGACCGGGACGCCCCGTCGAAAAGCTTCCGCGCCGGCGGCGGCAACTGCCCCAAACCTCGCTCCACACACAATGTTTCGTTTTCCGAATCGACAACAATGTCGATTCGCTCCGAGCCGTTCTTCTCCGCCTGCCGGTACAGGCGCGGGAAGCGTGCCTGCAGGCGCAACAGTACGGCTTCGAGGTGTTTGCACGATCCCAGGCCGTTGACGCGAAAATCGCGGCACGTGCAGAAGAAGTGCCGCTGTGCAATATCCCGAATCTCAACCCGGTACGTCATGCCGCTGCGGGATTTCACGCTGAAATTGGAGAATATCTTGTGTGCGGCGTCGAGGTTTCTGATCGTGAATGTCTCTTCCCGCGCGCGCAGGCGCCGCCGGTTCAGCTCATCATCATCGGTGGTCGCCCAGTTGCGGATATTGGCCGCTTTCGTGGTCATCTTCTTTGGTGCGGGAGCATTGCGCGCTTTTCCCTTCTTCCCTCGCGAGGCAACGGCGGCTTTCGGCATGAGAGTACTCCTTGTTTCGGGGGGTGTGTGGTGTCGGATTGGTAAAATAAGAATTGCGGGGAGGGGGGAGAGAGGAGATCAGGCAGTGAAAGGCCAAACTGCTGCGGAGCTGACCGGGTGTCGCGCTTGAACAGTTACCCTATTATTTTGTCTCCGGGGCCTCCCACGTAAATTCATTCGAAGATAAGCTTGTGACATGTGAACAAGGGACTACGCCCCGCCAACGGCACGCTTCGGCCACAGTAGTTGACAACCTGCGTGTAACAAGCCCACGCAAGGAACACAGCCGGGCGTAGGGTAGACATGAACCGTTTTTGCGTTCCGCGCAATGTTTTCAGCGTTTAATCGAACCGATGGTGGGTTTATCAGCTCTCCGGCAATGGTCGACTATCTGCGAGGAGGATCAGTCATCGAAGACTTCCTCACTGTGAACGAATACCCCAATGCTGCCACAATTTCAGGCAGGAAAATCACCATCCAGTCGGGAGCATTAGGACTCAGAATGACCTCTTGAGCCTTGTTCCCATTTCTGGTATGCATTTGTAAATCATCAAGTATGGCATTTTCCTTTTGGAGATCGTGGTTCGTATATGAGGCCTCATACTGGTCGCCCAGGCAGTCACAACGAACAAATGTCAAGCATCTATGCCGCAAGAAATACAAGAATTTTGCCAAGGACATGTATCTCCAAACAGGTACATTATCTTCCGGCTGGGGGAAAGCCGGATGAGCTTCGTTTGAGGCCACTACTGCTCTCCCTACAGCCA
>CAZNDN010000172.1:0-7494 GCA_964571815.1 uncultured Fibrobacterota bacterium | reverse complement strand
AAGCGGCGTTCACTCCGGCGAGATCCTGGGTACCACGGTAATCACCACCGTCACCGCAACCTGCATTCTCTTCGAGATTGTCGGTCCCATACTGACACGCTTTGCTCTGGGCAAGGCGGGGGAGCTTGAGAGGGGGGAGGGGTGAGGGGAGGAGGTATCGGAGCTGAGGATTGCCTGAATTACAGATGAATGGATCCTTGCCGTTGCAGTCGCGTAGGGTACTTCCGGGCGAGCCGTGCCGTTTTGAAACGTGATGTTGCAGATTCCAACTCTCACAATATCAGTAGCTTGCAAGGCTTCTTACAGTATGTGAATTCACATAACAAACGGTGAGCCCCGGGTCCCGTCTTGTGAACCGGCAGTATGATCCGGTTGTCAGGCAAACCGGAAGACGATTCACTGCACTGGTGCGGGATAATTGTGAAATATTCGACGATACGCCGTAAGTCCTTGATTTTTGGTGCTTGCTTTATGCGAAATCTTGCGCAGTAAGTTTTTTTTCAATGACTTACGTAGGCCCGACCCGGTTTTGGCGTACCGATGTGTCGGGGCTGTTTCCGATCACGAGTTCCGAGATGGTTTTGCCGTGCGAGTCGGCTGAATTGATAACCGCATACCAGTGCCGTTGCGGAAGAGTGCGCATCTCGCGGGATGCGCTCTTGGTCAGATACGTTGATTCGGATGATTCAAGCGGAGGAATCACCAGCTGCATGTCGGATGCGGAGTTGTTGTAGGCAAAGTAGAAATGGGAAGGTTTACAGATGGCGGTATCCGGCAGACCTCCTGCTACAGTGACATTGACGAATGCCCCGTCGCTGAATGAAAAGATCGGATACCGGGATTCCTTCGCTTCCGTTGCCGCCTTTATTTCACCGAAGGTCACGCCTTCCTCAAAGGTGAAAGGCAGAGTGAAATCCGCCCAGTCGTTGGCAGGGATCGTGATAACTACATTTTGGGAAAGCGAACTCGACGTACCTGCCTTCGAAGGGATCGTTTCACTCTCCCGGGTTATCAACCAGCACACGCGCCCCGGCTGAAACGCAAAGCTCGTGTCGTTGCTCCCGTCGCAAAACAGGTAGGCCCCGTTTTCCTACTTTGCCGCGCGCCACAAGCTCGAATTGTAGGGTCCAAGTTCGGAAAGCATGCTGGTCAGTGCGGGAGCTTCAGGCTCGTAGCTGAATCCGACAGGCTGCCACTCTAACTCTCTGGTTGTGACAGTATAGACTCCTTCGGCGATCTCCCGTGGTGTCGGCGTGATGGTGAAATCGGCGCTCACCACCGCGCTTGGAGTATGGCCGGTTGCGCATGCAATGACCTTGAGAGTCACACTCTCCCTCAGGATCAGTGAGCCAGAATACAGCCTTGTCGTCGAATCAGGTGCTGATCCGTCGGTCTTGTAGTAGAGCGGGGCGCCCGACGTAGTCGTTTCCAGACTAACCTCCACGGAGTCTTGAAAGGCTCCGCCGTTGGGACTGATTGTCGGATTGGCCGCCGGCGACGTGGTTGTATGCGAAGATGTGTCGAGTACAAAAGTTGCCGAGACAACATCGCTTGGCTGATGTCCGGGAGCAAAGGCGATAGCCTTCATTGTTGTAGTTCGCTTGAGCACAACCGCGGTGTCAAAGAGCGCCGAGCCGGAATCCGGGTCGGTGTTGTTCATGGTGAAATGAATACGTGCATCGGCGGTGGAAGCGGCAATTCCCACGACCACGGAATCCTTGAATACTGCCCCATTCGGATCAAAGGTCGGGTTTGCTGCCTTTGGCCTGATGGTGTCCGTCTCAACCGCGCCTACATTGAACGTTGCCGAGACGATGTCGCTGGGATCGAGACTGTCGGCGAAGGCGACAACCTTGACCGTGGTCGTATCTCTCAGTGTAAAGGGTCCCGAATATTTCGTGCTTGAAGCGCCGGGGCGGCTGTTGTCCAGGGTATAGTATATGTCTGCGCCACTGTCCGGACACTGGACCGAAACAACAACGGAATCGGCATGATCTCCCCCGTCGGGTGAAATTTCAGGCGCGGCCGTTACGGTTACGACAGGATCGAAACGGAAGGTTGCTTCTACATTCGAGAGGGTATTGGGAGACGGGGCAAGGTCCGCCACGTTATCAATGGTAATGGTGTAGGTTACTCCCTCGGAGAAGGGCGAAGTAGTGAGCATGACGGTTTTCAGGTCGGCGCTCAGCGAAGCATCAGCAACCGTAATGCCGTTGCTGATTGAGTAGTTTCCCGGAGATTCGGCGCTCGAGGTCTCAACCGACTCACTGAAAACAACGGTTACACTTGTTGGGTCATCCGCGGAGTAAATGGAGTCAATTGTCGGCGGTTCATGGTCGCCCGCCTCGGTGGATACGGCGAGCTCATTGCCTTGAGCGCCTTCCACACTATCACCGTTGACCGCCGAAACCCGATACCGGTATTCCGTGGCACCGTTCAGACCCGTATCGGTGAAAGTAGTAGCGGTTGTAGTGTCTACCTCCGAGCCGTCGCGGTAGATCTTGTAGTGATCGATACCGCTTTCCTTATCCAAAGCTTCGTTCCATTCCAGATCAATGTGCGTTTCGGCCGTGTCCGTTGAGCGAAGATTTGCCGGTGCCGTGGGAGGAGTTGTGTCGCGTGGGGATATGGGCATGCCCGGGGTCCAGTCGAGTTCGTCCAGCAAATGTTCCCAATCGCTTTCAAGCCCGGCATTGTCCATGATCTGCCGGCACCCCGGGGGAGGGTTCAGACGGTCGAACGGCTGAGCATTTTCAACTACCGTAAGCGCACTGGAACAGGTGCCTTTGCCGTCGGAGCTGTACCAACCGCCGTCGAGTGTGTTCGTGTGCGTGGCGTCACCACTCCACCACGTATAGACGAGGCATTCACTGCCTTCGTACACATTGTCCGTGTAGGTGAGTCCGTAGGATTTCGAGTCCGGATATACTGCCCCAACTGCGACTGCATCAGATACAGGTTTTTCCGTGACCGGGTCCCAGTCCGCCAATTCCCGGTTACCCATGACGGTAGTGCCCGAGAAAAAACAGTAGTTGCTGTCGACAACGGTTCCGGGTTGATGCCCGAGTGAGTAAATGAAACTGCATTCGGTACGATCCCAGCCCGCACCATTGAACCTGTTGGCGCCGACACGGTTGTTCCGGGCGGTGCCACTGGGATCGAGGCCGTTGTTGGCTTCATGTAGCCACCCCAGCCCCATGCTGATACTGTTGAATCCGCAGGGTCCGATATCGTTGTGCAGGAATTCACACTCCTCCGTGAAAGCCACCATGAACACCGGTGAATGGGTGAAATCCCACGTTGTCTTTCGAACCAGATTGTTGGCAACCGAGACATTCTTGCACGGCACCCAGTACTGAGGTTCCGCCGGAGAGGGGTAGAGATCCTGAGCGAAGATATCATCCCGTGACCCGTGCTCAAAATCACCGACATACACGGAAGATCCCGCCACCCATTGAAGCACGTTCCCGACAATTGTGCTGTTCTGAACGTCATTGTACGCATCGACCCCTGCGCCTCCGCAGTATTCGAACCGGCATCCCACGACCCGCACACTCTCGGCATGCACCATTTGCAGCGCCGACTGCATGTGCAAATGCCCCCGCCAGAATTCAAAAGCAGCCTGACCACTTGAGACATGGGTGGCAAAACCGTACGATGTCTGGGGTGAGGTGTAGCCGTGAGAGCCGTCTACTTCGACAAGCTGGTAGTCGGAATTGTGGAAGGCAATGCCGCGGAACTCGATGGCCTGCACTTGTTCACTCGGCGAAGCGCCTTTAACCTGGATCAGTATCTCAACACTATTGGCGATCACCTTCGCGCTGTTCATGTCCTGACCGCTTCGGGGGACATAATAGATGACTTTGTTGGTGCGATCGTACGAAAATTCGCCGGGTTCATCAACATGCTCCGGAGCGTTTTCCACGACAAACTCAGTCGTTTCCTCCCATCCCGTGCCGTGGTCTTTGCCGATAGTCCAGTACGGCTGCTGCATGACCACAATGGAATTGTTGTCAATCCGCTCCACGCAGAATTGGTGGTCGCCCCAGAGTCAGCGTTTGTAAAGTTCAACATCCCGGGCATTCGAAAGGGATATGTTGTCGGTATGGAATCCGTGGGGGAGTCCTTCGTAGTCCCCCCAGTTTGCTCCACGCCTGATCATCGGTCCCCTTGCACGGTATCCGGGGACATGATCCACGAACAGGTAGCGGATCTTCTTCGGGTGGTCAAGAGTGGCTTTCCACTTTTCCGGGGTGGAACCGTCGATCTTCTCCCATCCCGTAATCAGCCTTCCGCCGCATATCACCGGTCTCTCTCCCGGAAAATTCCGGTAGATCACCTTGTGACCGTTCTTGCCACCGTCTCGCGCATCCAGCACAAGGGTTGAATCCAGAAAGAAATACCCGCCGTTGGCGTTGCCGCGCAAATAGACGACAACGTCTTCCGTGCCGTCGTTGATCTCCCGTACCTTGTCCCGGGCCTTTTCAATGGTTGGGAAAGGTGAACTCACCGACCCGTTACCATCCTGCGCGCCGTCGGGAGACACGTATATCTCCTGTGCGGAGAGCGTTGCGAGAAAGCAGAACAACAATGAAAACATCGGGAAACCTAATGTGTGCCGAAGCATGGTGTGCCCTCCGTATGAGATCAGGGTCGCATTCATATAATGTCCGCAAGCTGCACTACGAAAGTCGTTTCCTTTCGTATCTCATAATACATCCCGCCTCTATGCCGAGGCAAGACCACGGCGTGCATATTTCTGAGAACATGTGTTTCCGGAACTGCTCACCGTTGCGTGCGGCGCTGAGATCAGATGCGATTCATTTTGCGTAGATCCCACGACGAATCGCCCTGAGCAGGCCAGCTTTCAGGCTGGTCGGCATATTTCCCACTTCTTCCTTGCAGGGCTGTACATTTCCGTTTCTCAGGTTCGGTTTGGTTGTGCGGTTGTATTTCGCAATTCAACGAGGGCCGTTTCGGTTCTCGCTGGAGCTGGGCTGTGTGCATTGGCGTCGGAGAGTGACTCCGGCAAAGGCTGCTCACGATCAGAACACTTCAGTGCGAGATGTAGGCCGCGGCGCGACATCACGTAAGGCTTTGACGGACATGCTCGAGCATGCGGATGAAAGGATGCACGGCCGGTTCATCGCGGTCAACTGAAAGACACCGACGAATGATGCGTGGATGATGCTCCGGCGCCGGCTCGGCCTTGAAGCAGGAAGATCGCGGCTTTACCCATTCGACCGCGGACTCGCCTGCAGACTCCTTCCCATGGACAGCGCGCCGAACCCGGCGTTTCACCCTCTGCGGGGGCCGCTTTTTGAGTCGTTCATAGTGGCCGAGTTGTTCAAGCAGCGTCGCCACGAGGGCAAGTGCCGAAACCTGTACTTCCGGCGAAACAGTGTCGGCCATGAGATCGATTGCCTTTTCGATTTCGCCATATCCCAGTTCCCCGTCGAAACAAAACCCGGCCCCACCGTGAGTTCCGACTTTTTCAACGACATCCACTTCTACCGGAACATCAACCCTGCTTGTCATACCTGAGCCGTGACCTACGGCGGAGGCAGAGGTTGCCGCGAAGACGACTTCTACATAGCAAGCCATAACGACATACGGCCTTTGGAATCCATCGATACGTCCTGCCGGCCGGCGGTTTGAACTGAATCTCGGGAAGGTTGAATCAAGGTCAAATGTCTTTACAGGGCAGTTGTGAAATATCGGACGATACGCTGTCAATCCTTGATTCCTGGTGTTTGTGTCATTCAACATCGACCGGAATGACATACGCAGGCCCGACCCGCTGTGCCTGATTTGCTCGCAGGGGCATTCACGCGACCCAGCCGCCCGAAGTCTTGATTCGCCACATTCCCCACACGCATGGAGCTGTTTATCGCCAGGTTGAATCGGCAACTCTTGGGCGAGGTGAGAGACTTCCGATCACCTGAGCCGGCCCTCCCGCCGGGAAGATTGGTTTAAAATATGGCATATTGTAACTCTAAATATTTTAGATACTTGCATTTTTTCTTACAATATGTTATTTTAAATAACAAATAACAAGAAGAGGCGTATAGGGGCGGGAAATGGTCAAGAGACAACTCTCGGCTGTCATTCGGAGATATGCGGACGAATACCCGGTTGTTACGCTGACCGGCCCTCGTCAGTCAGGAAAAACTACCCTCTGCAAAAGTGTCTTTGGCGGTCATCAGTGGCTCAACCTGGTGAATCCCTCAATCCGCAGGGAAGCTGAAACTGATCCCGTGCGATTCCTCGCTCGACACGGCGAAAGGATGATCCTCGACGAGATCCAGTACGCGCCGGAGCTTCTTTCATACATCCAGGACCGGGTGGACCGTGACCCGGCCGCGGGAAGATTCATTTTGACGGGGAGCGCCAATCTGGAGGTAATGGAACAGGTTTCAGAGACTCTTGCGGGACGCACCGCACTGGCAACCCTGCTGCCGTTTTCCTGGGGCGAGATCTATTACGGCCGGACTACTCCCGATCTCGACTCCATCCTTTTTACCGGGTTTTACCCGCGCATCTTTGACCGTGGTCTCCGTCCTCATGAGGCACTGTCATTTTACCTTCGAACCTATGTCGAACGCGACGTCAGGAAACTGCTTAACGTGCGGGATCTTTCGCGGTTTGATCTGTTCGTGAGGATGTGCGCCGGACGATGCGGCCGGCTTCTCAACATGAATTCCCTCGGCAACGACGTCGGCTTGAACCATGTCACGGTGGCGGGGTGGCTTTCGGTGTTGGAGGCAAGCTTCATCACCTTCTTCCTCCGGCCGCACCACATGAATTTCAACAAGCGAATGGTTAAATCACCAAAGCTTTACTTCTACGACTGCGGACTCGCCTGCAATCTCCTCAACGTGGAGAGCGCGCCGAACCTGGCGTTTCACCCTCTGCGGGGGCCGCTTTTTGAGTCGTTCATAGTGGCCGAGTTGTTCAAGCAGCGTCTCCACGCGGGCAACCCTCCAAACCTCTACTTCTGGCGAGACAATGTCGGCCATGAGATCGATTGCCTTTTCGATTTCGGCGTATCTCAGTTCCCCGTCGAAATAAAATCCGGTTCTACAATAACTTCCGACTTCTTCAAGAACCTCCGCTTCTACCGGAAGATCAACCCCGGCTGTCATACGGGCGCCGTAATCTACGGCGGAGACAGGAGTTACCGGGAAGACGGCTTCTACATTGTAAGCTACCAAGACATACGGGCCTTCGAATCAATCGATGCATCCTGCCAACCGGCAATTTGACACGATTATCGGGAAGATCGAACCAGGATTCGGTCTCTTCGTGCAGCAATTGTGAAATATTCGACGATACGCCGTAAGTCCTTGATTTTTTGGTGCTTGCTTTATGCCAAATCTTGCGCAGTAAGTTTTTTTTCAATGACTTACGTAGGCCCGACCCGGTCTTGTCTTCTTGTCTTGTCATCACTCATACCGCAAAGCATCCACCGGATCCATGCGGGACGCCTTGACC